>CAZNRY010000012.1:0-38611 GCA_964575675.1 uncultured bacterium
GGGAGCGGAGGTCGTCGTAGAGCGCGTAAGGCTCCTCGATGACCGCTTCGGTGAGCCCCTCATCGAGGGTGAATCGCTCCCGCTCCCAATCGCAGGAAGCGCCGAGCAGGCGGAGCTGGCGGATGATCGTGCCGCCGTAGCTCTTCTTCCACTTCCACACCTCGGCGACGAAGGCTTCCCGACCCATGGCCGCGGCGCTCTGGCCGCGCGCATCGAGATCCCGCTTCACAACGTTTTGCGTCGCGATTCCGGCGTGATCGGTCCCGGGAAGCCAGAGCGTTCTGAAACCCTGCATTCGCCGCCAGCGGATCAGCGCGTCCTGGATCGTGTTGTTGAGGACGTGGCCGATCGTCAATCCGCCGGTCACGTTGGGGGGAGGAATGACAATCGTGTAGGATTCTGCCTCGGGCGCGCCCTCGGGCCGGAAAGCGCCGTCGCGCTCCCAGCGCTCGTACCACCGTCCTTCGAATTCTTTCGGATCGTAGGCCTTCGCCATCTCGGCCATCAGACGCCTCCTTAGCCTCCGGCGCCCCTTTTCGACCCGGAAGGAATGATGGAGTCGTAGGCTACCAGCCCGGTGCAGGTTCGGTCAACGCGTCCCCCGGCGAACTTCCGGCGAGAGCGACGGACAATGATGCCTTCCAAGAGATGGGCTGCTTTGGGTGCGCGCCGACGGCCTTGGCCTCGCGATAGGTCTCGAGCCCCGCCTCGATCAGCTTCCGCGCGCCCCATGGCGTTCGAAGTTTGATTCCAGCGCTCTCGTCCCACCACTGCGTGCGACGGCTCTCGTGATCGTAGTGTCCCCTCGCGCGCAGCCAGAGCTGGCCCCGACCCCGAGCGATTTCGGGACTCCAGATCCTCACGTGGCCTGAGATCCCGTTCGGTCCCATCGGGTGGCCAAGAACGTAGCCCCGGTAGTAATAGGCGTCCGGACCGTAGACCGTATGGTTCGTGTACCACCAGTTCGCATCGTCGACCGTCTCCGAGAACTCGGCGAGGGCGAGCCACCCCGAGACCGCCAGGGTTCCGCCCGTCAAGTGCGCGACCGCCGTGGGCAGGAGACCATGGAAGGCGTCCTCCCCCGCGTATTCATAGAAAAAACGCGCACCCTCGAACCAGACCGGGGTCCATTCGCGGGAAGGAAGACGCAGCTCGAAGGAGAAAGAGGCCTTCTGGTCGGTGTCGCGGTAGTCCCGCGGTCCTCTCGCGTTCTCGTTGCGCGCCCACCAGATGTTCCAGAGGTCGGCCGCCTTGAGCCGATCCGTACGGCCCGCGCCGCCCATCATGATCGTGCGCGTCGCGGCGAGACGGACAAAGGGCGATGGTTCCCACTCCAACCGGCTTCCCTGCAGGAGCGGGTACGGGACGGTCCGGAAGCGGTCGTCGAGATAGGCCAGAAAGAACGATCCATGGAAGCGGGCGATCGATCGCGTCGACGGAACGACCCATGGCCTCAGCGAGCGAATCCTCACCATGTCGAGCGGCGGAGCCGTCCGGCCGAGCAGGAGACTCCCCTCACTCCCGTCTCCCCAGAACGAGCGGGTCATCCCGAGAAGCAGCTCGACTTTCCGCGTCCGCCACACGAGATTACGTTCGAGCAAGGAACCTGCTGGCGATTCGCCCTCGCGGACGACGATGCGTGCGGCGAGGCCGATCTGCCCGTTCAGGAGGAAGGGGAGGCGGCCGTCGACGCCATACCGCATGCCGATGCCGTCGCGGACATGACTGCCATCGCCCTCCTCGAGCGGGATCGTCCTCGCCGCGCGGGCGAGATCAAGCGACAAAGCGGCCGCCCGGATCTCGGGGGCGCGGAGTCTGCGCCCAAAGTCGGGGAGAGGGAGGATCCCGCCGCTCGGGGCGTCGGGCAAACGTTCGATTCGGTAGCGCTCGAGGTCCCATCGATAGAACGGGTCGTCGAAGGATCCGGCGGCGGCGGCCGGCGAGGCGGCCCGCAGACACACCCCCGCGAGGAGAACGAGCATGCCGCGACGGAACCGGATCATCGAGGGTGTCTGAGGGGTCAAATCCTCCCGACCTGCGAGAGGACCTCGATGTGGCCGGAGTTCATCAGGGATCGCTCGGCGGCCTCGAGAACCTGGACGACGCGGAGCCCCGAATGGCCGTCGCTCCGAGGCTTGCGGCCGTACTGCACCGAACCGAGGAAATCGGCCACCTCGGCCTGAAGCGGTTCGAACGACTCGATCTTCGGCGAGATGATGTCGCCCGTCCTGTAAGAGAGCTGGTACTCGCCGAACGTGTCCGGATCCTTGAAGTGGACCCCCTTGTCGAAGAGCTTCACCTGCTCGAGATGCTCGGTGTCGTCATAGACGAGCATCTTCGCGTCGCCGACGATCGTCGTTCGGCGAAGCTTCGACGGGGCGAGCCAGCTGACCTGAACGTGCGCGATCGCGCCCGAGGCGAACCGCATGAAGAGAAACGCGACGTCAGGGATGCCCTTCTGGACGAAGTCCTTCCCGGTCGCGAGCACCTCGATCGGCGCGGCCTCGAGCCAGTAGAAGATCATCGAGAGGTCGTGGGGCGCCAGGTCCCAGATCACGCTGACGTCCTTCTGGTGCAGGCCCAGGTTCACCCGCGTCGAGCTGCAGTAGAAAATCTGCCCAAGCCCCCCCGATTCAGGGACCTCCTTGATCTTCATCACGGGGGGCGAGTACTGGAACGTGTGGCCGACCATCAGGGTTAGCTTCCGGCGGTCCGCTTCCTCGATCAGGCGGAGCGCCTGCCGGCTGGAGGCGGTGAAGGGCTTCTCGACAAAGACGTGCTTGCCGGCCTCGAGCGCCCGCATGGCGAGATCGAAGTGGGTCGACAGGGGCGTCGCGATCATCACCGCATCGACGTCGAGTCGGTCGATCAACTCGCCTGCGTCCGTCGTGACCTCGACCGCAGGGTAACGGTGTGCGATCTTCTGCAACTTCGCCTGCACGAGGTCGCTGACGACGACCTTCCCGGCCAGCCGGTTCTCGAAGAGGTTGCGGACGAGGTTCGGCCCCCAGTAGCCGCAACCGATCACCCCGACATTCAGAGCGCCTTGACCCACTTCCTAGAGTCCCCCCTTCCCGAACAGGATCACCGGCAGTGTCCGCAGCAGGAGTTTCGTGTCCAAGCCGAGAGACCAGTTGCCGATGTAGAAGAGATCCAGAAGCACCATCTCCTCGAAGGTGACGTAGGATCGTCCGGTAACCTGCCAGAGTCCGGTCATCCCAGGGGTCACATCGAGGCGCCTGCGCTGCCAGTCCTCGTACAGATCATACTCGAAAGGAAGACAAGGCCGTGGGCCGATCAGGGTCATTTCTCCCCGGATCACATTCAGAAGCTGCGGCAGCTCGTCCAGGCTCGTGCGCCGCAACATGTGGCCCACGCGAGTGATCCGTGGATCGTCCACCCTCTTGTAGATCTTCTTGCCCCTGACGTCGATGCTCGCCGCAGCCCCGTTGAGCACGAACTGCGCCAGGTAGCGCTGGTGCTCTTCATCCTGCTGGTCGACGACCATGCTGCGAAACTTATACATCGTGAACGGCTTGCCGCCGCGTCCGATGCGCCGCTGCCTGTACAGAACGGGCCCGGGAGAGCTGAGCTTGATCGCCACCGAGATGGCGGTGACAAGGGGGAGGATCAGAATCCCGCCGAAGATCGCGCCGAAGAGATCGATGGCGCGCTTGACCTTCAATCCGGTCCCGCGGAGCGGGGTCTCCCCGACCTGCAGGAGGTGGTGGCCGTGGATCGTCTCGAAGGGGATCGAGCTGAACAGGCGCTCGATGAGGTCGGAGAGGACCTTGACCCGGACGCCGCGCTGGAGGAGAGAGTCGGAAAGCCGGATGATCTCCTCGCGGGGGATATCGCGGCGCGCAACGACCACCAGATCCGCCCGCAGATCCTCGGCGATCTCGGGAAGATCCTGCAATCCCCCCGCACGGAAGGGACTCAATCCTCGGACTTCGGGCGCACGGTCATCGATGAAGGAGACGATCCGGGTCCTCGGCGATCCGCGGGCCGTCAGTCCCTTTGCGAGATCGAGCGCCAAGGCGCCGCTCCCCAGAATGATGACGCGCCCATCCCCCGCCCCCCCCCTGCTGTGAAGCGCGGGGGCGATGATGGGCCGGCCGCCGATCAACCAGATACCCAGGGCCGCGTGGTAGCCCAGAATCAACCCGCGAAGGACGCTCGGAATCTCTTGCGAGAAGACGAAGACCGCACCGACCGAGAGCGCTGCCGACCAGACGAGAACCCTGGCGCCCCCGGCCGCCTGCCGGCTACGGGAACGGAGGATACCCGGGCGATAGAGACCGAAAACCGCGGCCAGAGCGAGGCTCAAGGGAACGAGGCTCAGGAGCAATGGCCAGCCCGGGCGAAGCGCCGCCAAGAGGTCGCCCCCCTGGGATGCCCAACCCCGGGCCGCAAGGGCCGCCGCGACCAGTCCGATCGACAAGATGGGCAGATCAATGAGGATGAGCCAACCGTTGCCGGGCAGGCCGCGCTCCTTCTCTGCGGAACGGTCCGATGGGATCTGCGGCGCGCTTCCGAGCGGGGGAACAGGCAGATTCGGTCTCGACCCGGTCTGGCAGTGGGTCGCTGGGTCCGCCAACGGATTCCTCCCGAGATAAGACGCCTGCGCCAAGCCAGCCTAGGTGATGATCCAGTGACTATCTAGACAGATGCGCCCAAAGCACGCAAGGGCAAATCCCTAGCGGGATTCGCCCCTTGCGCACACGCAGCGATAAGGAGTTAGGCGGCTTTGTAGGAGAGGCCGGATTCCGTCGGAGGGTCGGCCGGGTGGCTGGACCGGCTCTCGTCCAGCGACGGGAGCCAAAACGAGAAGGTGCTTCCCTTTCCCTTTTCGCTTGAGATCCAGATCGATCCTCCGTGTTCCTCGACGATTCCCTTGGAGATCACGAGTCCAAGCCCGGTCCCGCCTGCCTTCCGGGTATTGGAGGAGTCGAGCTGCTGAAACCTGAGGAACAGCTTGGGGATGTCCTCCGAGGCTATGCCGATCCCCTGGTCCACGACATCTACCCGGACCCCGCCCCGCTCGCCGGCCGCGCGAACGAGGATCTCGCTCTGCGGGTTGGAGAACTTGATGGCATTGGAGAGAAGGTTCGTGACCACCTGGCTGACGCGCAGGTCGTCCGCCCAGAGGTGGGGAATCGCATCCCCCACCTCCAGCCGGATTTCGATCTGAGAGCGGGATGCGACATTCTGCATGTCGGCCACCGCGCTCTCCAGCAGACCACGCAGATCGACCTCGGCGAAGCTCGACGAGAGGCGGCCGGATTCCAGCTTGCTGAAATCGAGGATGCTGTTGATCAGAAGCTCCAGACGCTCGACATTGGCCTGGCAGATCGAGAGCAGCTCCCTCTGGGGCGCCGCCACCTCGAAGTAGCGGGGGTCCGTGAGGATCTCGAGGCTCCCCTTGATCGACGTGAGGGGGGTCCGGACCTCATGCGACACGACCGCCACGAACTCGCTCTTCAGCCGGTCCAGTTCCCTGGCTTTCTCGTAGGATCGCACGTTGCGGATCGCGATCGACGCCATTCCGGCCAACTGGGGCAGGAGGTCGGGGGTGTCTTCCTCCATCTTCCCGCCGGGCGCCGAGAGGACCGCGATCGTCCCGATCGCCACGTCCTCGAGGAGTAGCGGCACCACGTAGGCGTGCTGCGGCGCCGAGGAGCCGAACTCGATCGTCTCGTCGATCGGGCTCTTGAGCAGGATCGCCTTGTCGTTCGGTGTCGCGAGAAGCTTCAGCAGCTGCTCGCGCTCGCCTGATTCCGGGTCGAGCCCGCGGTCGACACCGCAGATGAGCTGATTGGTCGATTCGTCGAGTAGGAAGAGAAGCCCCTGGTTCGCGGCGCACAGATCGAGGCTTCGCTCGACGATACGCGAGAGGGTCGCGTCGAGCTGGAGCGATTCGGTGATGTCCTTTGCGATCTCATACAGGGTCTTCTGGCGCGCCCGGGCCGCTTCCGCGATCTTCTTGCGGACCTCCCCTTCGCGCCTCTCGCGCAGGGCGAAGGCGCGCCACTCGAGGGCGCGCGATAACGACGCCTCGAGCTCGCCGAGCTGGAACGGCTTCTGGACGAAGTCGTAGGCTCCCTTGCGCAACGCTTCGATGGCGTTGAAGACGGTCGCATTGCCCGTCAAGAGCACGACCGCCACATCGGCGTCCTTCTGCTTCGCGCCGCGAAGAACGCCGAGCCCATCGGTCCCCGGCAGGTTCAGGTCCGTCAGAACGAGGTCGTAGACCTCGCTCTGAATCCGCGCGAGCCCTTCTTCCCCGGTGCTCGCCAGGTCCACGCGGTAGGGGTACTCGGAAAGGATGTCCTGAAGCAGTTCCAGGACCGGTTCCTCATCGTCCACGACGAGAATCCTGGCGCCGGGCAACGGCGAAGTGGGGACCTCCGTAGACAAGCGGCCGAACTGTTCCTCCATGTGGGACTCCTAGGCTGCAGCCTTCGTGTAGGTAACGGCGCGGTTGCGCCCCGCGCGCTTTGCTTCGTACATGGCCCGATCCACCCGCCGGAGGATCTCCTGACTGGTCGCGCCGTCCTCCGGGCAGGCCAGAACGCCGACCGACACGGTCAGCTTCTTGCGGCGCGGGAAGATGTGGTCTCCCACCGCCGCGCGGAGGCGTTCCGCGGCCATCCCCCCCTGCTCCTTATCGGTATTCGGCATCAAGAAGATGAACTCTTCTCCGCCATACCGGGCGACCAGATCGCACGACCTGGCGCTTCGCTTCAGGAAGCGTCCCATGTCGGCCAGGATCCGGTCGCCGAGGGCGTGGCCCCAGGTGTCGTTGATCTGCTTGAAGTTGTCCATGTCCATCATGACGACCGAGAAGGACTTCCCGTAACGGCGCGCCCGCTCGATCTCGTCCTCGAGATGCGCCTGGAAGTGCCGGCGGTTCACAAGTCCCGTCAGATCGTCGGTGATCGCGAGACGCGCCATTTCCTCATACATCAACTGCCTCTGGATGACGCTTCCCGCCTGTCCCGCGACCAGGATCGCCATGCGGAGGTGGTCCTCCGTGAATCCCTTCGGACGCGAGTGGCTCATGTTCAGAACCCCGGTCAGCTCTCCCTGGACGATCAGCGGAACCGAGAGGAACGACCCGACCTCGGGTCCGTCGATTCGCTTGCCACGGTGGAGCTCCGAAAGAAGGATCGGCTTCTGTTGCTTCGCAACCCAGCTCGAGAAGCCGAAACCGAAGTCGAACTTGACCCCGCCGATCAGGTCTACGGTTTCCCCCTTGCGGGCCACCTCGACCAGACGCTGCTCCTCGCGGTTCACGAGGAAGAGGGTCGCGTTCTCGTAGGGGATCGCGCGGCGGACCTGATCGAGAAGACGATCGAAGAGCCGGTCGCGCTCGTCCGGGACCTGTGTGAGGCGCGTGATCTCGTAGAGGACCTCGAGTTCCGTCCTCTCCCGGTCCTCGATCGGGACGGTACCCTTTCTCAAAACTTGGATGATCTTATTGTGAACGGCGTGGGCCGCCGAGAGGACCTCGCTCGTCCTCTTCTGCGAAGCCGCCTGCGAGACCTGGTCGAGCAAGCCCTCCCGCTCGCGCGTCGAGATCAGTCCTTCCTCTTCCAGGATTTTCAGAAGCTTGAGTTCTCCCTTGCGGAACTTCTCGGTCACATCCTGAAGCTGCCTCGGTCCCCTTCCATTCCTTCTCGTCATCTTCTTGCCCCTCCTGAATCCGTCAACGGGCGCCCCGTCCGAGTGCCCCTGCCCCTCAACTCCTCCGGCTCTGCACAGCCCGCCTCTACCGGAACGCGTCCGGTCCCTTCCCTAGGCCGCGATGGCCTTGCGCATCCTGCCCCGCAGCCGAAGGATCGCCTTCGTGTGGATCTGCGACACGCGGGATTCGGAGATGTGGAGCGTCTCTCCGATCTCTTTCAGCGTCATCTCCTCGTAGTAGTACAGGGCGACGACGAGCCGCTCCTGCTCCGTGAGATCGTTGACGGAGTCGAGCAGCAGCCGCTTGTCCTCGTCCTCCTCGATCATGGATAGGGCGTTCGGCGCGTCCTCGTCTTCGATCATGTCGGCGAGTCCCGCCAGATCGTGGTCGTCGTCGACCGTGACCGCTTGGTCGAGCGACAGCAGGGCGGTCCCGCGCACCTCCTCGATCATCCGGAGCAGGTCCTGGAGCGATATCTTCATCTCGCGGGCGATCTCGATCTCGGTCGCCGCGCGGCCGAGTCTTTGGTCGAGACCGCTCGAGACCTTCTCGAGATTGCGGGCCTTCCGCCGGGTCGTGCGCGAGACCCAATCCATGCTCCGAAGCTCGTCGAGCACTGCCCCCTTGATCCTCCAGATCGCGTAGGTCTCGAACTTCGTGCCCCGATCGGGGTCGTACTTCTCTAGCGCGTCAAAAAGGCCGATGATCGCCGTGTTGATCAGGTCGTCCTTCTCGATCGACTTTGGAAGTCCCGTCGCGATCCTGTCGACGACGTACTTGACCAGAGGCGCATAGCGGCGCAAGGACTCGGCGCGTTTCTGTTCACTCGGCGACGCGCCGACACCGACCGTGAAGTGATTCAGTCTCGCCAAGGCGTTCAACTCTGGCATTGGTCCTCCGACGGGTTCTTGTTGTCCGCGAATCCAGAGACGTTGAGGCGCCGCGCGGCCTATGCCGGCACATCTTCCATGTTCACGACACGCTTTCGGGGGCGGGATGGATCACCGGCCGCCTCCGGTTCTTGCTCGAAAGGAGCGATCAGCCGGCCCGCGATCTGCTCGATGCAGCCCGCCGCCGGCGAGTTCGGAAAGAGGTTGAGAAGTGGTTCCTGCCGGCGCACGGCATGCCCGACGGAAGGATCCTCGAGGACGTACCCGAGAAGCTCGGGCTCGATCGACAGGAAGCGCTTCGCGACGCCGCGGATCTTCACCGCCGTCGCGCGCGCCTCCGAGGCATCGCGAGCTTGATTGACGACGATCCAGGGAACTCCGGGAATCGCTCGATTTCTCAAGACCCGCAGCGTCGCGTAGGCATCCGTGAAGGCCGTTGGCTCGGGCGTGGTGACAATCAGGATCTCGTCGGCCGCCCGCGCGAGGTGGGTCGCCGTGCGGTGCAGTCCGGAGGCGGTATCGATCAGGATCAGGTCGATCCCCTCCTCAACGTCCGCCAATGAGCAGAGGAGCCGCTCGCAACGCAGCTCATCGAGGTTCGCCATCTCCTCGACGCCCGAGGAGCCGGGCAGAAATCGGATCCCGTCCCGCGTCGTGAGGAGGACCTCCTGCGCGGAGCGCTCGCCGAGGACCAGGTCGTGCATCGTGAAGCGCGGCACAGCCCCGAGAAGCAGGTCGGCGTTGCCCATTCCGAGATCGCCGTCGACGAGAAGAACGCGCACGCCGAGGCGGCTGAGCGCGACGGAGAGGTTGACGGCAAGGGTGGTCTTTCCCACCCCGCCCTTGCCGCTCACGACGGCCACGGTCCGCGCGCGCGGGCGCCTTCCGATTTCCGGCTCGCTTCCCCCTGTCTGGAGCAGCTTCATCTCGACGGAGCGCTGACCCTTGTTCCTCATCTCTCCCCCTCGCCGGCCGCTGGATGGCGCCCAAGGGCGCGCGGCGTGGTCGGTAGATGCAATCTGCATGCCCAGATACCGCCGTTCGAAAACACCGAAACAAAGACGCGTATTTGTTTGTCGCATTATCATTTACGTCATTCGTCCCGATCGAGGTTCGACACCCAGATCCCCGTGCGGATCGAAGGGCGATCAATCTTCACGCAGACGCGGCCAGAAAGCGCTCGGGGTAAGGGGACTGGGGCGATGGGACTCAGGACGCCGGGGGGTCGACCAGACGCCGCTGGGCATGGGGGTGGTTAGGCGGCCCGGGCGCTGCGCCGGAGGGCGACCCGCTCGATCATCTTCAGGCAGGGATCTTCGCCGCGATCTCCGCAGGTCGAGAGGAAGAACAACCGTCCCCGGCGGGCCGCCCGCTGCGCAGGTGCGATCGCCCAACCCGACGGCGGCACGGTCAGCGCGATCCCGCCGATCGATCCCTCGGGGTCGAGAAGAGCGCGGATCGAGCGCCTGTGGTGGAGCGCGCCGAGACTGCGGCAGGGGAACGGCGCGAGATTTATGTCGACCTCGCCCCGCGGTCCGCGAAGAAATGCGTGGCGGCCGGCGGGAACGAGGAAGATGTGTCCGGGGGCGAGACGTTCACCCGGGACCGCAACACGGACCGGGCATCGGGTCATCCTATCGAGTCCTTCCGCGATCGCCGGCGTGAAGCGGGGCGGATGGGGCACATCGAGAAGGAGCGGAATCGGCAGGTCGCCGCACAGGCGCGAGAGCCGCCGCGCGGTGGCGACTAATCTTCGCGTCTCGGCGAGGATGACGAGCGCCGCGAGCGAATCCATCTCACTCTGCGCGGCGGGGCGAGTCCTGACCCTGACGACCCTGCCGCCGGATGGCCTCGCCTGCGGTCCGAGGAGGACCCTCAGTCGATCTTCAAGGTCGGAGTCGGACATGTTGATCATGGGATGTCCCCCGCTCCCGCGCTTGGGAAGGAAGTCGGTCGCCCCCAGACCGAGCGCTTCCCACGCGGCCCTGCCGCCATCGCGCGTCTCCGGGGCGAGCACGATGGTTCGCGCGGGGCGAACCCCCGCCAGGGCGCGCAGCGTGGTCAACCCGCTCATGCGCGGCATGTCCAGATCGAGAAACAGGATGTCCGGACGATAGTCGCGGACCCTTCGAAGAGCCTCGCTCCCGTCCCGCGCGGGGGGCAGGAGGATGACGCCCGGGAGAAGCCCGGAGACCTGCCCGTGAATCTGGGAGACGATCTCCGGCGCCTCGTCGACGACGAGGCAGCGCAGAGTGGGTCCATCCCTTCCGCGGAGAAGGGGATGGGGGGAGCTAGGCCACATGCGTCCCCGAAGCTCCGGCCCGCGGGTCCCGCGGCGCGAGAGCGCGCGCTACCTCTGCCTTGCCCTGGTCGAGCAAGCGTTCGATCTCGCCGATCGGGGTCCCAAGCGTCCTCGCGATCGTGGCCGGGCCGAGGTTCTCGTAAAAGTGAAGGGCGAGGACGAGCCGCTCATGCCTCTGCATCGCGGCGATCGTCCCGCGGACCGCACCGTGCGCCGGTGTGCGGAGGATCCCGTACCCCCTCCCGCCGGCGGGCGGATCGAATCTCTCCGGAGCCGACATGGTTGACCCCCTTCCGGAGCACAAGGCCCCGTGGCGGAGGAAACCATGCAATCAACGTGCCACTCCCCCACGCCATGGGGGCGCACCGATACCTCAGCAACCAGAAGGGATTGCGGGCTCCGCTGGCGGAAGCAGAGCCACGAGCCCGCTAGAGAGCGGCCAAAGCCCGATCGATCCGCCTGGCGGCGGGTCAGAAGCTGGCCGCTTCGTCCTCCTCGATTCCAGCCTCGCGAAGTTTCGACCGCAGTGTCTGGCGGCTGATCCCAAGGATCTCGGCGGCCTTCGTCTTGTTGCCGCCCACGAGGCCCAGAGTGTGTGTGATCGCGGCGAGTTCGACCTCCTGAAGCGTGACCGTCTGGCCGGGCGGGAAGAGTATGGAGGAGGCGCTTTTCGCGCCGCGCGGCCCCGAGGCGCCGGCCAAGATCTGCGGCGGAAGGTGCTCGGGGAGAATCTCATCGCCCACGGTCATGAGGACCATCCGCTCCATCAGATTCCGCAGCTCCCGGACGTTGCCCGGCCACGCATAGACGGTCAACAGATCCATCGCCTTCGCTGAGATCCCGCGGATGTTCCGGCCGAGCTCGCGCTTGAACCGCTCGAGGAAGTGCCGGGCGAGGACCGGGATGTCCTCTCTCCGTTCGCGGAGGGGCGGAACGCTAACGGGGATCACCGCGAGCCGGTAGTAGAGGTCCTCCCGGAAGCGTCCCGTTTCGACCTCCTGCGCGAGGTCCTTGTTGGTGGCCGCGATCACGCGGACCTGGACCTTGACGTCCACCGTCGAACCGAGCCTCCGGAACGACTTCGTCTCGAGGACCCGCAGGAGCTTCGACTGCATCGCTTGCGGCATCTCGGCAATTTCGTCCAGGAAGAGGCTCCCCCGATCGGCCATCTCGAAGAGACCCCGCTTGCTCCCCTTCGCATCCGTGAAGGCCCCCTTGTCGTATCCGAACAGTTCCGACTCGATCAGGTTCTCCGGAACCGCGCTGACGTTGAAGTCGACGAACGGCCCTCCGCCGACGGGGCTGGCGGCGTGGATCTGCCGGGCGACCAACTCCTTGCCGACCCCGGTTTCGCCGTTGATCAAGACCGTGGAAGTCGGCGACGCCGCCGCGCGGCGGACATGATCCAAGAGGTCGCGGATCTTCTGGCTCGAGCCGAACACCTCCAAGGGGCTGAAGACCTTCTCCTGCTGCTGGCGGAGCATCTCGACCTCACGCCGCAGGCGGGAGGTCGAGAGAGCAGACGCGATCAGGAGCTTCAGCTGATTCACATCAAGGGGCTTCGTGATGTACTGGAAGCAGCCAAGCTTCGTCGCCTCGACGGCGGAGTCGATCCGGCCGAAGGCCGTCATCATGATCGTGACCACGTCCGGGTGGAGTTTTCTGACCTCCCGGAGAATGTCGATCCCATCCTCCCCCGATTCCTTGAGCTTCTGATCGAGCAGGACGAGATCGACCACCTCGGAACCGAGGACCGCCAATGCCTCGCCCCCGTTGGACGCGGTCAAGACCTGCGTCGCCGAATCGGCGAGCGCCTCGGCAAGTGAAACCCGGATCGATTCTTCGTCATCGACGATCAGCAAACGATGGGCAATCTCAGAGCGATTGCTTTCTTCTGTCACCTTCCCTCCGCTCGACGGGCAGATCGACCGTCACGGTCGTTCCCTTGTTCTCGATCGAGTGCACGTTGATGAAGCCACCGTGCTCCTTGATGATCGATTGCGAGATCGACAAACCCAATCCGGTCCCCTTGGTCCGCGTGGTGAAGAACGGATCAAAGATCCTTGAGATCGCTTCCTTCGGAATTCCCCTGCCCGTATCGATGACGCGAACCTGGGCATAGCGCCGCAGCGGCGTGCGTCGATCGTAGCGGATCCTATCGGTTCTCCGCTGCCCCGTGCCGCGCCTCAGGTAGGGACGCCTCCGAATCACCGAGCATTCGACCGAAAGCCTGCCGCCCGACGGCATCGCCTCGATCGCGTTGCGCACGATGTTCAAGAGGACCTGGGTGACCTGGTCGGGATCGACGAAGATCGAAGGGATCCTGCCCCTGATCTTCGCCTCGACCGTGACCCCTTGCTCGGTCATCCGATCCTTCTCGAGATCGAGGACGCGCTTCACGATGTCAACGACCCCGCTCTCGGCGAGCCGCGGCCTGCCCGGGTGCGCAAATGACAGGAGGCTCTCGACGATCCTGTTCAACCGGGCCGCTTCATCGAGGATGATCTGGACGAAGCGCTGGAGGGGATCTTCGGGCGGAATCCGGTCCCGGAGCACCTGGGCGCAGTTGCCGATACCGGTCAGCGGGTTGCGGATCTCATGGGCGACCCCGGCCGAGAGCTCTCCGATCGAGGCGAGACGCTCCCGCCGGGCGCGGTCCTCCTCGAACGCCCGTTCCTCCGAGGTGTCGCGGATCATCACGAGAAGCCCCCCGACGGCCTCGCCACCCGCCCCCGGGATCCGGCTCATCTGCAGCCAGACCGGCTTCTCCTTCCCTTCGCGGTCGATGATGTAGAGTTCGAGGCTGGTCGCTTTCCCCCTGAGCCCGAGCGAGAGCGGATTCTCCTCAAGCCCGGCCGGATGGAAGATCCTCAGACAATCGGACCCGATCGCCTCCTCGGGAGCGAAGCCGAGGATCCCTGCTGCGACCGGACTCAACGAGGTAACCCTGCCGATCCGGTCGATGGTGAAGACACCCAGCGGAAGATCTTGAAGGAGCACCTCATCGAAGCGCCGGAGGGTGGAGAGCGAATAGGCCAGGTCTTCCGCTCGGAGATGGAGCGAGAGAGTCCGCGAGAGCTCCGCCCACCCCTCCCGGCCGATACGGCGCAGCGGGGAGCGCTGGCCGATCTGGACGAGGAGAAAACCGGTGAGTTCCCCTTCCTCGCCTAGCCCCAAGATCGCGAGGTCGCGAACGGATGGCCAAGCACCCCGAAGGCCGGGCGTTTCGGAGAGGCCGAGGAGCTTGCCCAGCGGGAGCTGGCTCCACGGGCGGGTATCTTCGAGGCAGGGCAGAAGGTCGACGCGTGGCGCCCAGGACGGGCTGGCGGTCCTCAGAACCGGCCGGGTCCCGTCCTCCGTTAGCGCGTAGAGAGCGAAGCGTGATCGCCCCAGAACCCGACGCAGCGTCCCTGCAAGGATCTCCATTGCGCCGCGTCAACGTAGCAGCGGCGTCGGGGGGCTCTCAAGGTCTTTCGATGGGGGTCACGGGGGCCAGATAGCCCATCGGAGAGAGCCCGAGCTTGCGGCGTCTGCGATGTTCCCGGAAGAGGTGGCGAAGAAGGAGTAGCCGCAAGGCTTCTGAAATCCCGTCGAACACCAGGGCGGCCCGACGCGGCCCTTCCTGCACGCGGACGACGCGCGCCGTCAGGCGGATGATCTCACCGTTGGGTCCCACAGGAATGCCGACCCGGACCCGGGCGGCCATGAGAAGGCGTCCGTCGGGATCGAGAAGCAGGATCCCGCTTCCCGAGAGATTGCGCGCCCGCAACAGCGGGGCCATCTGCTCCTCCGATGGGACATCGAGGAGGACGCCGAAGCGCACCGGCATCCGGAAGTATCCTCTGAGCTGCCTGCGCCGCGGCGGGGCATCGCCGAGGCGGAGCACTCCCCTCCCATCCGCGGTCGTCCGTTCGACCGTCGCTTGGAAGCAGAAGAGCCCCGACGGACGTGCGGCCCGCAGGGTAAGACTGGCTCGATCCCTCAAGTGCGGCAGAACCCCCGCGCCGGGAAGGGGCTCGACCTCGATGATTCGATCGAAGCGAGAGAGGATCCGCATTCTGCTCCGCGTCCCCTGTTCCGGGTCCTCGAGGGTGACAACGGCTCCGGCTCCGATCACACGGGCCCGCAGCGGCGGGGAGGGATTCCCGGTCACCACTTCGTCCCCCGACCGGCGTGAAGCTCCCTGAACCCCTCCAGAGTCGAGAGGATGCGCTGCACGGTCTCCTCGAGGATCTCCGGCCGGTCATAGAAACCATCGCGAATCCTTGCGCGAATCTCCCCGACCGTTTGCTCTCGTGTGTCGCCTCTCGCGGCGTCCCCTTCCGACAACAACGGGTTCGAATCTGGGTGATCGAGTTGCGACCGGGACTGCCTTGACTCGGCGGTTTCAGGGGCGTCCGGGGCATCGCCGAAGGGGGCAGGGCCGCGCCGGACTGATTCGCGCGCCGCGCGAGCCCGGAGGAACTCATCGTAGGGGACCACGTTCCAAGGATCCCGGGAGGATCCGCCGGATCCGGTCCTGTCGTCAAGGCCTGCTCCGCTCAAGATCTGATCCCCCGTTCAGAGGACGTGCGCGAGGGGGAGTATCCCGGCCCGTTCGCACGCGGTCCCTACGTGCGAATAATCGGCCTGTCGCCGGCGGATCTTAAGGTGTATCGGGCCGCGGGGCAGGTTTCGGGTGCACCGGATCGCGATGGAAGATCTGCGCGACCTCGCGGACCGCCTTCGCGGAAATCCCCGTCGCGCGGCGATTCTCCTCGCGAATCCGCTCGTAGATCTCCTCACGGTGAACGGCGACACTGGGGGGCGCGTCAATGCCTAGCTTCACCTGACCGCCCTTGATGTCCAGAATCACGATGCGGATCTTGTCGCCGATCCGGATGTTCTCTCCCAACTTCCTTGTCAGGATAAGCATCGAGGTCTCCCGGAGACGTTCGCGCTAAGCGACACGCCTGCCAGCAATGCGAACCACCGTCCTCTCCATCCTGAAACCGTCCTCCGCCCATGGAGTGTGGTGAATCGGCTGTCGAACGGAGAGGCGGGAGCTGTAGAGGAGAATCTGCCTGGCGAGCCTGTTTCTGGCGTTGATAACCAGCGGCCCCTTCAGGTTCGCTGTGACGCCCCTCCCGCTCTCGTCTGGCGAGAGAACCGCGTAGACCTCGAGCGGATCGGTCGCCCGCAGATCCAGCAGTTCCGCGTCGGAGCCGCCGAGCGTCAAGGGATAGGTCTCGTCGAGGAAGTAGCCCGGGTCCGCCACGGCGAATGCGCGGTCATGATCGGTCGTCGAAACGAGCCAGCGGAACGGCAGGTAATCGTCCAAAGAAAGGAGGTAGTACGACTGATGCTCTTCGTACCCGATCAGCCCCTCGGGCAAATGGATGATCAAGGGGGAGGCGGATTCGATCTCTCCGATTTGACGGCAGTTGATCTTCATTCGTATCCACACATCCTGTGACGCGGTTTTGGTTCCCGGGGACGGATCCGCAGTACTTGCTTCGCGGGGGCGCGCCGACTCCCCCGGCGGACCGGTGCGGCATTGCTTCCGTCCTCTCCCGATCTGATCGGCCCCGGGCGGGCAGAGCATGAGGAATCGTTCCATTCCCGGACCCGCCCGTCAGGAAGACGAGCGGGCGCCCCGACGCCGCGCCCCCACCCTGCCGACATCCGGGCGCCCCCTTGAGAACGTTGACAAGCCCGAGGTCGAAGACTAGCTTGCGAATGGCGCCGTTAACGCCCTCCACGGGACGGGAGGTGGGTTCTGGACGCGCCTAGGTTTCGAGTCCTTCGGTTTTTCTTCGGAATCTGGGTTACGGCGACGGCTGCCGCGATCATCGTCGCGGCGAGCGGGATTCCTCATGAGCCCTTCCTCGGGATGAGCGAACGGACCCTCACGGTGGGCCTCCTCGATCCCGGCGGACCCGCGGCAGAAGCCGGCCTCCGCGTTGGCGACCAGATCATCAGCGTGAACGGACGGAAGGCCGAGGGCATCTGCGGTTTGACCTTTCCCCTCCGCTCCGGTCGGCCCGGCGAACCGATCCGACTCGTGGTCCAGCGCGACGGCCCACCTTTCGCCGTCGACCTGATCCCGACCCATCTCCCTCCGGCGGAAACGGCCTGGAACCTCGCCCAAGCGGTCGCCTCGCTGATCGCGATCTTCGTGGGCAGTCTAACGCTGCTACGGCGGGTCCGCGTGCTCACGTTCGTTTTCTTCTTGATCTGCTTGGCGCTGTCGCTCCTCCTTTACTTTCCCTATGTGCCGCCGATCCCGTTCTTCTGGGCCGTCGCGAACGTGGGGAAGTTGTTCTTGACCACGCTCGTCCCCGCCCTCTTCTTGCACTTCTTCCTCCTCTTCCCCTACGAACGTCCCGTCCTGCGAAGGCGCCCGGCCTTGGCCCGGCTCCTCTACGCTCCCTCGCTCGTGTTTTTTGGGGTTTCGCTGTCGTCGGCCATCGGCATCTGGCCGGACGGCATCAGCGGCACGATGCGCACCCTCGGCGAGTCGCTCCCCGCGGCCGGGTTCGTCGCCTCGTTCGTCGGCTCGGCGATCCTCTTCGTGCGCGCCTACCGCAAGACGAGCCTCCCTTCGATCCGCCAGAAGCTGCGCGTTGCGCTCTGGGGGACGATCGCGGCCCTGCTCCCCATCGTGGCGATCCTCGCGCTCTACAGTCTCTATCCGGGGCATCCGGTTCCCGTAGATCGTCTCGCGGTTCTCGCCCTCGTGCTCCTGCCGGTGGGGTTCGCCTATGCGATCGTCAAGCATGGCGTCTTCGACATCGAGCTGATCGTCAAACGGAGCCTCGTCGTGACGAGTGTTACGGCCGTGCTTGTGCTTCTCTACTTCCTCTCGTATTTCCTCCTCCGTGCGCTGCTGCACACGGTCACCGCCCTCTCTGGCACACTGGTCAGCGTCGTCGCTTTCGTCTTCGTGATCGTCCTCTTCAGCCCAATCCGTGAACACCTCCAGGACTTGGTCGACCGTTCGGTCTATCCGGAACGGTTCGCGTCGAGGCGGCGGTTGCGGGAGTTCGCCCGCAACCTTCCCCGTCTCTCGAACGAGGATGAGATCATCCGGGCGAGCCTCCACAACGTCGCGGCATGCCTCGGGGTCGAACGGGGCGCCTACTTTCCGGGAACGGACCCGTCGGCAGGACCTTCCTTCGGTTGGGGATTCCCGCCGCGCGACCAGCAGTCGATGCGCCTCGGTTCGGCCCTGCGCAACCCGATCTTCCGGCGGGGCGAGCCGCTCCTGCGAGAAGAGGTTGAGGCGGAGATCCCCTATGGCTATCTCCCGGCCGACGAGATTGCGACGCTTTCTCAGTTGGAAGCATGCGTACTCGTGCCGATCACGACCGGGGGGCGCCAGTTCGGCATCGCCGTGTTCGGCAAGCGGCTCGACGGCGACTCCTACGGCGGGAGCGATCTCGAGATTCTCGATTCCTTGGCCACGCAGACCGCGCTCGCGATGGAGAACGTTCAGTTCCAGCGGGAGCTGCGCACGAAGGAGGCGATGGAGCGGGAGTTGCTGGTTGCGCAAACCCTGCAGAGGCAGCTCCTCCCCCACTCCCCTCCGGAGGTGCCGGGGATTCAGCTAACCGCGGCCACGCTGCCCTGCCAAGAGGTCGGCGGCGACTACTTCGATTACGTCGTGACCGAGGGGGGACGCGTCTGCCTGGCCGTGGGAGATGTCTCCGGAAAGGGAATCCCGGCCGCGATCCTGATGGCGAACGTTCAGGCCCTGTTCCGGGCCGAAGCCCGGGACAAGGCGGAGCCGGATCAGGTTCTCGAAAGGATGAACCGCCGGCTCTGCGAGATCGAGCGGCCGGACCGATTCGTCTCGTTCTTCTGCGGGCTCTTCGATCCCTTGCGCGGAGAGCTTCGCTACAGCAGCGCGGGGCATCCCCCGCCGTTTCTCGTGCGGGCAGGCGGGGCCGTCCACCGGCTCGACGCCGCGGCCCTCCTGATGGGGATCGAGCGGGATGTCCACTATCCCCTGGGCGTCGTCCGCCTCCAACCGGGCGACCTCGTGCTCTGCTTCACCGACGGGATCCCCGATTCGATGTCGAATGGATCGCTTCTGCGAGAGGACCAACTCGAAGAAATGATCTGCGCCCTCCGCCACCTGTCGGCGGATCGCCTGCTCGAAAGGCTCCTCGACCGCCTCCGGCAGGGTCCGGTTCTTGACGACGACACGACCCTGCTAATCCTGAAGGCCGACTGAACGTCTTCGCATGATTCTCGGCGGTTTCTGCTTCGCGGGATCCGGCATGTGCCCCGCGGGACCGGAGCTCGCTCACCCCATGCCGATCTGCCGATTCCCCCCGGGCGTGCAAAATGCCCCCTCTCGCCCCTCCCCGCCCCCAACGACGGCGTTGCAGGATCCCCGGCCCGGGCATTTTTCCCTGAAGGATCCCATCGGTCCATCCGAACGATAGAGGTGGAAGGGTAGGCATTCGGCAGGGGTGGGGTTGGGGGGTCGAGGGCACCGAAGGATCGAACGGCTCAGTACCGGCAGCGCCGGAGCGAAAGGCGAGGTTGAGCCATGGTCCTCGAGATCCTGTTTTCCGTTCTGCTCTTCGACATCTTCTGGTGGCTGAAACGCTGACCCACCCAGGTGAACGGCACAGGGGTGCCGCCGCCGGGATGATCAGCCACCCGTAGATCCGCCAAAGATCCGACTGGTTGGAGGGGTCTCACACCCCCGGTGCGAGGCCCCGGCCGATCAAGTTGTGGGAGGCGCGGGAGACGCTCCGTTTCCCTGAGCCGCGCCGTGCGTGGGATGGTCCGTTGACCCCACCGCGGCGCGGTCTGCATCTCCGGCCATCTGACGTCGTTTCGCGACGGAAGGTGGCGACAAATGCGGGCTACCGCAGAAGCCAGAGCGCCGACAACCCGGCGGCGACACAGTAGATCCCGAGCAGCCCGAAGCGACCGCGACGGACGATCCGCAGCAGGGCGGCTATCGATGCATATCCCACAAGAAACGAGAGCGCGAAGCCGACGGCCAGGAGTCCGGCGCGCCCCATGTGGGATTCCGCGACGACCTCGGGGATCTTGAGGACGACGCCGCCGAGGATTGCCGGGATCGCGAGAAGAAACGAGAAACGCGCGGCCTCCTCCGGCAATACGCCGAGGAAGAGGCCGGCGGCGATCGTCATGCCTGATCGTGAAATCCCTGGAAGAAGGGCGATCGATTGGCAGACGCCGATCGCGAGCGCCCGCCAGAGCGTGATTCCGCGCGATCCGCGCCTCGTCGCGAGGGTCGAGAGAAGGACTCCCCCCGTGATGATGATCTCGATGGCCGACTCCCGGGGGTTCTCGTAGAGGCTCTCGAGACGCGAGCCGCCCGCGAAGCCTGCGATGGCCGCAGGCAGCGTCCCGACCGCCAGGGCGATCACGAGATTCCGCGCGCCGCGGTTCTCGCTCCCCTGATCCCTACCGAAGGAACGAATCGTCCCCGTGACGAGCCTCGCGAGGTCGCGCCGGTAGTAGAGCACCACCGCGAGGAGCGTGCCCGCGTGCAGCACGATCTCCGTGGCAATCCCCGGCTCCTTGAGGCCGAGGAGCGCGTTGGCGAGCACGAGATGCCCGCTGCTCGAGATGGGCAGGAACTCCGTCAGGCCCTGGATCAGCGCGAGGACGATGATGTCGAGGGGAGTCATCGCTGGATGGGTGGCCTCCGGTCAGCGGTCGAGCCGGGGCGGGGTCTATCCACCGGCCCTAGCGGGTTCCCAGGCGGTCGGCCGCGCGGTAGGCATCCTTCGCCCGGTCGTAGAGGCCCTTCTTGTCGAGCGCGATCCCAAGGTTGAAGTAGGCGTCGGGATTGCCGGGCTCGATCTCGCAGAGCCGCGTCAGGGCCTCGATCGCGTGGTCCGGCATGTCGCTCTTGTTGTAGGCCATGCCGAGATGATAGAGGACCTTTGCGCTGTCCGCGTTCCTGTCTCGGCAGCGCTGGAGGTAGCGAATCGCCGTCTCGTAGATCCCCTTCTTGAAGTGCAGGACGCCGAGATAGTACTCGACCTCCCAGTTCTGGGGGTCCAGGTCGAGGGCATGCTTCAGGCAGGCCAACGCCTCCTCGGGACGATCCTCGAGGTAGATCAAACCCAGGTTGAAGTGCCCGTCGGCGTATTCGGGATCGATCTCGATCGCCTTGCGGAACTCCTCGACCGCATCCCTCTTGCGCCCCATGTCGGCGTAGGCCGCGCCGAGATTGCAGTGGGCCTCCACGCTGTCGGGATGCATCTCGATCGCCTTCTGAAAGGCGATGACCGCTTTCGGGTGCTCCCCTGCTTGATCGTGGATGCACCCGATGTTGATCTGCGCTTTCGTCATCCTCGGATCGAGCTTGACGCAGGCCTCGAAGGTCAGGATCCCTTCATCCCACCGGCCGGCCTTCATCAAGGCCACGCCCAGACGATAATGGTGCTCGGGCTCACCGGGGTCGAGCGAGATGGACCGCTCATGGTCGGCTCGCGCCTGATCGTATGCCCCAAGTTCCTCGTGCATCCGCCCGTGAAGGGACCAGAATGCAGCCTGGTCGTCGTTGCCTGCCGAATGAGCATCGAGAAGCTCGAGGCCGCGGGTCGGTTGATTCAGCAGCCGGAAGGCATCGCAACATCTCCGACGAAGATCCCAGTCTCCCTCCCCGGAGAGGATGCGTCCTTCCAGGATCGCGGCAATCTGCTGATAGCGGCCGGCGGTCGCATAGAGGTCGACGAGTTGGATGAGCAGCTCGCGATCCCCGGCACGGGAACGAAAGCGGCGTTCCAGATCTTCGATTCGTTTCTGGTTTTTTTCATCCGCAGGCATCGAATTCCCCTGGGGGGCGTATGAACACACCGCCTGGGGCGCAATCTACGGACCTTTCGAAGGCCGCGTCAAGGAGATCGTCGGCGCGACTAGGCGGCGCGCGCCATCGGGGGATCCGACCGATCCTCGGACGCAGGCTCGGAGGCGCCGCGCACGGAGATCTTCAGCTTGAGAACCACGCCATGCTTCATGTCCTCCGGCTCCAGATCGATCAGGATCGGGACCTCGCGGCACGACTCGGCTCTCTCGACGGGGATCGCCGCGCGCGCCTCTGCGGTCCCGGCCGCCGCCGGCCGGGGCGTCGGCAGAAACGCCGCGTGCTCCCCCGTCTGCTGCTCGGGATTCTCCTGGGGACGCCCCTCGGGGGCAGCCATCCTGCGCTCGGGGTGCGGCTCGAGGGTGAGCGGCCGGTCTTCCACCTCGCGCGGCCGGACGAACCATCGACGCAGCCGCATTCCCACCCTTTCGACGGTCAGAGGAGCCGATTCCTCGAACCCACTCCCATCATCCTGTCCTTCCCCCGAGACCGGCTCGGGGCGCCCGACCGCGGTCGAAGCCTCAATGGACGGCGGGGGCGGCGTTGGGACCGAACCCTCCACGCCCTGGCCGGGCCGTGCAGGATCCACCGCCCGACCGATCATCATCGCGAGGCCCGCAGTCTCTTCCAGCTCGGGCCCATGGAGAACCTCCCCGGCGCGATGCTGCAGGCCCGCGGGAGTGGTGACGCCCTGCCCAACGCGGAGCTCTGCCGCGGCGGGCGAGGATTCGACAGCGGGGGCTGTTTCGGCGGCGACAGAAACGACGGCAGCGGGCGGGCGCGCGGGCGGCGCCTGCGCGACCGAGGCGGCCGCGGGCTCCCGCGTCCTCGCGCCCTCCTCCGCTTGGGAGACGATCTTGACCCCGATCTGATGGGAGAGGTGCTTCAGCAACATCCGCGAGACCGTCTTGAAGCTCTCGATCACCCCGTCGCCCGACTTTGCGGACGCTTCGAAGAAAGGGACCTTCCGCGGGTTCAAGGCCCGCTCGAGCTCATCGATCGTGTAGGCGTCGGGAAGATCGCGCTTGTTGTACTGGATCACCCAGGGAATCGTGTCCAGGCTGAGGCCGTGTTCCTTGAGGTTTTCTTCGAGGTTCTGGAGACTCTCGAGGTTTTCGTCCATTTTCCCGCGCTTGGAATCGGCGACGAAGACGACGGCATCGACTCCCTTCAGCACGAGTTTTCGGGTCGCGTTGTAGTAGACCTGCCCCGGCACGGTGTAGAGAAGGAAGCGGGTCTTGAAGCCTGACAGTTCGCCGAGCTGGATCGGCAGAAAATCGAAGAAGAGGGTCCGCTCCGTCTTGGTCTTCATCGAGACCATCTTCCCGCGGTGGGAATCCGGGATCGCGGCGTAGATCCCCTCCAGGTTTGTGGTCTTTCCAGAAAGTCCGGGCCCGTAGTAGACGAGCTTCGCGTTGATCTCACGCCCGGAGTAGCTGACCAGCACCATGATGCCTCCTGCCGGAAAGGGTGTCCCTCGGCCCCGCGGGGCGGATATCCCCGCCTCTCTGTTATCGGTCCGATCCGGAGTCCTCTTGACAGGGGGTTCGCTCGGCGCGCCCGGCGCCCGGGGATGATGGGGAATCGGTTGGTGCTGCGACGTATGCCCGTCGCTAGGCCACCCCGAAGAAGCGGAGCCCTTCGGGGTGCCAACGGACGGCCTCTTCCCATAGGCGGCGATGCTCGGGAGCGTCGAACGAGGGATCCTCGCGGACGAGCTCCTCCGCGATCGCGCGCGCCTCGCCGAGAAGGACGGCATCCGCGACGAGGTTCGCGATTCTCATCCTCGGCACGCCAGTCTGTCGCGTGCCGAGGAGCTCTCCGGGACCCCGAAGCCTGAGATCCTCCTCGGCGATCCTGAAACCGTCGGATTCGCGGACGAGGACCTCGAGCCGCTCGGGATTCCATGCGGCAGGCCCTTGCTCGACCATGAAGAAGTAGGGCGTCTCGCCCGGAGCGCGGCCGATCCGGCCGCGGAGTTGGTGCAGCTGGGAAAGCCCGAACCGGTCGGGGTGCTCGACGATCATGATCGTCGCGCGCGGCAGATCGATCCCGACCTCGATCACGGTCGTGGCGACAAGCCCGGCGATCACCCCGTCCTTCAGGCCCTTGAAGATGCCCTTGCGCTCGTCCGGCGGCGTCCTGCCGTGAAGAAGGGCAATCTTCAGGCCGCAAAGCGAGGGATGAGAAGAGATCGCCCGATGCATCCGCGTCGCATCGCGGAGGTCGACTTTCTCCGACTCCTCGACGAGCGGGTAAACGAAGAGAGCCTGCTGTCCCCTGCGCATGCGATCGGCTGCGAACGCCAGCAGATCGTCCCAGCGCTCGCGGCCGACCAGGCGCGTACGCACCGGGGTACGTCCGGGCGGAACCTCGCGAATCGTGCTGATCTCAAGGTCCCCGTAGAGGGCGAGCGCCAGCGTCCGGGGGATTGGGGTCGCGCTCATCACGAGCGTGTGCGGGCAGGTCCCCTTCTCCAGCAGCCGGAGTCTCTGAGCGACCCCGAAGCGATGTTGTTCGTCGACGACCACAAGGGCTAGCTTGCTGAACTCGACATCCTGCTCGAGCACCGCGTGCGTTCCCACGAGGACGTCGATCGCGCCGTCTCGAAGATCGGAGAGGATTCGCCGCCGCTCCGCCGCCGGGGTGCGTCCGAGGAGAAGCGCGGTTCGGTACCCCGCAGGCTCCAGAAAGGCGGCGAGAACTCCCTGCTGCTGCAGGGCGAGAAGCTCGGTGGGCAGGAGGAAGCCCGCCTGCGCGCCCGAGCCGGCGGCCCAGGCGCACGCAAGGGCCGCTACGATCGTCTTCCCCGACCCCACCTCCCCCTGCAGGAGACGCAGCGCGGGGCGATCGCCCGACAGATCGCCCAGGATCTCATCGAGGGCAGTGCTCTGCCCTTCGGTCAAGCGAAACGGCAGGCTGCCGCGGATCGCCGCGATGCGGGCCGGATCACCGGGGAGGGGATAGGCCACCCCGATCGCGGACCTCTGCCGCCGGGCCTGTCGCATGAACAGCTGAAGGTAGAGAAGCTCCTCGAAGGCGAGGCGGGCGTGTCCGCGATCGACTTCCTCGGGGGTGGCCGGAGCGTGGACCATCTGCAGCGCCTCCCGCCTTTGGGGCAGCCGCAGGCGTTCGGCGATCGCTTGGGGAAGTGGATCCTCTGTCTCGGCGACGAGTCCCAGCGCTTCCCCGATCAATCCCCGAAAAAACCGCTGTCCCAACCCCGCCGTCGACGGGTAGACGGGGACGATTCGGGCGATCGGCGCATCGCCCTCCTCCGTTCCCGGGGGAAGGATCTCGAACTCAGGATGGGAGAGCTGCGGTCCGCGCCAGTCGACGACGCGGCCGCTCAAGAGGAGGCGGTCCCCTTCGTGGAGGATCCGCACCAGATAGGGGGCGTTGAACCAGCTCGCGGTGATCTCCCCCGTCTCATCCCGTATCCGGGCGACGACGTCCCGGCCCCTACCCCGAGGGCCCCGGAGCGAAACGCTGGCGATCACACCGATCGTCGTCGCATGGGCGCCGGTTTCCAAGGCCGAGAGGGGAAGGATTCGCGTCCGATCCAGGTAGGCGCGCGGCAGGTGGAGCAAGAGATCGCCGACCGTGGTCAGCCCCAGTTTGGCAAGGAGTTGGGCCCGATGGGGACCGACCCCTCTCAGGAGACGGAGGGGGCGGTCGGCCGTCCCGCTACCCCCGCAGGCCGGCATTCGAATCCGGCCTCCGGAGACTCCTCCGGAGGCGGAAACCGGGTTGCGATCGGGCGGAAATCCTCCTAGACTCGGAGTTTGCGTCGCGCCAAGTTTCGAGGAGGAATGTCATGTCCCGCTCATGCGATGTCTGCGGCAAGGGGATCCAGTTCGGCAACCAGATCTCCCATGCCCACAACGTGTCCCACCGGACCTGGAGCCCGAACATTCAGAGGGTCCGCGTGATCGTGGAAGGGCAGCCGAAGCGCTTGAGGGTCTGCACCCGCTGCCTCCGCAGCGGCATGGTGCAGAAGCAGGTTCACAAGCCCAAGGAAGAGGCTGCCGGAAACCCCGCGAAGGACTAGTCCGCATTTCTCACCAGCATTCTGCTGCAACGGCGCAGAGGGCCACACCTGCTGCGCCGCGCTCGCTCGGCCTCCTCGACATACTGCACCGAGTATGTCTGCGTCGTCCTCGCATCGCGCGACTTGCATCTCCGGCCCTCTGACGCCGTTTCGCGACGAACGGTGGTGAGAAATGCGGACTAGAGATCAGCCACAAGACGATCGTCGACAAAGGCCCGGGCGATTGGATGAGTGGGTTCGATCTTAAGGGCCGCCGCCATCTCCCCCCGGGCTTCTTCTTTCCGTCCGAGACCAAAGAGCGCCAGAGCCAGCCCGACCCGAGCATCGGCAAAACCGGGATGGATGGCCAGCGCCGCCTCGTGCGATTCCTTAGCCTTGCTGTGATCCTCGAGTCCCGTCCATACCCGGCCGCGAAGGGAGTGAAGATCCGCCCGCCCGCCGCTTTCCTCGAGCGCGCAATCCAGGAGACTGCCGGCGAGTTCGAGCTTCCCTGCCTGGAGCTCCACGCGGGCGAGCCCCTCGAGGGCGGGGACCGACCGCGGGTCGGAGCGCAGGGCGGCCTCGAGGGCTCCCCTCGCCGGCTCAATCTGCCCTGACGCGGCAAGCGCAAGCCCCAGGCCGAGGCGCGCCTCGGCATCCTCAGGATCCCGAGCTAGGACTTGGCGGAAGAGGGTGGCCGCGACCTCCGGCTCGCCCCGCTTCACCTGGAGGAAACCGAGATCCACGCGCGCGCGCAGAAGCAAGGGGTCGCCGTCCACCGCTTGGCGAAACTCGCGCAGCGCACGATCGAGACGCCCCGCGGCGAGATGCACGAGGCCCAGCGCGTACCGCGCGCGGTGGAACCCCGGGACCGACTTCAGCGTCGCCTCGAGAACCGCGGAGGCTTCCGCCAAGGTCCCTTCCCGCAGGAGCGCGAGCCCGAGGAAAAGCTGCACGTCCGGATATCCTGGTTGGTGCACGGCGGCGACGCGCAGCTGCGGGATCGCCTCGCCCGGCCTGCCGAGCCGCAGATAGGCAAGCCCGGCTTGGAGGCGGGCCTCGACGTAGTTCGGGTTGATCTCGAGGGCGACGAGCAATTCGCGGAGCCCGTCTTCCACCCGGCCCGATTCGATGAGCAGGCTGCCGAGCCGGCAGCGGAGATCGGCGTAACGGGGCTGCGCCGCGATCGCGGCTCGCAGATCCTCGGCTGCTTGCGCGCTGTCGCCGCGGTCATAGCTCTCGACGGCCCGAAGAAGCTCCCACTTCCCCTTCTGCCGGTGATCGAGCAACCCCCTCAGCTCCGGCAAGAACGACTCGTCGGGCGGCAGGGGCCCGGCCGGATCGATCCCGCGCGGGAGAGGGAATCCGGCGCCGATCAGGGTCTTGAGCTCCGCTCTCGCATCTTCCGCGCGCCCCTGCGCGAGAAGAGCGATCATGAGTCGGGCGCGCGCATCGAGGTAGGCGGGGTGGATCTCCAACGCGGAGCGGCACTCGCGCTCGGCCGCCGCGTGCTCTCCCTGCCGGTCGAAGATTGCGGCCAGGTGGGCGTGCAAATCGGGGTAGCGATACCCGCACCCAAGGGCCTTGCGCAGCTCCGCCGCCGCTCGCTGGATGTCCCCTCGATGGTAGAGAGAGAGTCCCAGCTTGCAGTGGGCCTCCGCCGCATAGAACCGGCCGAGGCTATAGTAGGGATCCGATGGGTCCTGGATCGTCTCGAGCGTCCGCTCGAATGCCTCCACGGCGGCGTCAAGATCGCCGTTGTTGAAGCTGACGATCCCGCGACGGTAATCGGACATCCCGGCGCGGTGAAACAGGCGGCCGAGGACCGACATCGTCCCCTCCCCCTCGCTCGTCAGTCCATCTGCTTGCGCAGATAGGTTGGGATGTCGAGCGGGTTGCGCCCGGTGTTCCTGAAATCGCTGAGGCGGTCGGGCAGCCGCAGGCGCCGCGTCGGCCTCCGCAACCAGAGCGCCGGCCCGCGTGCCTGGCCGGCCGTCTCGGGCTCCGCCTCCGGAGATTCTTCGATCCACTGCTCGGCGGGATCAGGGTGCGACTCGGATTCCCCAGGGAGCGCGTCCCATCCCTCCGGGTCGACCCGCTCCGCGACGATTGGCGCTTCCCGCGCCGCCTCCACCGCGGATGCCACTGCGGGTTCGCGCTCGGGCAACGGGACAATTCGCGCCGCCGGGCGCCGAGCGAGCGCCGGCTCCGGAACCTCGAGCGGCGCAAGACGGGGCGCATGATGCGCCGCCGCCGCGGGCTGCGGCGCAGGCGCTGCTGGGGAGAGGCCGGGCCGCGCCTGGTGCGGCATGCGCTCAACCCTCGCGAGCGCCGGGGCGCGCTGGAATCCGGTCGCGATCAAGGTCACCCGCATCTCCGAGTTGATCGAGGGATCGACGACAGCGCCCCAGTAGACGTCGCAATCCTTGCCCGCCTGCTGCGAGATGTACTGGGCCGCCTCGGTCACCTCGTGGAAGCCCATGTCGGGACCGCCGACAACGTTGACGAGAATCGCCGTGGCCCCATCGATCGAGAGATCTTCGAGCAGCGGACTCGAGACCGCCGTCTGGGATGCCTCCAGTGCCCGATTGGGACCCGTCGCCACACCGCACCCAAGAAGCGCCGCCCCCTTGTTGTGCATGACGGTGCGGACGTCGGCGAAGTCGACGTTGATCAGTCCATTGCCCGTGATGATGTCCGAGATCCCGCGCGTCGCCTGGAAGAGGACCTCATCGGCAACGCGGAGCCCGGATTGGAGGTTCGCCGATCGATCGACGAGGTGGAGGAGCTTGTCGTTGGGAATCACGATCAGGGTGTCGACTTCCTCGGCGAGAAGCCGCAGCCCTTCCTCCGCCCTTCGCGACCTCTGCGTGCCCTCGAACAGGAAGGGACGGGTCACGATTCCGACCGTGAGGGCGCCGAGCGACCGGGCGATCCGGGCGACGATGGGCGCCGCTCCGGTTCCTGTGCCTCCGCCCATCCCGGCCGTCAAGAAGACCATGTCGTAGCCTTCGAGAATCTCCGTGATGGTCTGAATATCCTCTTCCGCCGCGGCGCGCCCCACATCGGGATCGCCCCCCGCGCCGAGCCCACCGGTGACGGCCACGCCGAGCTGGATCCGATTTTGACAGATCGAGGTCTCGAGAGCCTGAGAATCGGTGTTGGCGACCCAGAAGTTGACGTCGCGCAGACCCTCCGCGATCATCCGGTTCACGGCATTCGATCCGCCGCCACCGAGACCCATCAAGGTGATCCGAGCGGGGGCCACTCCGCGGCCATCCATGTCCAGCATCCCTACCTCCACGCGACCCGGTTCACTCCGGGTCCCATCACGCTCCGCGCGCTCGCTTCATGCGAGCGCTTCTAGGACTCCGCCCCTCGAGAAGAGGAGAGCTACAGATATTCGCGTACCCAATCCTTGATCGGCCGGCGAAAGATCGAGAGAATCCCGCGCCCCGCGCCGGCCCGACCCCGTTCGAGCGCCGCCGCGTAAAGAACGAGACCGAGCGCGGCCGCATGCTGTGGCTGACCCTCTCCCTCCGGCAAACCTTCCATCACGGCCGGGTATCCCACGCGCGCCGGGATCCCCAGAACTCTCTCTGCGAGCTCGACCATGCCGGGTAGCAGGGAGCATCCCCCCGTCAAGACAGCCCCGGCGGCAAGGAGATCGGTCACCCCGCATTTCTCGAGTTCGTGGAGGATCAGGGTCAGAATCTCCTCGGCGCGCGGCTCTACGATCGCGGCCAGGACCTGGCGGCTGATCACCCGCGGGGTGCGTCCACCCACACCGGGAACCTCGACGACATCCTCCGAGGGAACGGCCGAGGAAAGCGCACATCCGTGCGCGAGCTTCAACTCCTCCGCCCTTTCGTTGGGCGTTCTCAGGCCGATCGCGATGTCCTGCGTGAGATGGCGTCCGCCCAGGCCCACGATCGCCGTGTGTCGAACGACCCCGCCCTGGAAGACGACGATGTCGCTCGTCCCCCCGCCGATGTCCACGACCGCCACGCCGAGTCTGCGCTCATCGTCTTCGAGCACGGCGAGCGAGGCCGCGAGGGGTTGCAGCACGAGCGACTCGACCCCGAGACCTGCCCGGGAGATCGCGCGAAGAAGGTTGCGCAACGGGGCGGACGCTGCGGTCACGATGTGGACTTCCGCCTCGAGGCGAACGCCCGACATGCCGACGGGATCGCGGATCCCCTGCTGATCGTCGACCACGAATCCGCGAGGGATCACGTGGAGGATCTCGCGATCGGCCGGCACCTTCACCGCGCGGGCCGCGTCGAGGACGCGGTCGATGTCCTCTCGGGCGACCTCTTTCTCGCGCCGGCTGATTCCGATCACCCCGCGGCTGTTGATCGATCGCACGTGCTCGCCGGATATGCCGACCCATACGTTGCGAACCGAGAGGTCCGCCATCTTCCCTGCTGCCTCGACGGCGGTGTTGATCGAATCGACGGTCGCCTCGAGGTTGATCAGGCTTCCGCGCTCGATTCCCTCGCAAGGCGCCTCGCCAAGGCCGAGGATGCGGATCCCCGTTTCCGGCAAAGACTCACCAACGGTGCAGCACACTTTGGTGGTCCCGATATCCAGTCCAGCCAGTATGTGCTTGGAACCCATAGAATTACACCCGCCCTCTTGTCGAGAGCGCGAAGAGGGTATCACCGGCGACGGTTTCCGGGAGGCGAACCACAATGCGGCCGTCGAAGCGCAAATCGAGCACCAGGTCGACCGCCTTCCGGGACCTCAAGTCTCCGAGCACGGTCGGCACGCTGTCCCAAAGCTCATCGTGCACGCCCGGCCGGAACAGGATCACGCCGGGCTGGGATCTCAAATAGGCGCGGGCCTCTCCCCCGGTCAGCTCGATCTCGGAGATCTCACGCCAGAGGGACAGATCGCTCCTGCGGAGCGAATCCACGAGCCGCGCCACGGCCGCCGTCTCACGATCGACCGGCGAACCAGGAGCTTGGAGCATGCCCGGCTCGGGGCGGAGGATGACGAGATCCTCATCCTCTCCGAAGCTGCTCATCGGGAGGAACCAGCCGTCGGTGGTCACCTTCCCCCCAACGTCCCCGAGAACCACCATCACGGGATCCCGCTCCTCCATCTCGACGCAGAGGCGATGGAACCACCCGTAGCGGAGCGAGAGGGAGCGGATCTGGGGATGCGCGGGCAACCGGCCTCGAACCGACCGCGCAGAAAAGCTCCACCACGGGTCCCCGACCCGGACTCCGAGCAGATCGAGCACCTCGGAGGCCGCGACCACCCGGTTCCCTGAGATCTCGACTGCACGGATCGTGAGGGGAGCCCACCGGGCGCAATGCTCTCTCTCGCAGATCCCAAGCACGACCGCCGAGACCGCCACGACTGCGAGAAACGCGAGGGACAGACGGCGGCGCAAATTCCGCTTGGGCCGGCTCTCCACCAGCCGCCGCCACTCAGACTCGGCCCACTGAGGATCCAGATTCGTCAACCGCGGCTCCCCCGATGATGCGCCGGGTCTACCTGCCCGACCCGCTCTTCCGACCCTTCGCCGCCGTGCGTACCCGCCGATCCGCCGCTCGCACGCTCGTTCATGATGCGGTCGCCCCATCGATAGACATCCCCCGCCCCCAGGGTCAAGAGGATATCTCCGGGCTTCAATAGATCGCGCGCGACGCGAGCGGCATCATCCGCTCCCGAGACTGCATGGATCTCGGGCGCATGCGCCTGGGCGCGGACTGCGGCGAGGATAAGCGAGGACGAGACGCCGGGCAAGGCCCTCTCGCCCGCCGGGTAGATTTCGGTGAGAACGAGGACGTCCGTGTTTGCCAGCGCGACGCCGAATTCCTGATGAAGGGCTCTGGTCCTACTGAACCGGTGGGGCTGGAAGAGGGTCACGACCCTCCGATTCCAGACCTCCCGGGTGGTCGCGAGCACGGCCGCCACCTCGGTCGGGTGGTGGCCGTAGTCATCCACGTGGAGGACCCCGTCGACCTCGGAGCGGATCTCGAAACGCCTCCCCACCCCCCCAAAGGTGATCAGACTTTCGCGGATCGTGTCGTTTCGGACCCCCGCCTCGCGGGCAACGGCATAGGCAGCCAGAGCGTTCAAGATGTTGTGGCGCCCCGGGAGGTTCAAGGTCAGCTCGACCGGGTCCTCGTCGAGGTAGCGAACCCGGAAATGGGAGCGGAACCCCTCCACCCGCGGCTCCGAGGCGATGATCTGGTTGTCGACACCGAAGCCGTACGTCACGCAGCGCTTCGGGACCCGCCGGATCACCTCACGAACGTTCGGGTCATCTCCGCAGACGATCGAAAGACCATAGAAGGGAACGCGCCGCAGGAAGCGGAGAAAGGCCTCCTGGATGTCCGGCAGACCGCGATAGTGGTCGAGGTGCTCGCGGTCGATGTTCGTAACCACAGCGATCGTGGGATTCAAGTCCAGAAAAGAGCCGTCGCTCTCGTCCGCTTCCGCCACGAGATACTCGCCCGCTCCAAGGCGCGCGTTCGAGCCGACAGCCCGGATCCGTCCCCCCACGACGACGGTGGGATCGAGTCCGGCCGAAGCCAGCAGGTGTCCCGTGAGGGATGTAGTCGTCGTCTTGCCATGGGCCCCCGCCACGGCGATACCGATCTTCAGCCGCATGATCTCGGCCAGCATCTCCCCGCGCTTCAGGATCGGCTTGTGCAGGCGGACCGTCTCCTTGTACTCAGGATTCGAGTGCCGGATCGCCGAAGAGACGATCACCAGATCCGCCCCGCGAATCCACTGGGCATCGTGCCCCTGCCTGACCCGGGCGCCCAGCCGCGCAAGCCGCTCGGTCGCTTCGCTCTTGGCCAGATCGCTTCCAGTGACCTCGTAGCCGAGGTTCAGGCAGACCTCCGCTAGCCCGCACATCCCGGTCCCGCCGATCCCGACAAAGTGGATCCTACGAACTTTGGCGGGCGACATTTCTACCTCTTCCCCGGTTCCGCGGCGCCAAGATGACCGGCTCGGGCGCCGGGGTTACCGGTCCTTCCCCGATTCTCCGGATCGCGCGAACGATCCGCTCGGCGGCATCGTGTCGCGCCATGCGCATCACCTGCACCGACATCATCCGCAGCCTGCGAGGGTGGTCGAGCAGTTCGATGATCTTCTCCGCCAACAGCTCGCCGGAGAGCTCGGCGTCGGGAATGAGGATCGCCCCCCCCACCTCGACGAACGCCTCGGCGTTCAGCATCTGGTGATTCGCCGTTGCGTGAGGGTAGGGAACCAGGATCGACGGACAGCCCGTCGCCGCAAGCTCCCCAAGGGTCAGCGCGCCGGCCCTGCAAACAACGAGATCGGCGGCCGCGTATGCGTCGCCCATGTTCGTCAGAAACGGCCGAACCCACGTGCGGGCCTGAACCCGGCGGCAACGTTCGAGCATCCAGTTGTAGTCGTTTTGCCCCGATTGAAGGATGAACTGGATCTCCGCACATCCCGAGAGCTGCGGCAGGGCGTCCAGAATCGCCTCGTTCAAGCGGTGGGCCCCTTGGCTTCCCCCGAACACAAGGATCGTCTTCTTCCCCTCCTCAAGGCGGAACAGGCGGAGAGCCTTGGCGCGGCTGCCGCCGATGAGGCCGTCGCGGAGGGGGATGCCGGAAAGCCGGAGGTGTCCCCGTCGCGGGAAGTGGCGCCTCGATGCGCTGAAGGTGATGTGGACCTCGCGTGCGAACCGGCTTGCGATCCGGTTGGTCAACCCCGGGACCGAGTTCTGTTCGTGGAGGACCACGGGGACCTTGGCGAGCCACGCGGCGGCCAGGACGGAGGCGGAGGCGAATCCGCCGGTCGCGAAAACGACATCCGGCTTCCACGAATCGATCCGCTCCTTCGCCCGGAGGACGCAACGAAAGGTTGCGAACAGGGCGCGGATCATCCCGATTCCCGGCCGGCGCGGCAGTCCCCTGACCGGAAGGGCGAAGAACGGGATCCCCTCCTGCGGGACGATCGTCGCCTCCAATCCGGTCGCCGAGCCCACGAAGAGAAGCTCCACGGCCGGCTGCGCCTTCCGCAGGGCTCCCGCCACGGCGAGGGCCGGGAAGAGGTGCCCGCCCGTCCCTCCACCTGTCAGTAGTACCTTCATTCGTTGCGGTTTCCCATCGTCGACCAATCGTGGATCCGTCCCGGACTGGCCCTCCGCGCGACCGAGACGAGCATCCCCATCGCCAGCAGATTGGCCATCAAGGAAGATCCCCCGCAGCTCAGAAACGGCAGGGGGACTCCCGTCACCGGACCCATCCCGAGGTTTACGGCACCGTGCACCAGAACGTTGATTGCCAGATTCCAGGTCAGGCCGGCCGCAAGAAGGTGGCCGAAACGATCCGGCGCCCGGCGCGCCGCTGCCAGCCCGCTCATGATCAAGAGGAGGTATACGGCGAACAGGAGGGTTATCCCCAAGAGCCCCGTCTCCTCCCCCACGATGCCGAGAATGAAGTCGGTATGGGGAAAGGGCAAGAAAAAGTACTTCTGCAAGCCGTTTCCGAGGCCCAAACCGAGTATGCCCCCGGAGCCCACCGCCGCGATGCTCTGTTCAACCTGGTAGCTCGCCTCGCGCCCGGCGAGCCCGACAAAGCCGAGGATCCTCTCGCGCTGGTAGGGCCGTAGGAAGACGAAGGCGAGCAGCCCGAGCGGGATCGTTCCCAAGGCCAGCCACCGAAGCGAGAGGCCGGCCAGATAGAGAATCCCCACCGACAAGAGCACGATGAAGAGGGCCATCGAGAGATTCGGCTGCAGCGCCACGAGCCCCGCCGTACCCAGGATGGCTGCGCCGGGAACGAGGAACAGCCGCCGCGCGGGCAACAGTCCCTCCTTGCTGCTGAGATAGAAGGCAAGGAAAATGACCAGCCCGACCCGCGCGAACTCGGAAGGTTGGATCGTCAGGCCAAGGATCGAGAGCCAGCGGGACGCCCTCACACCCTGCGCCACCCCGATTCCCAAGATGATCATGACGAGGCTCGCAAGGCCGAGTCCCAACGCGGTCCAGGCGACCGCCCGCCTCCGCAACCAGTGATAATCGAGCCTCCAGAACGAGACGAGAAGGATCAGACCGAGCACGAGCTTCGCCAGCTGCGACTCGAAGTAGAAGCTGGGGGACTTCCCTTCGGCGATGCCGAGCACGGCGCTGGATGAGAAGACCATCACGAGGCCGAAACAGCAGAGGACCAGCACCGATATCAGGATGCCGCGCTCCGGGCGGCTGATCATCGACGGCAGACGGATCATCCCTTCTCCTTTCCGGCCGCACCGGAGGATTCCAGGCCCCTGACGAGTTCGCGGAATCGGTCTCCTCGCTGCTCATAGTTGGCGAACTGATCGAAACTCGCGCAGGCCGGCGAGAGGAGGACGATCTCTCCAGGCCCGGCGAGGGCGTGCGCGCGATCGACCGCAGCCGCCATCTCCCCAAGCTCCTCGCAGAGATCCGGGCCCCACTGGCGCCGGATCGACGCCGCGGATTCCCCAAAGAGAAGAACTTTCCTGCAGCGTTTCCGCACCCGGTCCGCCAAGGGGCGAAAGTCCTGACCCTTGTCGCGCCCCCCCGCAAGGAGGATCAGGGGCGCGTCGAAGGCCTCGAGGGCGACGCTCAACGAATCGGTGTTCGTGGCCTTCGAGTCGTTCACATAGAGGACGGAGCCGATCGTTGCGACCCGCTCGAGGCGGTGCGGGAGCCCGGAAAACGTAGTCAGCGAGGCGACCAGTCCATCCGGCGATGGACCGAGCGGCGCGACGATCGCCAGAGCCGCGAGGGCGTTGGCCCGGTTGTGCGGCCCCGGCAGGGACAGCTCGCCCTCGGGACAAAGAATCGTCTCCTTGCCGCCCAGGCGGATGCCCAGGCGGCCATCGCGGGCGAAAGCGCCTTCCTCTCCTCGATCCGCGAGGCGGAATCGTAAGATACGGGAGCGGAACCGACGTCTGACCTCTTCCGCCAGGTCGTCCTGCTCGCCCAGAACCGCATGCTGGTCGTCCGATTGGTTCTCGAAGATCCGCATCTTCGCCTCCCGATAGGAGGCGAGATCGGGGTGCCGGTCGAGATGGTCCGGCGTGAAGTTCAGAAGCGCGGCTCCCTGGGGACGGAACGCGGCCACGTCCTCGAGTTGAAAGCTCGAGATCTCGGTGACGAGGATCGACCCTTCCTCCGCGTGGAGAACCGCATCGGAGATCGGCCGGCCGATGTTGCCGCAGAGCTCGTGCTGGAAGCCGCAGGACCGCAGAAGATCGGCCGCCCACGCGGTGGTCGTCGACTTGCCGTTCGTGCCGGTGATACCGAGAATCGGTCCGCGGGCGCACCGCGCCGCGAGCTCGACCTCGCTCCAGATCGGGATCCCGCGGCGGCGCGCCTCGGCCAAGAAACCGATCTCGCCCGGGACGCCTGGGCTCTTCACGATCGCGCCGAGCCTCCCGAGAAGCTCGGAAGGATGCGGTCCCCAGATCATCCTGGCGCCCGCAGCCTCCAACTCGGCGAGGCGGCCCTCCTCCCCGGCGGGGCGCTCGAGATCGAGACAAATCGGGCGCGCCCCCTCGCGCAGGCAGAGCGCTGCGGCAGCGAAGCCCGAGCGCGCCATTCCGAGAATCCCCGCCTCGAGACCCGCCAACGTCCTGCGATCACTCCCTGCGAAGCGACTCATTGGAGCTTCATCGTGGACAGGGTCAGGAGGGCGAGCAGGATCGCCACGATCCAGAACCGGATGACGACCTTCGTCTCGTGCCAGCCCGAGAGCTCAAAGTGGTGATGGATCGGCGCCATCCGAAAGACCCGTTTCCCGCGCCAGCGATAGCTCAGCACCTGGATCATCACGCTCAGGGTCTCGATCACGAAGAGCCCACCGACGATGACGAGGAGCAGCTCGCGCTTGACGAGGATCGCCATCGCGCCCAGCGACCCGCCGAGGGCGAGCGAGCCGGTGTCTCCCATGAAGACCTCGGCGGGATGAGAGTTGTACCAGAGGAAACCCAGGCAGGCGCCGAGGAACGCCCCTGCGTAGACGGTCAGCTCTCCCGATCCCTCGAGGAAGGGGATGTTGAGGTATCGGGCGAAGACGGCGTTGCCGCTCACGTAGGCGATCACCCCAAAGGCGATCGCCGGCGGGATCACCATGCCCGTGGCCAAACCATCCAGGCCGTCCGCCAGGTTCACCGCGTTCGATGTTCCCGTGATGACCAGGATCACGAAGGGGATGTAGAGGAGGCCGAGATTGAGGAAGCTGTCCTTCACGAATGGGATCGTCGTGCGGGTTGTCATCTCGCCGAATGGCTGCGTGAGAACGAGAAATCCTCCGACGGCGGCGCCCACCGCGATCTGTCCCAGCAGCTTGTAGCGCCCCAAGAGACCCTTCTGCGCCCGCCGCACGACGCGGAGGTAGTCGTCGACGAACCCCAGGATCCCGAGCCCGATCGTGACGAGCAGCATGATCCAGACCGACTCGCTTGCGAGGTTCGCCCAGAGGAGGGTGGGGATCACGATCGACAGGAGGATCAGGATTCCCCCCATCGTCGGCGTTCCTTGCTTGTTCTGGTGCGCGCTCGGGCCGTCCATTCGAATCACCTGCGCGAGGCGCATCTTTCGCAGACGCGCGATGACGTAGGGGCCGAGAAGAAAGCTTATGAGCAGGGCCGTGATCGTCGCGTACGCCGCGCGGAAGGTGATGTACTTGAAGACGTTCAGCGCGGAGAAAGAGTCCCGCAGCGGGTAGAGCAGTTCGTAGAGCATTCTTTGGCTACGCCTCTCCGTTCAAGTGCTTCTTGCAGGCCTCGAAGACCCTTTCCATCGCCATCGCTCGCGATCCCTTGAAGAGAACGACGTCCCCCGGCTGCAGCCGCCGGGAGATTCCGAGCGCCATCTCGTCCACGTCCAGAAAGAGCTCGGCAAACCTGCCCTCGGCGGCCTTTTCCCTGAACCCTTCGAGGGACGGACGGCACCCCTCTCCCAAGAAGAAAACGCCGTCCAGATCCGCCGCCCGCTCGCCCAGGAGCCGGTGCGCCTCCTCCGAGCGCGCACCGAGCTCCCGCATCTCCCCAAACGCGAGCCATCTCCTCCCCGTTCGAGGGAGGTCGAGAAGATACGCCACAGCTGCGTGGCTCGACTCTGGGCTGGCATTGTAGCAATCGAGCATCGCCGTGGCGCCGGCGAGCGGCCGGGGTTCCATCCGCAGCGTCCGCGGCGACGCCGCCTCGAGCGCGCGGCGGGCGAGCCGGCCGGCCACGCCGAGGGTTCGGGCGACGAGACAGGCCGCCAGGGCGCCCAAGAGCGGCCCCCTGCCGGGGCAGGGGTAGCGGACTGGTCCCGTGTAGTCGGTCTCGAACCTGGTCTCCATCAGGTCCCAATCGATCCAATCGGGGTGGATGTCGGCGCCGGGGAGCAGACCGAAGGTCTTTCGATCCATCCTTCGGATCTCCTCCGGGAGGCGCTCCGCGAGCCAAGGATCCTCTTCGTGGAAGAAGATCCCGCCTCGGGGCAACGCGCGGACGAGATCGAGCTTCTCCTCCAGGATCGCCTCGCGTGTTCCGAATGGGCCGATGTGCGCCCAACCGATCGTCGTGATGACCGCGTGATCCGGTCTTGCAATCCGGCTGAGCGGAGCGATCTCCCCCGGGTGGTTCATCGCGGTCTCGATGACCGCCCAGCGGTCCTCCGGCCGCAAAGACAGAAGCGTCAGCGGAACGCCGATGTGATTGTTCAGATTCGCCCGCGTCGAACGGGTCGGCCCGTCTTCCGCGAGGATTTCCGCGAGGCGGTCCTTGGCGGTCGTCTTTCCGCTCGACCCCGTCACCGCGATCACGGTCGCCCGATGCCCGGCGCGGTAGGCCCCCGCCCATCGCTGCAGCGCGGAGAGCGTCTCCTCGACGCCGATCAGCGGGA
>CAZNRY010000013.1:0-37117 GCA_964575675.1 uncultured bacterium
GTACGGATAGGCCCGGCGGCTGGCCATGGTGCCCCCAGAGAGCAAGAAGGCGAGCGGGCCGCGCGTGATCCCGCAGGCCGCGGAGAACGATCGCGATCCGAATGATCCGACGCCCGCGCGCCCCGAGAGCGGTAAATCGAACCGCTCGGGGGTGACCAGACGAATCACACCCGCGCCACTTCCCCCGTCGATCGATGCGAGCGGGCCGCGTCCCACCTCGACACGGGTGAAAAGGTGCGCGGGAAGAAGGCTCAAATTCGCAATTCCATCCGGGCCGGCCGCGAGGGGCATGTCGTCGATCCGGACTTCCACCTGCGAGGGAGCACTCCCTCGGATCGAGGCAAGACTGATCGATCCGATGCCGCCCAGGCGGCGCACCTCGACCCCCGCGACACCGTCGAGGAGATCGCCCAGATCGCGCGCCGCCGGGATGGATGGTCCGAGTGGAATGACTTGAACGAACCCGCGCGGACGGACGATACACTCCTCGGGGAACGGACGCGGAGCCACAACATCCACCGTGTCGACCGCATCGGGCCAGAAGAGCGCTTCCTCTGGGCGCGCAACGCCCGGAATGCACAGCGCCGCAACGAGCCAGATGGACCCGACGAGCATTCTCGGCTTCATCGACCTCCGCTCCACGAGAGGTTGTGCGTCCCTGCGGGCGCGGCTCGTCATGAACAAGCCCCCGCAAAACGGCGCGCGATGCCGCATGAACGAACGACAGATCAGAACCTGGATCGATCGGGGAATGAACGGAGGGGCAAGAACAAATCCGCCGCCTCGGCCGCACCCGGACCGAACGAAGGCTCTGGTTCAGCTTCCCGCCAGGTCTTCTGGCTCTCGGATCAACCCGCTCCCCGCGCCTTCCCAGCTTTCGCCAGTGGCATCGTGCGGGGGCGGTCCCCGACTACAGCGGCGGGCCCGCAACGGCTTTCGACCGTTTTCCCTCTCCGGCGCGGAGTCGCGCCGGAAGGCAGGAAGCCGATATCAACCCAACGGCGGCACTGTAGGCGTGGGATATGATCGATGTCAAGAGGCGGCGCGAATCAATGTCCGCGCCCATTCCGGCACGCGTCGCGAGCTGCCGTAAGGAAGAAAGATGCGACGTCCGCAATTGCCTTCAGATGTCACGACGCGGCCTGCGCGGGGAATGGCGGCGATTCGTGGCTGGACCGGCGCAAGGCCGGCAGCCTAAACTGGCTCGACAGCGTTAGATGCGCGATTGCCTGCCCAAGATTGTGAAGCGGCGGCGGCGATTCGCGGCTGGAGGCCGAGCGGGTGAACGGGGTTTCTGTCCTGCTGGAGAGGGTCCGGGCGGCGCTGGAAGAGCGCCGGCTCGGCGTCGCGCTTCTCCTCCTTCTCCTCTTCCTGGCCAATGCGCTGGTCGCGGCCCTCATGAACAGTGGCGCTGGGGACGAGCTCGCCGCCCACATATCCTCCGGGTACCTCTATTGGAAATCCGGGACCTTTAGCGGGGGGATCGACAACTTCCCGCTCGGCCAGCTTCTCGTCACCCTTCCCGCCGGGCTCTTCAGGGTCCCCTACACGCTCTTCAGCGAGGAGCACCTGCTCCTCTTTCGGGTCGTGCCAATCCTCATGGGACTCGGACTCTGCGCGCTGGTCTGGCGGTTCGCGACCAAGCTCCATGGCCCCGGCGCGGGGTTGCTCGCGCTCTTCTTCGCGGCGCTCTGCCCGAACCTCCTCGCGCACTCGACCCTGGCGACTCTCGATCTCCCGGTCACCTTCTTCATCTTCCTGACCGTGTTTCTGCTGGACCGGTATCTCGCTGCACCGAAAGCAGTTAGAATGGCGGCGCTCAGCCTCGCGCTCGCTGCGGCGTGCCTCACTAAGGTGCAGGCGCTCCTGCTCGTGCCGTACGCGGTCCTGGTCTTGCTACTCAATCTGCCGGTCATTCTCGCGGCCGAAAAGCGCGCGCGCCGCGACACCCTGCTGAGCTGGCTCATGATCCCCGCCGCGGGATTTATCCTCGCGAACCTCGTCTATCTTCATCTGCCTGGCCGCGGCGGTTCGCTTCTGCCCCCACTCTTCACTGCCGCCCTGCGCGGGATCGTGAGCCACAGCGAGGGAGGGCACACCGCGTATCTCATGGGCAACTACTCACGGCAAGGATGGTGGTACTACTTTCTGATCGCCGTCGCGGTCAAGACGCCGTTGCCCGAGATTGTGCTCGCCGTGTTGGGGATCGCCCGGCGCCAAGCGAAGCGGGAACTCCTGCTCCTGACACTCCCGATCCTCCTCTTCCTCGGACTTGCCATGACGAGCCGGATCAACATCGGACTGCGGCACGTTCTCATGATCTACCCGTTTCTCGCGGTGGCGGCGGGGGCAGGCGCGGTGAGGCTCTGGAAAATGGGATCACGCGCGCCGACTAGGAAGGACGGGGGCGCGGCGGGCATCGCTCTCGTGCAGCGCATCGCGCCCCTGCCGCGCGCGGCCGTGGGGGCGCTCCTTCTCGCGACCGCCGCGGGGGCTGCGGGAATCGCGCCGCACCACCTCTCGTACTTCAACATCCTCGCGGGAGGACCAACGAACGGCCACAAGGTCCTGATCGATTCGAACTACGACTGGGGGCTGAACGATCGATTCCTACGCCGGTATATTGCTGATCACGCCGGATCGTACAAGATCGACCCGCCGGCTTTCCGGCCGGTCAACGGCCGCATCCTGGTCAATGCAAACGCCCTCTATGGGGTGTTGAACCTCGGTCCCCAGGCCTACAAGTGGCTCAAGGATCAAGAGCCTGTCCATCGGATCGCATACACCTGGTTCGTGTACGACATCCCGCCGGGCACTTTCCGCGAGGAACGCGAGGATTTGGAGGCGCGCGCGTACGTCCTGGCACATCTCTTCGCGCGCGCGGATGCGGCATCGACGGTCGCGCACCCCGGCTATCGGACGATCCTGGCTCGCGGCTTCGCCGAGACGGCCGCCTTCGATGTCGCCTTCGGCGAGCTGCGCGCGGCGCTCGCGGAGGACCCGACCTACGCTCCGGCGTTGGCCTTGGGGGGCGAGATCACGATCCGGAAGAAACTCGGCGTCCTCTACTTCCGCGGGGACGAGTACCTCACCGGCTTCCGCATGCAGAGGCCCGCTAGCGCGGCCGGCGATCCCGCGACACTGGTCGCTCTGGCGCGGCGAGCAGGGTTGGCGGGGGGGCTCTCGCGCGTCGAGAGCGATCTGGGGAACGTCCTCTTGCAGACCGGCGATCGGGTCCGCGCCGCCGCGTCCTTCAGCCTCGCCCTCTCGCTCGATCCGGCAAATGGTGCAGCGCGAGAAGGGGCGCGATCGGCCGCAGCGGCACGCCCCGAGTGATCGGCCGTCCTCCCCCGGCGCTCCTGCCCGCGGCTCGTTCGCCATGTCCGTTTAGCCGACCGAGCGGGATGCGCCAAGCGAGTGCGTCCGGCAGATCCCCGCTGCGTCCCCCGAGACCGATATGCGAGAATACGACCGATGCGAACGATCTCGTCGACCGAGTCCTGGAAGCGCTTTCTCTGGCCGGGAGGCCTGCTGCTCGGACTCCCCCTGATTTTGCGACTTCTGTGTCTTTTCGAGCTTCGCGGGAGCGAGATGTTCCGGCTGCTCGTCGTGGATGCGCGAAGCTACCACGACATGGCCGCCGCCCTGGCCGCGGCCCGATGGGATCAGACGGGGCCCTTCTGGCAGCCTCCGTTCTATCCCTACCTCCTCGCCCTGCTGTACAAGCTCACGACGCCCGATCCGCTCGCCGCGCGCATCGCGCAGTCGATCCTGGGAAGCCTCTCCTGCATCTTGATCTTCCGCTTGGCTTCGCGGTTCTTCGGCCGTCGCGCGGGCTGGATCGCCTGGGGCATCGCCTCCGCGTACGGACCGTTCCTCTTCTTCGACCTGCAGATCCTGAACGCGGGCCTCGTGACCTTCCTGCTCCTTCTGACCCTCGATCTCCTGACGGTTGATTCCCTGAACGCTGGAATCCGGGCATGGAGGCTCGCCGCATCGGGACTCACGGCGGGGCTCGCGGCGATCACGGTCGCGACCTCCCTCGTGACGATTCCCGTCTTCGCAGCATGGATCGCGCTCAGCAGACGCGGCGCCCGAGCGGGTGCGATTGAGCCCGGCGCCCGCCTCGGCCCGGGCCGGTCCGGTTCGTGGATCGCCGCCGGCATTTTCCTCGCCGCGGCGGCCGTTCCTGTCGCGACCGTGACCGCCGTCAACTTCGCGAACTGCGGCGAGGTCGTCCTCGTCTCGTACAACGCCGGGATCAACTTCTGGATCGGGAACAACCCTGATTACGACCGAACGGTCGCCATCCGTCCGGGCCGCTCGTGGGACGCGCTCGACAAGGAGCTCCGGCTCGCGCGGGTTCCCACCGCAGCGCAGTCGTCGGGCTACTGGTTCCGCAAGTCGATAGGATGGATCTCCTCGCACCCGTCGGAATGGACCCGGCTGCTCGCACACAAGACGCGCCTCTTCCTGCGGGGCGACGAGATCTGGAGAAACCAGGAGATCTATCCGTTCCGGCAGAGCTCCTGGATCCTCCGCGCTCTCCTGTGGATTCGCGGTCTCGCCTTTCCGTTCGGCCTGCTCCTACCGATCGCGGCTGCTGGGATCGTGACGGTGTGGCGGAATCGCCGGGCGACCGTGGCCCCGGTTCTCTTGCTCGGATCTCTGCTCATTGTTTACTCCGTCGTCGTCATCGCCTTCTTCCCCGCGGGACGCTACCGGATTCCCGTCGTCCCCTGGTTGGTCCTCTTCGCAGCGGGCGGCATCAGCCTCTGGATCGACGCCTTCAGGCGCGGCGAGCGGCGCTCGTTCATCCTTCCGGCGGTCGTCGCGCTCGCGACCGCGCTCCTGTCGAACTCGGGCCTTCCGGCCATGTCCTCGCGCTTCAACAGCGATGCGTACAGCGACCTCGGCTTCTCGTACCAGGAGCACAGTAAGTTCGACCTGGCCCGTCGCGAGTACGAGATCGCGCTTCGGGTGGACAAGAACAACCTGGAAGCGTTGAACAATCTGGGAACCGTCCTCCTGATTCAGGGGAAGCCTGAAGAAGCCAAGCCCAACTTCCAGCGCATTCTGGATGTCTATCCTGACGACCGGAAGGCGCTCACGAACTTAGGCACGATCTATCTACGCAACAGCGAGCCGTATCGGGCCGGCAACTACTACTCCCGCGCGTTGGAATCGGATCCTACGGCGACGAATGCCGCGGAGGGCGTGCGCTTCGCCGCCGAGATGGCGGATCGTCTCGAGATGCAGAGAATGAGCGACGACCCGGAGGAGTTCCTGCGCTTGCTCGAGGGATACTTCCGCGATGAGCCGCAGAATGGCTTCCTTTACGAGAGACTTCTCCCTCTGCTGGAGGGAAGAGGCGCTTACGAGAGGGCGCTCGAGATCGTGCGGACCAGACTTCGACTGATGCCCGGCGACACCGATCTCCGTCTGACCGCGGCCCGCCTGCTCGGGCGAATGGGCCGCGCGGCCGATGCCCGGCGCGTGGTGGAAGGAGCGCAACCGTGATACTCCCCCATCCGGCCGCCGCGACACATGCCCACATCGATCTCCTGCTGCTACACCCGGCGGGAACGGAGGACTCGGGCGGCATCGCGCTCTCGATCGGGATGTTGGAGCTCGTCCGCGCGTGGCTCGAACGCTGCTCGATCTCGACCGCATTCTGGCCCGAGACGATGGTGACCCGCGACGGGAAGACCCTCTTCATCCTGCGTCCGCAGCCATGGACCGAGAAGGAGATCCTGCGTAAGAAGCTCCTCGTACCCTCGGCCGAGACGGCGATCGCCCTCACCCTGAGCGGCGGCCCAACGCCGCGCGTGGCCTTCGGGATGCTCAAGGGGTCCGCGTCGATCCGGTCGATCTCCGACTTCGCGCTCGACGCGAACGGCGTATTCGAAACGCTCCCGGCCGCGCTCGACGGGATCCTGCAAGCGGTGGACCGCCCACCACTCGGCAAGGACGGCCCGGGCATCTTCCACACGCAAGACCGCACGACCGCGCTCTCCCTTCTGCTCGCCCTCGAACGGGTGATCGCCTTCCAGGCGGGCGTAGGCAGGGACGCGCCCGGCCGTCTCTTCGAGCCGGCGCTCCAGTGCCTCGCGCGGGAGCCGGCGCATCCGATCGCGCGCGAGTGCTTGATGCGGATCGCCGCCGGCATGACCGACCTCGGAACGGCCGAGGCGAAGTCCGCCGCCTGCGAGGCAATCGAGCGCTGGTCCGCGCTCGCCCCGCTGTCTGCCTATCCGCCGTTTCTGCTCGCCATGATGCGGCTGCGGGGGGGAGACCCAGAGGCGGCCCGCGCCGCGCTGGAGGAAGCTCTTCACCGCGATCCGCTCCATGGCCCAGCGCTCGAACACTATTCCATTTGGTTTGCCGAGCGCGGGTTCGTGGACAAGGGGGTCGAGGTTCTGCGGCACGCGATCGGCAAGACCGACTACGACACGAACCTCCTCGATCAGGCGGGATGCCTGCTCGCCAACGCAGGGCGAATCGACGAGGCGGTTCCCTTCTTCCGCCAGGCGATCGCGGGAGGCGGTCCCCCGACCGCCTACTCCAACCTCGCCCGAGCCTTCCTGTCGCGCGGCCGCGAGGAGGAAGCGCTCGAGGTCCTGAAGGACGGCCTGGCCAAGACGACCGACATCCCGCATCTCGACCTGCTGTCCGAAATCGCAAAGCGGGACGGCATGGCGGCCGCCAATGCGCGCGCGGTCCTGCGCGGCCGCATCGCGGAGGGAAGCGCAGACGAGGAGGTGCAGCGGCGCATTACGCAGCTCTGTTACGAACTCGACGGTCCTCCCGCGGCTATGCCGCAGGCGCACCGGTTGCTCGCGATCGGCCCCTCGCTCGCCAACCTGCGCTTCGCCTATCAGGTCCTCCTGCGCGCGCGGATGTCCGACTTCGAGGCGAGATGGGATGCGGTCGTCGCCGCTGCGTGCGAGGGGGATGCCGCATCGGCCCTCGACTTCTTGAAGGAGGTCATCGCGGCGGAGCCCGCGTACGGCGCCGGCCACTTCATCCTGGCCGTCGCGCTGGATCGTCTCGGCCGGCCCGTGGACGCGCTGCCCCATGCCGAAGAAGCAGCCACCCGCGAGGAGAGCGATCCGATCGTCCTCGATCTGTACGCGCGGCTGCTCGCGCAGGCCGAGAGGCATCCCGAAGCCGCGCAGGTCCACCTCACGGCAGCCTCGCTCGCACCAAGGGATGCGCGCGTCCTGCGAAACGCAGCGGTCTCGCTTCTACGCGCGGGCTACCCCGAGGAAGGCACGCGCCTCGCTCACACTTCGCTCGGCCTGCAACCGGAGCAACCGGACCTGCTCGAGCTGCTGAAGGATCTGAAGCCGAAGCGGAAGACGATTGGGACCGCGCTGACGGAGCGAACGAGGAAGCTGTTGGGGAGGCGGGGTGGGTGACGGAGCAAAGCCCTCAACGCGTTCTTGACCCATACTGCGCGAAGTTCTCATCCGACGGTCGGAAGCCGAACTCGCCGTACCTGTAGCGTCCGGTTGGCGACGCACACCCTCTGTGTCCTTGCCCCTCCCCCCGATCCCGGGGATAATCGAATGCGGCATCTTCTGACGGTCACGAGAGTGATCCTGATGGGCTGTGAATTCTGGCAAGTAGGAACCCGCTGCTCACCGCAATCCTGGTGGGACGAGCGGCTGGACGGATGGGCGGTGACTGCTGACTACCCGGAACATTGGTCACTCCCGGCGAATTGGGTAGATGACTGAGCCAGCGCAGCAACCGGAATTGATCCTCTATCCTCATCTCCCACTTCTGCGCGAATCCGATGTGGCGGCGGTCCTTGAGGCAGTCACCGACGGCCTCCCTAGCTTGCGACAGACAGCCCATCGTGCCTTCACGGCCTGCCTTGACGAGGCCAAGACAAAGGGCTGGGTTCTTGCCTATACCGATGAATCCGCGAAGTATAAACACCTGCAGCCTTCCTGCCAGTTGCGTGACGGTTCGGGCGAGATTGTCGTTTGGAATCAAGAAGTGCTGAAGCTGGATCACCTTGTCTTGAGTGGCTTCATGAACGTCGGATTCCTGTGCTACAGCGTGGTCGTTCCGAGCTCTGGTCCCCGGCGATCCCCGGTCGGCGTGGCGAAGTATACTGAGAACCCCTCATTCGTAGACACGACGCGACCATGGGGGGTGTTTCTGTCGCAATGGTCCCAGCGTCATCTGCGAACTCGGGATCGTTTCCGCTTCGGTCTCTGGGTACGGCTCCGATTCCCCCTTCTGGATACTCTCAGTCGACCGGCCTCAGCAGATTGCCAGCATCGCTTCCTTCTACGACCACTTGGCGTCTGGGAGTGGCGCCTGGTCTGGGAGTGCAAGATCTGTGGCATCCTGTGTCACTGCACTTGCTTCGAGCAAGCCATTCGACAGAGCCCCTTCAGCCGCTACGAACTTGGGCGGCATCGGGAGATTCCGCTCAGGTCGCTCCCGTTCCTTGAGAGCGCCTGCGACGTTTGTCGTGGGGTCCCCTCGACGAATGAGTTCTGTCACGAGATGTATGCCCGGAGCGACTTCGAGAGACGCTACGGCGCGTACGTCGCCAAACGCCTCGTGGAAGAAGGCGTCGTGAAGGGCGATCCTTCCTATGAAGCAACGAGACGTAGTTGCACCGATGACCTTCGGAATGAGTTGGGATTTCGCAAGATCGGCGAGCGATTTGTCTCAGAGACAGAGCTGTTCCACATGGTTCAGGCAGTCTTCACCACGGAGGAAGTCATACATCATCATCGCGCTGCCTGGCTGCAGGGGCAGGAACTGGACATCTTTGTCCCAGGAAGATCCCTTGGAGTGGAGTACCATGGGGTGCAGCACTTCGAATCGGTGCCAGCCTGGGGAGGCGAGGCAGCACTGGTCCTTACACAAGAGCGCGACATGAAGAAGGCTCTGCTCTGCAGGGCGAATGGGGTTACGCTCGTCGTCTTCACGCACGAAGAGGATCTCAGTGTTCCTCTGGTCCGTCTGCGTCTGTCAGATGCCTTGGGGTCGCCGGCCCAGGAAGGCGATGACTCTCGGAACGCGGACTGAAGGTCAAGGGATCACCGTTCACACGATCGAGCGTCTTCTCGATTCCTACGCCCTACCTCGCCACCACCACCCTCGCCGTCCTTGTGCCCTCGCTCGTCGTGATGCGGGCCATGTACACCCCCGAGGGGAGGGGGTGGGTGGAGTCGTCCAGACCATTCCACTGGACCGTATGGCCACCAGCCGGTTGCTCGCCCTCCTCGATCCTCCGCAAGAGTGCCCCGCCCGCGCTGAAGATCTCCAGAGTGACCGTGGTGGCGACGGGCAGCTCGTACTGAATCAGGATGTCCCTGGTGGTGGGGTTCGGGGTGGCGTGGACTGATAGCGATGATGGGCCGCGCGACTCCCCGCCGACTGACGACGTCGGGCACGGATCCGGCTCGCAGAGGTGCCCGTTGCCTTCATAGATTCCGCCACGGGTGGCACAGTCGGCGGGAGTATGAATCTCACAGACCAGGTAGATGCAGCAGGCTCCCCTCACGCACGGATTCGGATCGCAAACCGTGGCCGCGCCTTGCCAGATTCCGGGTGCATGGCAGTCGGCCTGAATGTTCACGGTGCACGTACCGTCCGATTGGCAACAAGCGCCACCTGGTGGGCACGGGTTCGGTTGGCAAATCGTCCCCGGGCCCTGCCAAACTCCGGGTACCTGACAGTACTCCTGGAAGCCATATCTGCACGTACCGTCCGGCTGGCAACAGGCGCCCGCGAGGGGGGTCCGTGGTCCGAGGCTGTGCCCATATCCAGCGGCAATGGCGATGAACCCCGCATTGGGCTCAGGCACCGAGCACTGGCCGTACTGGTTGCGACCCCACGTCGCGATCGAGCCATCATCTTTCAGCCCGAGGCTGTGGTCTTCGCCTGCAGCGATCCCCACGAATCCTGCGTTTGGTGATGGCACACTGCACTGCCCCCAGTCGTTGCTGCCCCACGCTACAATCGATCCATCATCCTTGAGGGCAACGCTGTAGTGCCCGCCTCCTGCGATCGCCACGAAGCCCGTATTCGGAGGGGGGACATCACACTCGCCGTTGCCACAGCACCCCCATGCGACGATCGACCCATCTGTCTTCAGGCCCAGGCTATGGTCGTACCCGGCTGCAATCGCCACGAAACCCTCGTTGGGTTCTGGTACATCACACTGGCCGCATCGGTTGTCGCCCCAGGCGGCAATTGCTCCGTTGGCCTTCAGGCCGAGGCTGTGATCTCCACCTGCAGCAGCCACAGCAACGAATCCATCATTGGGAGGAGGCGGATTGCACTGGCCCCAGTTGTTTCGACCCCACCCCACAATCGAGCTGTCCGCCTTGAGTCCGAGACTAAACGCCCAGCTTCCTGAGGCTGCCACGAAATCAGCATTGGGTACCGGAATGTCGCACTGCCCCTCATCGTTCCATCCCCATGCCTGAAGAGAACCATCTGCCCGTAGGCCAATGGAGTGAAAACATCCCGCTGCGACGGCATCGAATCCGTCATCTGGCAGAGGCACTATGCACTGGCCATGGTCATTCCTTCCCCATGCCACGATCGTTCCGTTGATGTGGTTCGTCCAGTGGATCGGCATGACGAGGGTGCGTACGTCGTTGCATGGCGAGTTCTGCTGATACTCAATCCTGATCGCTGTGAAGTCGGTCGGAACGTGACCAAGCCAGTTCTGGCCTTCGATGGACGCAGCCTGGTCCCAGCCTAGATCGTTGACGTGGCCGATGCCCACGGAGCCGGGCTCGAACCAGGCGGTTAGGTCGTAGTGACAACCAGGGTCGCTTTCGGCGTCTCCGAAGTAGCATCCGACCCGGTCGTTGTCCACGCTGATGAACCCGAAGTGATACGGACTGCCAGCGAAGATCGCTCCGACCGTGTTCGGCATGTAGAGATCAAGGGTGTCCGTGGCGGCCTCATCGAAACACCCGACCGGCGCACTCTGCCAGCCATAGCAGGCGAGCCTGATCGTGGAGGCGTTGGCGGGGTCATGTGCCGATCCAAGCGCCAGAACAACAACGGCAAGCGTCGCGATTCTCACGGCCAGTCCCTCCTCACGTTCGCGGCGGTCGAAGCTATCCGACGCCGTGAGATTCAGAGGGGTCACTTTTCCTTAGCAGGAGGGGGTCAATCCTGATGAGCGTCGAAGCTTCCGAAAGAACCGGCTCCCGCAGTCGCTCCCGACCCGCACCGAGATAGACCGCAAGGGCGCTGGAATTCGCCAGCGAGGACGGGGCCCTCGATCCGCCCCCCTCGCTCGGTAGCCAGAGAATGGCAGTGGGCCCGTGCCGGTATCCTGATAACGATCGTAGGCCCTTCCCCCCATCCAAAGGACGATTCCTCGCCACTCTCCAACGCCCGGGCCGACGATTCTTCGACAGTGAACGAGGCTCTCTGACACACATGCTGGCTCCGAAGCCGAACTGATCATGAACAACTGCCAAGCGAATAATGGAAAGATTCTACCACGCGATCCAAAACGCCTACCAAGAAATTTCCCCAAGGACAGACCAAGGGGCGACGACATCTCAATGGTTGAGCCTCTGGAAGGGCGATCGAAGGAAGGAAGACCATTCGCCCCATTCTGGACAACCATGGAGGTCATAAGGGCATAAGCGCCCAGATCGGCCGTGCTGACCGAGCCATGGACACTACGGCAGCAGCACCACCTTCCGTGCCTTGGTGTACCCCTGGGTGTCAAAGCGATAGAAGTAAACCCCCGCGGGCAGCAGGCGCTGGCGGCTCGTGCGCCCGTCCCATGCCACTTCATGGAAGCCAGGCTCCACCAGGCCATCGACCAGCGTTCGCACGCGGCGCCCGCCGACGTCGAACACGCTCAGGGTCACCTTCTGTCTTCCGGGGATCTGGAAGCGCAGGAAGGTCCGCGTGCGGAACGGGTTCGGTGCGCACGGCAGGAGCTGCGGCCGCAGGATTGTGGCTCCGTCCTCGACTGCGGTCGGCGCGGAGAAGAGGTTTGTGAGCCGCCGGGAATCCATCAGGACGATCTGTGATACCGACACCTCGGCCATGCCGCTGCCGGCAAAAGTCAGCTGCCCCAGGAAGCCGTCGCCGTCTGAGGCGCTCGTCGTCGACGGCCGCTCGATGGCGTTGGCCATGTACAAGACGCCGGGCTGCGGCTCCGGCTGCAACAAGAGGAAGAACGGCGTGACTCCTCCATCGCGGTTCAGAATGTTCGGGATCACGCCTGCGCTGTCGGCCGTCGCCTGCAGAAAGGTCAGAGTCTGGGACGGGTAGGTCACCTTGAAGCTGTAACCTGCCAGGTTGGAAACCCCGCGGAGTGTGAGGTTCAGATGCCAGGTCGTTCCTCCGGCGGAAACCACCTGGGAGAGGATCGATGCGACAGCGTTCTCTCCGGCCGGATTCGTGGCCGGTACGCCCCCGGCACCGAACGCGGATTGAAAGGCCTGAAAGTCCTCGTTGGACACGCTCTGATTGTGGTCCAGGTCGAACAGGGGCTCGAACTCGACGTTGGAAGAGTCGATCCCGTAGGCCCCGGCCAAAAGGCAGAGATCGTCCACGCCGACCACCGTGTCCGAGGTGAAGTCCCCCACCGGAACCCCGGTGTTGCGCGCGGAAAAGGCGAAGTTCGGGGAGGAGAAGGTCTCGGTTGATCCGTCGGCTGCGCTCAACCAGTAAGTGTACTCGACACCCGACGGGGCTGCTGCGTCCACCAAGGCGGCTGTGCCCGCGGGCACTGTGGCCAGCGATTCCGGAACCGAAGCCGGAGGGGCGTCGCGGTAGATGTGGTACGCGGTGACGGTTCCCTTCCCGCCACCGTCATCGTGCGATTTCGTCCAGGTCAGGCGGACTGAACCCCCGTTGTCGCCCGGTAGATCGACCGCGCGCACATTGGTCGGAGGCGCAGGGAGTAGATTGGGATCGGCTACCCCTGAGATTGTGTAAGTACCGTTTGAGAGCGGCGAGAGGTTGCTCGCCTTGTCCTTCGCCCTGAGCGCGAGGTAGTACAGATGCCCCGACAGCGGCAGGTTCGCGCTGTATATGGCGCTGCTTCCCGCCGCGAGGTCTCCGCCTGGAATGTCGATCTTGGGCAGCTCGGCCCATGTCGCTTGGGTGATCGGAGCGTCGCCATAGGCCACGATGTAATCCTGCGCCGCCCCCTGGGACCCGTCGTCCCCCGTCGCCGTCCACAGAAGCTGGATCGCGCCCAAACCTGCGGTGCCCACGGCGCCGAGATCCTGGACCGAGGCCGGGGGAATCGGGTCGCTCACCATCTGCTCGGCAAAGACGCAGAACACGCCTCCGGCATAGACCAAGGCGGAGACTACGTTGGATCCCGTGCTCACCGCGCTCCCGTCGATGGGCGTCCACTGCCGGACTCCCGAATCCCACCGAAAAATGCGCAGGCTTCGCTCGTCACATCCGGCGAGAAGGGAGTCGTCATAGGCAATGTTGATCGCCGCAGGCGCCTGGTACTGGTCATCCAGCGTCATGTGGAAGGAGTAGATGTCTCCTGTGGGCACGGGCGCGAACCCGGGAACGCGGAAGGGCGCCGCGTTGCTCGAGGCGCCCGAGGCGACCTGGTCATGCGGCACGTTCGGCGAGAAGAGGTTCATACTTCCCGGTCCCCGCTCGGTCAGTTGGGGCTCACCGGCGGTCGCCGTCTCGACGACGAAGGGCACGGTAAAGACGCTTCGGTTCGCCGCCGCATCGGTCATCGTCACCTCGAACAGGCCGTTGCCGTCGAAGGTGGAATCGGCCAGCGAGACTTGCAGCAGCGCCCGGAAGTGATCCGGGCCCGGGGCGGCACCGACAGGCAGGGTGTCGATCCTGGAGGCGTAGAAGGCGACGACCACGGGATTCCCCGCCAGGGTTTCGTCAGCCCACAGGTCAAGCGACAGGGTCAGCGCGTCAGCGAGGCCGGTAGGCGTCACCTCCACCGCCGCTCCGGGCGGCGTGAGGTCATCACGAAGCATCGGGGCCTTTGAGCCTGCCCTGTTCCCCTCGGAAGACCGAAACGTCAGCGGGTCGGACCCAGGAATCACTGCGGTGGGCGACGCCTCGACCAGCACGTTGCCCATCTCCGTCCGGGCATAGCTGCGGACGGCATCGCCCTCGTGAAGCCCCACAACCTCCAGACGGCCTGTCTTGTCGGTCTCGCCCATATAGGTGAGCCGGCCCGCGGAGAGCTTGTAGACCCGGGCATCGGGAACCGGCCGCTCGCCGTCCAGCACCTCCGCGTCGCGCGAAAAAGAGTTGCCGCCCCGGTCATACATCTGGTAGTGGATGTCCGGCCCCACCAGCGGCGAGGAGTCCCCTATTCCCCACCAGGTGATGCCGACGTTGTCCAGGGGGCCGTCCCGGTCGGGGCTGGTGGAATGGCCCGATTCGAACCACCCGTAGACCGGTTTCTTGATGTCGACGTAGGAGCTCCTCGCTTCGTATTTCTGCTCGACATAATCCCAACAGGTCCTATCATGCTCCCATAGCTGCTTGGTCTCGGTCATGGCGTTGTTCCACAAGCTGGTAGGATAGACTAGGCCTTTGGTGTAGTCGTTGGCCGAAGACATCTCGGTTGTCGTGACCTGCTGCATCATGAATCCATAATTTTGCGGATAGATGTCAGGGCGCTGAACCTTCAGCGAATCCATCTGCTCGATACCCCCGATGGCAGTGATGTACTCATCGTAGAGCCCGAAGACATAGTGGCCCAGTTCATGGATCATCGTCCGGGCCCATTGTTCCTGGTCCGGCAGAAGCCCATCATCCTTGCGAGAGAGATAGCAGTGTTCCTCCGGCGAGCAGCAATCGCACTCCAAGAGCTCGTCGATCGCAGAGTGCGGCCAAACAGAGTTTTCGATCCGTACGTCCACCTCACCCCAGAACTCCTGCGCGTCCCACACGGCGATCTTGCCCAGAGCCATCTGCCCGTCGCTCACGTTATACAGATAGTCAGAAGCCTTCTGACATCCGATGAGAAGCTGGTTCCAGTATGGGTCGCCCGTGGGGATGTTCCACTCCGTGGAGATTCCCAGATCGAAACGGAAGATCGGGTGCACCAGTTCCAGGACATACATCGACTCCGTCGTCTGGATGCGGAAGACCTGGTAGGATCCGTCGGTCTGCATGACATCGGAGTCCAGGGTCAGGCGCATACCCATGTCGCAAGTACTGGAGAACTTGGCATAGTCCCGGCAGGTCACCCAGTTCTGCGCCCGCCAGAAGGCGCGGATCCGGTCGTTCAGCCGCAGACCGGAGACGGAGCACTCCCCGTTGGCGTCGGTCACGCCCACACTGTCGAAGCCCGCGCCGTGATCGACGAACACGCTTGCTCCCGGGGCCACCTGCGTCCCCCGCCGAACCCGGATCAACGCGTTGAAGTTGCCGGGATCGAGCGGCGTGGTGCAAGCATTGCTTTCCACCCAGGCCGAGTGGCCGAAGGCGTTGTAGGCGCGGACGCGGAACCGGTAGTCCCACGCCGGGGTCAGCGTGCCGATCCAGGTGGAGTTGCTGTTGGCCGGTGGGTCCGGCTTCATGACCGTCCAGGGCCCCATTTCGCCCTTCTTGCCCTCGACCTCGAAGCCCGCCTCGAAGGTGGAAGTGTCGACCCAGGTGATGTTGATGCGCACAGGCGACGCGGCGACGGCGACGACATTGCTCGGGGCCCAGGGCACGATCCCGACCACGGTGATGGTGAAGTTCGAGTAGAGGGAGACTTCCTCGCCGGCCACGGTCCGCACGCGGTAGTAGTACGACTCGCCCGGCATGACATCGGGGTCGATCCACTCCGTTGCGTTGACAGGCAGCATCTGCACGTTTTCCCAGGCTCCGCCCGGTCCGCGCTTGCGATCGACGTACAGGGCATCTCCGGACGAAACGGCGCTCCAACTGAGGCGGACCTGGTCGGGGCCAAGCGTTTCGGCGATCACGTTCTGGGGAGGAACCGGTGAGCCGCACGGGTTGGGGGTGCAGCCGATGTTGTCCCCCTGGTAGGTTCCGCCCTCCGCTGCGCAGGCGACGGCAATCATTTCGATACAAGAGTGATCGCTGAAGCAGCAGGCGCCCGTCGGCTCGAGGCAGGGGGTGTCGGGGCAAAAGGTATTGTCGCCCCAGTAGGTCCCTCCGGCGGCAGCGCAGTCAGCTGCGGAGAGCAGCGAGCAATTGCCGGTGGCATAGAAGCAGCAGGCCCCGATCGGCGGAGCGTTTCCCCCTACCCGCACGCGGGAGATATACCAACCGGCGAATGTGACGCTGGCGTCGGACCCAAAATCAAACTGCAGGTTGACCTCCTGGTCCATGTAGGCCGAGAGATCGAAGCAGTCGACCCGCCAGCCGGCGCTGGATCCCGTCCAACCGGGCTCTCCGTCCACGCACCAGGCATAGTAGGCCGTGGAGGCGGAGATGGCGGAGATGCTGTACCCACCCACAGGCGGCACGACCGCTCCGGCCGGCCGGACTACGAGATTACAGCCGTCATAGCCCCACTCCGTGTCGAAGTAGTGAACCACCTCGACCAAATTGGAAGCAGGCGACACCCAGAAGGCCGGCGAAGTCAACCCGGCGCCCGAGTCATTCGGGTATTGGTCATTGAGGATCGTTCCCCAGACCTGTCCGGGCGCCCCCGGAACATAGCTGGTGGCTCCGTACTGCCAGACTTGGGCACCACCTGCGTCGCAATTGGTGGCCCCGAAGCCCTGAGGACCGACGGAGAAATCCCAGTCGTAGACCGTGCCTGTGAAAGTGCAAGCGGACGCAATCGGTTGCCCGTCGTGTGGAATCGCGGGTTTCCTGCTCTCGGCCCGAGAGGTTCCGAACAAGGCGATGGAGAGCGCAAGAACCGTCGTCAGTAAAGACGGGAGCGCGGTACGTGTGGGGGACATCTCATCCTCCGGGGGCCTCGAGGGTAAGGCCGGTGAAGGTCAATCGGGTTGGATCCGGCTGTCCTTAGCTGGACGACCGCGGGTATGAAGGGTGGAGCCTTCAACGATTCTTCATGGCCGCTCATGAAGGTTCATGCTGCCGCCTTGCTGGGGAAACGAACGGAGGGGCGGCGAATCACAAGAAAAACGCTCCGTCAGGCCGTATGTTCATCGGCGCTCGCGAATTCTCGATCCGCCTGTGCGAAGATCAAGATGGGCCATGATTCCTCACCGCCCCGGCGCCGAGCTCCACCGCAAGGGAACCGAGTCCCCGATCTTGTCTCCCTGGCTGCGCGCTTCCACCTGCCAAAAGACGGGAGCGGCGGGCCCGTCCGACCTTGAGGCAGGGACAACCAGCAGCGTTTCCGCGCCCGCGCTCAGGCTACCGATCTCCCGCATCTCCGCATCGAAAAGGCGGACTCCGTAGGCATCTGCCGAAGCCGATCGTCGCCAGCGCAGCTCGATGTCCCCGCCGGCGAGCGCGCGCGGAGGCAACGTGGCCAGGTTCACGCTGGATAAGGCTCCGGGCTCTTCCCGCAACGCGGATGGTCCGGACGACCAAGGAAGTTCATCCCGAACAAGCAGGAATCCGCCGACCAAAACGGCGACCGCGCCGAAAGCAGGGAGCAGGAATCGCGGTCCGACGGCCAGGCTCAGCAACCTTGCCATTCCACCCTTTCCGGTGAACGCGGATGCCGGTGGACGAGAGACCGGTCGATTCTCAGGTTGCGCGGCTGCCGACTCCGCGCCTAGAATCCGCTCCCGCAAGACTGCCTGGATTCGGGGCAGCGCCGTACCTTCGCCCGGGCAGGCCTTGCCCTGCTTCCGCGAGGCAAAACCGCGCGCGGCCGCGAGCAGGCTGCGGCAGCGCGGGCACGTCTGAACGTGGGCCATTCGAGGATCCTGTGTCGTTTCCTCACCCAGAGCCAAGAGCTCGTCGATGGGTAAGCAGGGATCAGTCATCGATTTTCTCCACGATCTTCGGACACCTTTCCCCCAGGGCCGCGCGAAGTTTGCGCCGGGCGTTCTGCAGAACCGCGCGCGCGCCGGACGCCTGGGTGATACCGAGGACCCGGGTGATCTCCGGGACCGGCATCTTCTCGAGGCAACGGAGCCAGAGCACCTCCTGTTCCTGAGCAGTCAGATGCTGTGCGATCACGAGCAGCAACCCCTCTTCGGCCTCCCGGGCCTCGAGGTCGTCGTGCGGACCCGGACGCGGGTCCAGGAGAGTGTCAACCTCGTTTGCCTCGAACCTGCGGCGGGCCTGCCGGCGCACGGCGTCGAGGCAGTGGTTCCGGCTGATCACATAAAGCCATGCGGAAAACCGTCCCCAGCCTTCGAAGTCCTCGATCCGGCTGTAGGCCCGCAGAAGAATGTCCTGGGACAGGTCTTCGGCGAGCCGATCGTCGCGGACATAGCCGTAGCACCAGCGATAGACCGTCCTTACATACCGCTCCAACACCGTGCATGCTGCATTCCGCCCCTCCGGACTTTCCCGGGAGCGGGCGGCCAGCCGGGCCAGTTCCTCGTCGCTCGGTTCCCGGTCAGGGTTCTGTGTCATCATGAGAACGAAGTTGCCCCGAGAGAATCACAGCCGAAAGCCTGTGAAACGAGCGCCACAGAAATCGCCTGAAGATCGCCAGGAGACCCAGGAGAACGAGAGTCGCTGGAAGGGCCATGCGTCGGGCCGCGGGGATCCGCTTCAAGGGCACCCGAAGGTCGCCATCCCCGACCACAACAAAGCCGGCCCAGTGGAAGGGAGCACTCGTGCGCGGGTCCCTTCTCATGGCGGCCTGGCTCTGCGCCAGGGCCTCGGCGATCGTGGTCCCGCAGGCGAGCTGATCGTAGAAACGGCGCATCAGCAGCCTCGTGCTGCGATCGTCCACCGGCCAAAGGGAGGAGACGACGGCCGGAACCCCGGCCACCAGGAACGCGGAGGCCAGACCTTGCACTCCTTCACCGGAGAGGACACGACCTCCGCCCGACCGGCAGGTGGAGAGCACCACCAGCCGCGCCTGCAGACGGGAGCGGGCGATGGTTGACGCGGTCAGGTCCAGCGGGCGCCCGCCGGCTCGACCGCCGTTCAAGTGTACGCAGGAACTCCAGGCATACCCTTCCTCGATGGTTGCGTGGGCCGCCAAGTGCAGGACCTCGTAACGGGACAGGGCCGCCAAGAGGGTCGAGTCCGAAACCGAGTCCGTCGGTGTCGCTCCTTCGAAGGACGAGGGCAGTGAGAGGCGGACCCCTTCGAAGTGCGCGGCCAGATCGCGGACCTCCCGGATCGTTTCGCCCAGGAGCCTGCCGCGCCCATCCTGCGACCCGGCCAGCGCGAGGATCACATCACGGCCGTCGCCGTCGCCGCCGCGTGCGTTCTCCGCCCGGAGTTCCGCCAGGATCGTGGCCGAGGGGACGGTCTGAATCACGGGAATCACGGGAAGCGCCCCGATCATCACGTTGCTTGGATCCGAGAGGAGAGCGGCGAAGCTAAGCCGGTGAAGAATGCCGTCCGGGATCACGATGATGCTTTCCCCGCGCATCACGTCGTCCAGGGCCGACCCGAAAAGCAGTTCCCGCAGACGGCGGTGGACGTTGGTCAGATCCTCCCGGGTCGCAGTGCCTCCGGGTCCGTCGGCCGTCGGCGCAGAGACCACGCGCAGATAGGGAAGCAGGGCCGACTCGAGCCGGCTTACCGCGGGGATATGAAACGCCCGGCATTCGTCGGCACTCACGGCGAAGAGCAGGCTCGTTTCCCGGCCCAGGTAGAAGTCGAGGAGCAGTTCTCCCGGGTGTAGGGTCGATTCTTGTAGGCCGGCGCAGGAGACGGCGGAAACGGAGAGGGCCGGGGCTTCAGCTCCCGCCGGTCCGAGCATCCGCTCCATCAGCGTGCGCGACTTCAAGACCTGGACCGCGTCGAAGGCGCTCCTTGCGCGCTCGGTCGCAGAAGCGCCCGGAGGATACTCCAGGAGGGTCGCGCCCATTCCGGTGACAACCTCGGCCGCGGCCGAGCCGCGAACCTCGCGCCACTCCGGATCCGCGGGAAGTCCGCGCTCCGACTCCCAGACTTCCAACGCCCGGCGCGCGTAGGCAAGCGAGACCTCGGGATCCCCCAGGCGGGCCGCCGCCTGTGCCGCCCCCGACAGCGCCCGCATGTGCGCAGCCCTCAGCCCCAGGCGGTCGGCCTCCCGCTCCGTGGCCATCAACTCGGGCAGGGCCTCGGCGGGTCGGCCTGCCTGCAAGAGCATCTGTCCCCTCTCCAAGCGGTACTCCACCGCGTAGAGCGGATCGCCGGTGTGAAAGAGAGACGACTGGCGCTCAAGGAGCGCCAGGGCGCCGTCCAGGGTATCCGTGCGGGCCAGAACCCGCGCCAGCCCCAGAACAGAATCCCGCCGTGTTTCGGGCGGCGAGATCTCGCCGTTGGCCAGGTTCTCTCGGAATAGGGCCGCGGCGGCGCGAAACCTCCCCTGTTCAAAGCGGATCTCGGCCAGCGTGTTGCACAAATATCCGTCCATCTGAGCGATGCCGTGGGCGCGGCAGTCATCACGGAGGCGCTGCAGTTCCGTGACGGCTTCCTCGAACAATCCCAAGGCCTGGTCGCAGCGCGCGATGTTCTGGCCGGTAAACGCCGCCTCGGCCCGGTCGCCGGCCTTCTCGTGGAGCTCGGCGGACTTCCGGTAGAGATCGCGCGCGGAACCGGGATCTCCCAGGGAGAAGCGGAGGGAGGCGATGTTGTTGAAGGCCAGGGCCTCGAGCCAGCTCCAGCCTGTGGCGCGCGCCCCGTCGGCCGCCTTCTGGTATTGCGCCTCGGCCTGCTCGTATTTCCCCTGTGCCTGAAGCACCGTGCCCAAACCGTTTTGTACAAACGCTTCGTCGCGCGCATCGCCGATCCCGTGAAAGAGATCGAGGGCGCGACGATACTCCGCGGCCGCCTCCCGGGAGTCACCATTCTGCCAGGCGAGGAAGCCAATGCCAGTCCGGGCCCAGGCCTCGTGGAGGCTGTCGTCGCTTGCCTGGGAGAGTTTCAGGAGACGCGTCCAGTCCGCCAGTGCCTCGGCGTTTCTTCCCTGGCGACCGAAGGTATAGGCGAGCCAGCGTAGGTTGGCCCGCAGGGCCTTGGGCTGTCCCAAGGTCTCGGCCAGTGTCATCGCGGCACGAAGATCGGGCTCGGCCTCCTTGATCCATCCGGTCCGGGCCCGGGCTCGTCCGCGCAAGGAGAGGAGATCGAGCACGAAGGTCGAGTCGCCGCGGCTGCGCGCACTCTTGAGCTCGCTCAGAAGGAGCGTCCAGCAGGAGTCGCTACGGCCGGCCACCCAGAGAGATTCTATGGCCGCGAGTGTACGCCGGTTTTCCGTGGGTCTCTCGAGCGACCGTGGTGAGGTCGGGGAGAGTGCGACGGATTGTGGCGGGCGGGGTTGCGCGCACGCGGGAACGTCGGGTATGACAGGCGAAGCAACCAGCAGAATGAAACCCGTTATGCCCGGCAGCCGGACTCGGTGCTGGGATGGAGCGTGCGATCGGAACACCATCAAAGGACGGGGCCCACCCCACCGGTATTCCGATTGTCGTGCGGAGACTCGGCGAGGTAAGGCGCCAGCGGGACGACCAGCCGGACGAGAGAAAACCGATGGCCTTCTCATTTCTGCGTCCACCTCCGATCCGAGGGTGAGGGTCTAGCGTGATCCGGGCAGCATAGCAGACTTGATCCCTGGGAAACTCCACGTTGACCCACGGTCCGCATTTCGCGCGCACCCCGGGCCAGAGACACAGGATGAGGGGCAGGACCCGCCCGCCGAACGGCTGGTGCCCCCCGAAGGGTATGGAGTCGCACCCGGAGTTCGTTTGTACTTACCTGGTGCGACAGGTGACAGGGTCCCATTCTATCTCACGACTTCCGGGCTTGCCGCCGACGGATGATGTGCCGAAGGTGCAGGGCCCTGAACCAGAGGAGGAACGCGATGACGTGGAAATGCCCGTTTATGGCCTCGGCCCTCGTCCTGCTTCCCCTGGATCAGGCCCGACACCTGCCGGGTCGCCGCGGGGACGTTCCACGAGAGTCTCTCCTGGCCGTCCGGCAACGGCATCGCTCTCCAGGGAGCGGGCATGGAAAGCACGACGATCAGGGGCGACGCCGTCGGACCGGTGATTCAGATCAACTTCAGCGGCGTCGACTCCTCCACGGTTGTTGATTGCCTGCGAATTCGAAACGGCGGACAGGCCGGGATTCTGATTGACTACGGCTCGCCCATCGTCCTGAATGTGACCGATGGAGGCGGAGGAGGCGTCGCGGTCTCCGAGTGCGCCGCACCGGTCTTCTCCGGCAGCACCGTCGCCGCCCATCTTGCCGGGGAACAGGGCGGGGGCACTCGCGCCGTCCGCGGCTCTCACCCGCATCTGCAGAATTGCATTCTCTGGGGCAATGACGCATCGGAGGGAGTCGAGTTCTTTGCGGACGACTCTTCCTCAGCGCTGGTCGAATGCTGCGACCACGTGGAACTTCAGGCGCACGGGCCGGGAACGGCCATCCTGTCCGGATGGAACTGCTGGCAGGATCCCCTCTGTTGCGAGCCGGACAGCGACTTCTGCAACCCGCACCGCGGGGAATTCACCCTGCATTCCGATTCACCTTGCGCGCCGGGGAATAGTCCCGATTGTGGGTTGATTGGAGCGTGGCCGGCCGATTGCTGTCCGTTCGCCGACGCTCCCGACGTCGCGAGTCCTCCCGAGGAGATTTCTCTGAGGGTTCAAACGGTGCGCCCGTTCCGCTTGCCGGCATGGTCGATTCGTTAGAATCCTTCGTCCTTCTTTAGAAGCTGGACGGCCGGGACACCCAATGCTGCCTGAAACCGCTTCAGGTTTGCCGCCGGGGTGTCGTCACCGCATTTGGCCTCAATCAGAAGAATGGGGCGGTCCCCTCTGAGAGAAGAAAGTCCACCTTGCGACCTTCCTTGGTCCGGATGAAGAGGAGTCCGTACTTGCCGCAGCCCATGTCGTTCCAGTTGCAGACCGCTCGGAACAGCTCCAAAGCGATGAGGTTCTCAAATCTTCTGGCATGAGCTCTGAGTCAGCTCATCCGCTAGCGATAGAGCGCCTTCACCCGCCCCCAGTTCTTCTTGTCGACGGGGACCGGCGCGCAGGGACTCTGCTCGCAGTGCGTCCCTGAGCCCTGGGCCTGCCCGCCGTGGTAGTTGCAACTGGACGCCGTCAGCATCTGGCAGGAGTCGTCGAGAAGACAGCACGCCTCGGGCCAATCAGCAACCCTTGTCCTGCCTCGGTTCGAACTGAGTGGGAGCCAACCAGGCTCGCGCTTTGGCGGTTCCTCCGGGAGTACTTCCGGTATGATCAGAGGCCGGGGTTATGGAATGAGCTCTCCGGAAGATCCGGCGCAATTCACGCAACCAAATCGACCGTGGTTCCGTATACTACCTGATCCCCATCCCCGGATAGCGCGTTGCTGACCAGGAACTTGGAGACCTATCGAAGATGAAGCGAAAGCACATATGGATCGGCGCCGCGATCGTGATCGCGGCAGGTATTGCCGGCGGCGTGGCCTACCGCGCACGCGGCGAGAAGCCTCTGGAAGTCCAGACTGCCAAGGTCGATCGAAACAAGATCGTGCAGAAGGTCAGCGCCACCGGGAAGATCCAGCCCAAGACAAAGGTGGAGATCAGCGCCGATGTCAGCGCGAAGATCGCCCAGCTTCCCGTGGTCGAGGGACAGTGGGTCGAGAAGGGAACCTTCCTCGTCGGGCTCAACCGTGAGCGCTACAACGCTTCGGTCGAGAGCGCGGAGGCGAATGTCCGCTCGGCAGAGGCTTCGGCCGAGCTGGTCCGTCGGACCATGGACCGGACCGAGAAGGAATACAAGAGATCCCAGCAACTCAAGTCCAGCGGCCTGGAGTCCCCGTCCGACTTCGAAACAAGGGAGTCCGCCTATCAGGTTGAGGTCGCGCGCTACAAGGCCGCCCAGGACCAGGTGGCGCAGGCGAAGGCCACCTTGAAGCAGGCGAAGGACGATCTGTCGAAGACAAGCATCTACGCTCCGATGGCGGGTACGGTCAGCGCCTTGAACAAGGAACAGGGAGAGATCGCCCTTGGCTCTCAGTTCCAAAAGGACGTGATCATGATCATCGCCGATCTCTCGGCCATGGAAGCCCAGGTGAATGTCGACGAAAACGACATCGTCTCGATCGCCCTGGGGCAGGAAGCCGAGATCACGGTCGATGCGATGCCCGACACGCCGCTGCGCGGCCTGGTCAGCGAGATCTCCAACAGCGCGAACGTCGGGGGTGCCGGCACTCTGGATCAGAAGACGGAATTCGAAATCAAGATCACAATCTCCGATCCCCCTCCGGCACTCCGTCCGGGCATGACGGCGAGTGCGGAGATCATCACCAAAACAAACGAGAGCGCGCTTTGCGTACCGCTGCAAAGCGTTGCGGTCCGGACCCTCGACCAACTCACGATGAAGGGGGAGAAGCGCGAGGATGCAGAGGCGCGATTCACGCCGGACGAAGACGGATTCGTCGAGATCGTCTTTCGCGTCGAGAAGGGAAAGGCGATCGCCACTCAAGTCAAGACCGGCATCCAGAGCGACGAGCTGATCGAGATTCTCGATGGCCTTGTGCAGGCCGGAGAGGTCGTCTCCGGCAGCTATCGGGCCATCTCCCGCGATCTGGAGAACGGCGGCATGGTGACCGTCAACAACTCCCGAAAGTCGCCGGGGCGGGAAGAAGCCAATGATCGCCGGGCACTCTGAGCCGACGCGGGGGGCCGTCTCGCTTTCGCTCCGGGACGTCGTGAAGTACTACGACATGGGCGCCGAGCGCGTCTTCGCCTTGGACGGGGTCTCCCTCGACGTCGCCCGCAACGAATACGTCGCCATCATGGGCCCGTCCGGCTCCGGGAAGTCGACCCTCATGAACCTCATCGGCTGCCTGGATGTGCCGACGTCGGGCACCTATCACCTCGAAGGGCAGATGGTGGCGGAGATGACGCAGGCGGAGCTTGCGGAGATTCGAAACCGCCGAATCGGCTTCGTATTCCAGACGTTCAATCTCCTCCCGCGTGCCAACATCCTGAGCAACGTGGAGCTCCCCCTGATCTATGCCAGGGTGGCGAAGGCGGAGAGACGACGGCGGGCCGAGCATGCCCTGGAGACAGTCGGGCTGGCGGAGCGTATGCGACACAGGCCGAACGAGCTTTCAGGAGGGCAAAGGCAGCGGGTGGCCATCGCCCGGGCGATCGTGACCAATCCCGCCATCGTCCTGGCCGATGAGCCGACGGGAAATCTCGACACCAAGACCGGAGACGGGATCATGGCCATGTTCGACAGTCTCCACGAATCGGGCCAGACGATCATCCTGGTCACCCACGAGCAGTACATCGCCGCGCACGCGCAACGGATCGTCCGATTGAGGGACGGGAAGATCGAGTCCGACAGCGCCGGGGATCAACGCGCGCGTGCAGGTGACGCCGCGCTCTCCCGCGTCCTGGTGACCCAGGAAACGAAGGCGTGAGGACGCTCGGGGTCGACTGAACATGAGAACCACGATTGACCTTCGGACGTCGCTCGGGATCGCCTTCGACGCCATCCGCGCCAACAAGGTCCGCGGCGCCCTGACCACTCTGGGGATCATCATCGGAATCGTGGCGGTCGTGCTGACCATGACCGCTGCCAATGGACTGCGCGACAGATTCCGCGAGAGCTTCTCGGCCGTAGGCACCGACGTCCTCTATGTCTCCCGCGTGCCCTGGGTGACCATGAACGATTTCTTTCTCTACCGCAATCGCCCCAACATCGATCTCCGGGAGGCCCGGGCTCTGGAGAAGGGGCTGCGCGGGAGGGCCCTGGTCAATCCGTCCATCGAAGGACGGCGCGACGTGAAGTACCGCTCGGAGGTCATGGAGAACGTAAGCGTCATCGGCACTACCGACAAACAGGCGCGGATGTCCAGCGCCCAACCTCAGACCGGCCGGTTCCTGATCCCCTCCGACGTCGCCTTCAAGAAGAGGGTGTGCGTGATCGGAACCGATGTGAGGGATGGGCTCTTCGGAACCGCCGATCCGATGAACAAGTCGATCAAGATCGGCCGCGCCGAGTTTCGCATCATCGGCGTGATGGAGAAGCAGGGGGGGAGCTTCTTTGACGGACCGAACTTCGACCGGCAGATCTCTGTGCCCATCAGCTCGTACGTGAGCGCCTTCAGCGGCGGCCATGGAGGCGAGGACGTGAATGTCGCGGTCAAGGCCCCGATCCAGGAGGCAATGGGAGATCTCGAGTACGAGGTGATCGGGGAGATGCGGAAGATCCGCAGCCTCCGTCCCGCGCAACCCGACAACTTCTCCATCAACAAGCTCGACACCCTGGTGGGCACCTTCAACAACGTCATGGGCGTGGTTCTTCTGGTGGGATTGCTGGTTACGAGCATCTCGCTGTTCGTGGGCGCGATTGGGGTCATGAACATCATGTTTGTTTCGGTCACGGAGCGCACGCGGGAGATCGGGGTCCGCAAGGCGATCGGCGCCACGCAAGGAAGCATCCTGCTCCAGTTCCTGATCGAATCGGCATCCATCTGCCTGCTCGGGGGGGTGGTCGGAATCTGCCTGGCCTGGATTCTCACCATGGTCATCAATGCGGTTTTGATGCCTGCGAGCATCTCGATCCCGATCTTGGTCGTCGCGGTTCTCGTATCGGTCACGGTCGGCGTGGTGGCGGGCGTGGCGCCGGCTTACCGGGGCGCCAGAATGGATCCCATCGAGGCATTGCGCTATGAATAGCTCCGCGATCAGACGGGTGCCGCATGCTCCCCTTTGACATCCTCTCCATGTCGTGGGGGGCGCTCCTGACCAACCGGCTGAGATCGATTCTGACCTTGGTGGGGATCATTGCAGGCGTCGCCTCGATCATCGCCGTCATGACCGGAATCTCCGTCGTCCAGAGCACCATGGAAAAGGAGATGAGCGTCCTGGGCGCGCAGGTCTTCCAGGTGCAGAAATGGCCCGTCGGCGGCTTCAACTCCGATGCGCAACGCAGGAGGGCCCGGAACCGTCCGCCGATCACCCTGGAGCACGCCGCGGCCATCCGGGAGCAGGTTCCGACCGTCGATCTGGTCGGTTCCGAAATCTGGGAGTTCGGATTCAGCGCGGAATACAAGGGAGAGACCACCAACCCGAACCTCTCGATCGTCGGCGGCACTCCCGAATACGCGCCGAACAACACCCACCCGGTCGGGATCGGGCGGAACATCTCCGAGATGGACGTACGGAGCGCCCGCAATGTGGCCGTCATCGGCTATGCCATCGGCAAGAAGCTCTTCCCGTTCATCGACCCGATCGGAAAGATCGTCCGCGTGGACGGACGCAAGTACGAGGTCGTCGGAGTGTTCGACGAGAAGAAGTCGGCCTTCGGGGGGAACTTCGACAACTACGTCCTGATCCCGGTGTCGACCTTCGTCAAGACCTACGGCATGGTGAGCAAGGACGGGTACCCGCGTTCCGTCAACATCACGGTGCGCGCGAAGACGCCGGATTTGGCCGATGACGCCATGGAGCAAACGCGCCAGGTGATGCGGCACGAACGTCGCCTGAGACCGAACGAACCTGACAACTTCGATTTCTTCAGCAGTCAGAGTCTGATCACGCAGTTCAACAAGATGAGTCAGGGAGTCAAGATCGCGGCCTTCATCATCGGCACCATCGCCTTGATGGTCGCCGGGATCGGGATCATGAACATCATGCTCGTGGCGGTCACGGAACGGACCCGGGAGATCGGGATCCGCAAAGCACTGGGGGCCAAGCCGCAAAGCATCCTGACCCAGTTCTTGCTCGAGGCGGTCATTCTATGCAACATCGGCGGGGTCGTCGGGGTCCTTGTAGGATTCGGACTGGGCAACCTCGTCACCGTATTCACGCAGTTCACGGCGAAGGTGCCGCTCGAATGGGCCGTGATCGGACTCTTGTTCTGCACGGTGGTGGGGGTTGTATTCGGCCTGCTGCCGGCGATTCGAGCTTCGAGGTTGCATCCGATCGATGCGCTGCGGTACGAGTGAACTGCGCGGGATGCCGGGTCCGCCCGCAGCTACGGATACATCAGGTCGCACGCTGAGCGAGCGGCCACCCCCTACTTGATCAACCTCCGCTTCATCAGATGGAGCGCGGTCACAAAGAAGACGACTGCGGCCGTCCCGAGGTAGAGCAGACTCCATCCCCATCCGGGCGCGTACCAGCCGAGGAACGATCCCCGCACGAGAAACGAGATGTGCGTCAGCGGCAGACACCACGCGACGATCTGCGCCCAGCCCGGGAGGATGTCGACCGGAAGGAACGTCCCGCTGAACATGAACATCGGGAAGATGAGCAGGAAGATCGGGAAGTTGAACGTATCGATGTTCGGGGTCAGCGCGGTCGCGATCAGGGCGAGCGAGGAGAAGATCACCCCGCCGAGGAACGCGAGCGGAAGAATCCAGAGCCCCGTCGGATAAGAGACGAGGCCGAATGCGGTCAGGACACCGGTCATGATCGTGCTCGCGATCAGGCTCTTGGTCGTTCCCCAGAGGAGTTCGCCCATGATGACGTCCTCGACCAAGAGCGGCGTCGCGATGATCGCATCGAACGTCTTCTGGTAGTACATCCTGACGAACGATGAGTAGGTGTTCTCGAAGAACGACCAGAACATGATCGCGACGGCCACGACGCCGGGAGCCATGAAGTTGAGGTAGCCGATCGAGCGGCCCAGGTAGCGGAAGTCGCCGATCATCGATCCCAGGCCGAATCCGAATGCCAGCACGTAGAAGACCGGCTCGAGAAGCGGCGGGAAGAAGTTCGTCTTCCACGTCGTCAGGTAGACGTCGAAGTCGCGCCTCCAGACCTTCAGGCTTCGCGGAGAGACGTTGGCGAGGGTGCGGAAGATCGCGCGCGCCATCGGTCAGTCCCGGAGCGCCCGGCCCGCGCGTCGCAGGAAGACGTCCTCGAGCGTCGCGTGGCGGAGAAGGTGTTCCTGGTGGGGAAAGCGCTCGCCTAGGACGCGCCCACCGTCGATTCCCACCGGCAAGTAGATGTGGATCCGCTCGTCCACGACCTCGTACTTCCAGGCGCGCTCCTCGATGAAGGCCGCAACCTCCGGCGGATAGTTCCAGATCTCGATGACCTCGCGGCCGACCTCTTGCATGATCAACCCGGCAGGCGTCCCCTCGAGCAGGATCTTCCCCGCGTCCATCAGGATCACCCGATCGCAGAGCTGCGACGCCTCTTCCATGTAGTGCGTCGTGAGGAGAATCGTCGTCCCCTCGGCCTTCAGGGTCCGCACGCGCTGCCAGATCAGGTGGCGCGCCTGCGGGTCGAGGCCAGTCGTCGGTTCATCGAGGATCAGGAGCCGGGGCTCGTTCAGGAGGGCGCGCGCCAGGATGAGCCGCCGCTTCATCCCTCCCGAGAGCTCCTGGATCTTCGAGCCGCGTTTCTCCTCGAGCTGCATCAGCCGCAGAAGGGCGTCGGCGCGCGCACGGGCGACGGTCCGCGGCATGTCGAAGTAGCGCGCGTAGGTCAGGAGGTTCTTCTCGACCGAGAAGTCGGGATCGAGGTTGTCTTCCTGGGGGCAGATCCCGAGATGCGTCTTCACCTCGCGGGGAGAGACGGCCACATCGAGGCCGAAGACCCTGACCGTGCCAACGGTGACCGGCGTGAAGCAGGCGACCATACGCACCGTCGTCGTCTTGCCCGCCCCGTTGGGCCCAAGGAAGCCGACGCACTCTCCGGGACCGACGGCGAAGTCGATGCCGTCGACCGCAATGGTCTCGCCGTAGCGCTTGGTCAGGGCGCGGGCTTCGATGACCGGCTCGGAAATGGTCATGGAGAGGTCAGCCTAGTCCCCGCCCGGCGTTTGGGGCAACAAGTGGACGGGACCGGAGAGCGGCACCAGCGGGTGGCGCAGCAATTAGGCCCAGAAGGCCGGCACGGCAGGGCTGCACCCGCCCCGCTCTCCGCTTTTGTCCCTCCTGTCCGACCGCATTCCGCCGATAGAATGGTGGGACTGGGCCACGGAGGATCAAGATGCTTCACCCCCGCGCGGCGCATCGGGCGGCCCCGATCCTGTTGGTCACCCTCGCGTTTGGGACGATCGGCTGTTCCCATGAGACCGCGCCCTTTCGTGCGGTACCGGAGGAGGACGGAACCCCCGTCGCAGTCCATCTGGGAGCCGTGCTGAACGAGGATTTCACGGGCCGACAGGTCTTCCCCGCCGACAACTGGTGGAACCTCGACATCTCCTCCGCCCCGGTCGATCCGGCCTCGGAGGATCTGATCGATTGGATCAGCGGGCGCTCCCCATCGGACCCGCTCGCGGTGCGACCTCTCCATCCCGATTTCGGACCGCCCCCGTACGGCATGCCCTACATCGGCGTCCCGGGCGATCAGACTCTCCTCAGCATGACCTTCGTCGACTATCCCGACGAGAGCGACGTCGGCGCCCCGGGCCGCCCACCGGGGTATCCCGTTCCCCTGGAGGCGCGCACGCTGCCCAACTACATCGAGGGGGGCGTGCCCGGCGGCGGCACGGACGGCGACCGTCACATGATCCTGATCGACCGCGACCATTGGCTCCTCTTCGAAACCTGGGCGACGCACTGGAACGCGGCGCTCTCGCGGTGGGAGGCGGGATCGGGCGCCGCTTGGAACCTGTCGTCGAACGCGCGCAGGCCAGAGGGATGGACCTCAGCCGACGCCGCGGGCCTCGCGATCTTTCCTGGACTGATTCGCTACGACGAGGCGTTCGGCATCGGGCCGATCCGCCATGCCTTCCGCTTCACGACGCGCGCGACGAACGGCTATGTCTGGCCTGCGTCGCACGCTGCCGGCGACGACCCCGATGCCCCACCCATGGGTGCGCGCCTGCGGCTGAAAGCGAGCACGGACCTTTCCGGCTACACACCCGAGGTCCGCCGGATCTTCCAGGCGATGAAAACCTACGGCTTGATCGTCGCCGACAACGGCGCCGACATGTACATCCAGGGAACGATGGACGCGCGTTGGGACAACGACGTCCTGAACCCCGCCTTTGCGACGCTGACCGCGGACAACTTCGAGGTGATCGTGCTTGGATGGACATCGGAATCAACGGGGGTGGAGGAACCCCGGTAGAGCCCGCTCAGCCTGCGCGGAGCCGGTCGGGCCGGAGGGTTCCTTCGGACCGACCAGCTCCTCGCGGACCAAAGACGGTCCCGTTCAGCGCTGCTCCTCAGGCCGATAGCGATACAGGATCAACGCACCCGGCTCGGGCGTATCCTCCGCCGTCCATCGCGCGAGCAGGTTCACCCGATGGACTTCATCATCTCGATAGAGGGTGATCTCCCCAGCGGGCCGGTTCTCGGGCCGAACCCAGAATCGAAAGATCCGCGACTCATACCGGCCGCTGATCCACTCGGGCCGGCCGTATACGTATTGATCGAAGATGTACCCGATGCCCTTCTCGCGCAGGTACTCGACGACGCGCCCGGCGCGCAGAGCGTCCTGATAGCGATAGTTGTTGATCAATCCGTCCAGGTTGACGGTCCGTCGATCGCTGAAGTAAGCGAAGACCCCGGCATCGGCCATCCCGTAGACCGCATCGACCGGTAGATCGTCACGCGCCCAAAGAGCGACCTCCCGCGCCGCGGCCAAGTGCCGCTCGTTTCGGGCGCGGAGGGAGAGGGCCTGCACGCCGGCCGCGCCGGTCAGACCGATCACGAGAACCGCCCAGAGGACGGCGGAGTTGCGGCCGATCGCAAGAGCATCGAAGACGCGGTGCGCCATCCACGGGATCCCGATCAGGCCGATCGGAATCAGGATTCCGAAGTGCCATCGATCGACGCCCCATGCCATGAAGAGAACCGTGTAGATCATGTGCAGAATCCCGGCCAGACCGAAGAGGCCGAGGACGTGGACAATCCGCGACGCCCCCCGCCGGAACGAAGCTGCGAAGAAGATCGCACCAAGCAGAAGGAGGATCGTGAAATCCGGGAACTGCCGCAGGTACTCGAGATGAGGCCGCGGATGAGGGAATGAAGACTTGATCGCCCCGGAGACCGGCTGCAGGCGCCCGAATGTGGACCAGTTCCAAATTAGGTACGGCGCGACAACGAGGGTCGTCAAGGCGAGCGGCCACAGATTCGACCACAGTCGCGACGCGATCCCGCCGCGGAAGTCGTCCCATGCTCGCCCATTCTTGATCAAGTCCATTCGCTGGGCGGCGCGAAGGAATCCGAAGAGGACGATCGCGATCAATAGGAAGATCGAATCGAGCCTCGCGAGAGCCCCGAGACCCAGCAGGACGCCCAGGCCGGCCTTCGCGGCCGTGGTCAGGACGCCCGGCCGAAGGAGAAGGCCGATCGTCAGCAGGTAGAGCAGGAGGATCAGCCCCGTCTCGAGCAGGTTGATCGTTTGACCGAAGAAGCGCGGCCAGGCGAAGAGGAGCATCCCCGCCGCGGCCGTCCAGCAATCGCATTCGCGCACGAGGATCCGCCGCAGCGCAAGAAGGGAGCAGATTCCCAAAACCATCGACAGACCGAGGGCCAGCGTGAGGCCCGCCCCGGGGCGAGATCCGGCGATCGCCTGCGTCGGCACGAGGAGAAGCATCCAGAGCGGATGGTATCCGTTCGTCGCTTCAACGCCGTCGAAACTCGATCCAAGTCCACGCGCGACATTCCGCGCGACCTGGAGGTAATAGAAGGAATCGTCGAGCAATCCGTTCACGGTCTTCGGGACGGGAAGGAAGAAACAGAGAACGATGTAATAGGCCGCGTAGGCGACGAGGAGGATCCATGTCAGCTTGCGATAGGTCACGCCGATCGTCCCCGTGATGCTGCCCAAGCTCGGGCGGCGGCCACGCGGCGATGCGGCCCGGCGGCCCACCGCCCCGCGCGGCGGAATCGTCTGCGCGCGAGTATGCCCGCGGGCGGAGCGCGTGGCAAGGCGAAGTGAGGTCGGCGAGAAGGGAGATACTGTGGAGTCTGGCGCGCAAGGGCGCGGAACCGCTACGGAAGCGAAGCAATCTGGACCAGTTTGACTTCGGCTGAGAAGCGAGCCCGCGCGCCGCGAGGTCCGGCGCCCCGGGGAGAAAGCCCTAGCCGAGTGGATGCGCGAGGCGAGCTTCTCAAGTCTGCTCAAACTGGTCCAGCGAGGCTCACCATGATGTGACCTACCCCGGGATCTGCTACCCTCGCCCCCGTGCGCCCCGAGCCCTACATCGCCGGATCGGCCCTGACCCACCTCGAGTGCGCCCGCTGTGGGCGGCGCGAGGACCCGGAGCGGATTGCGACGGTCTGCCCCGATTGCGGCGGGCCGCTCCTCGCCCGTTACGATCTCGAGCGGGCGGACCTGCGCGGCCTGCCGGTCGACCTCGCCCTGCGACCGGCTGATCTCTGGCGCTTTGCGGAACTCCTGCCGATCCGCGCCGCCCGGTGCCGCGTTGGTCTCGGCGAGGGGATGACCCCCCTTCTCGCAGTCCCGCGTCTGGGTCGCGAGCTCGGCGTCGAAAACCTCTGGATCAAGGATGAAGGCCGCAATCCGACCGGATCGTTCAAATCCCGCGGGATGGCGATCGCCGTCGCCCGCGCCGCCGAGCTGGGCATCTCCGCGTGCATGGCTCCCTCTGCCGGAAACGCCGGGCTCGCCCTCGCCGTCTACGTTGCTCGCCACGGCTTGCGCGCGCTCGTTGCATTCCCCGAGGACATCCCGCCGGCCTTCGTGCGGGATTGTCGCTTCTACGGCGCAGAGGTGATCGTTGCCGGAGCGACGATTCGGGAGGCGGGTGCGGCGATGCGCCGCCACGTATTGGAGAACAAGGGCTGGGAGCAGGCCCTCGACCTCTCGACCCTGCGCGAGCCGTACCGCCTCGAGGGAAAGAAGACGATGGGCTATGAGATCGCCGAACAACTCGGCGGGCGCCTCCCCGACGTGATCCTCTACCCGACCGGGGGCGGTACCGGCCTGATCGGCATATGGAAGGCGATCGAGGAAATGATCGCTCTCCGGTGGCTCGCGGACACAAAACGGCCCCGCATGATCGCGGTCCAGATGGAAGGATGCGCGCCGATCGTCGATGCCTTCGAGGCGGGCTCGGCCGCCGCGAACCCGATTCCGGACGCAAAGACGAGGTGCTGGGGCCTCCGCGTCCCCGCGCCGTTCGCCGACCGCGAGATTCTCTCCGTCCTCCGCGAGAGCAACGGTTTCGCCGTTCGCGTGGGCGAGGGCGAACTTTTGCCCGCCTATCGCAATGCCGCGCGTCTCGAGGGAATCGACGTCGCGCCGGAGGGCGCCGCGGCGCTCGCCGCCATTCCGATTCTCCAACGCGACGGACGACTGACGTCATCCGATCGCATCGTGGCGCTCAATACGGCATCATCTGGAATGTACAAGTAGCACATCTTGGCTGATTTGTCTTCGGCTGAGAAGCGAGTCCGCGCGCCGCGAGGTCCGGCGCCCCGGGGAGAATAGCCGGACCGAGCGGATGCGCGAGGCGAGCTTCTCAAGTCCGCTCAAACTGGTCTAGGATGGCCGGCCGCGAGCGCCGGTCCCTCATGCCCCCGCGACCGGCCGTCCTATCTAACTACAAACCAGACGCCGACCAGGATCAGCCCGATCCCCGCGTACTGGAGAGCCGAGAGCCGCTCGCCGAACATGAAGTACTGCACGGCGAGGATCACGAGGTAGCCCAGGCTCACCATCAGCGGATAGGCGAGCGAGAGCTTGAGATTCCGCAGCGCAAGCGAGTAGCAAGCGAGGTTGCTTGCGAAGCAGACGAGCGCGAGGAGGTAGGTCCAGCTCGTGAAGGGCGCGATGGGAGCGAGCGCCGTCCCCTCGAGCCGCAGCAGCGGCCGCACCGCGTGGCTCATCGACTACTTGATCAGCACGTTCGCCAGTGCGTTCGGAACGAGGGCCGCCGCAAGGAAGACGTAGGAGGGCACGACGCAGATCCCGGGGCCTACGCCCGCCCCGAGGACTCCCCCTCGTCGAACAGGCCGAGCTGCTCGGTTCCCGCCGGCAGGGACGCCATGACCTGCTCGATCCACTGGTCGCGCGACCACGCGGGAAGGCGCACGCAGTCCACGCGGAAGTCCCGCAGCAGGGACTCGATCACCTTATCGATCTCCTGCTGGTACTCGGACTGCGTGTCGCGGACGCCGTCGAAACGCGGAGGGGTGACGATCGGAACCTTCACGAGAAGCCCGTATGTCGGGATCCAGGACGCGATGATCTCGTCGAAAACGGAGATCCGGCCGTACTTCGCAACGAGGTATGCATAGTTGTCGAGCACCGACCGGTCGCAGACGATCACATCGTGGTGGACGACCGCCTCGATCTCGCGTGCGATCTGGGTGTGGAGGATCCACGCCTGCGCGTCAATCGTCGTGTCTCGGTTGAGCGGCAGCGGGCAGGAGCGCGCGACCTCCTTCACCATGTCGACTCGCAGGTCGCGGCGCTTGAGACGGGCCGCGAGCTCGAAGCAAAGGGTCGTCTTGCCGACCCCGTGGGTGCCGAGAAACGCAACCTTCAACGGAGAAGGTTCGCGGCCAAGGGCATCCTGGTCGGGCTGTGGTAGCATGACGGACGCGAGCCTATCACGGGCGGCAAGGAGCGGCAACGACCGTCCTGAACACCATCGTTCGGTACGGACCGCCAGCCGGAGGATCATTGACCCACATCAAGATCGGCGACTCCCTCTTCCTCATCCCGGACGAGCAGTGGGAGGATTGGGTCCGCAGGGGCTTGATCCCACCGAGCGCATGGGTCCTCTCCCCCGTATGGACCGACGGCGTCTGGCGCCTCGCCGACTCCCTCGAGGTCTATCACCTCTTCATCCCGTCGCGTTCCGAGATCCCTCGGCGTCATGCACCTGGATTGGGAGACACGATCTTCCCCCGGCGCGGGCTGTCGATGACGGAGGGCTTGATCCTCCTGAACCTGACGATCACCTGCGTCCTCTTTCTCGTCTGGCGCGACCTTTACGACATGCGTCTCACCTGGTTCCTGCGATTCGTGCGGAACTTCGTCGGGTCGGGCAAGGGATTCTTCGCGCTCCTTGCGCCGTTGTTCATGCACGCCTCTCCGTCGCACCTCTTCTACAACATGATCGCCCTCCTCGCGGCGGGAAGCGTGACCGAGTACTTCTACGGCAAGGGACGGATGCTCGCGACCTATCTGATGGCCGGCTTCGGCGGGGCTGCGATGTCGCTTGCGCTGCGGCCGATGCCGGCCGTTTCCGTTGGCGCTTCGGGGGCGATCTTCGGTCTCTACGGACTCTCGATCCTCTTCCTGCTGCGCAACTTCCGTCGATTTGACGACGTCCACCGGTGGAAGACCTTCCGCGTCTATCTGCCGATCGCGGTCTTGGCCGTCTTCCCTTCGATCGCCGGGGAGCGGGTCGACTTCTACGGGCATCTGGGCGGACTGCTGACGGGATGCGCGATCGGGATCTTCCTGCCGGCGGGCGCGCGGCTCGCCTACGTGACGGAAAAACCGATTCTGGGCGTTTCGACCGGGGCGCCGGGTGGAACGCCGGGCGCCACGGATCGACCGGGAGAGGCGCCCGTCGGGTGAGATTCGACCCATGAGCCGTCCCCGATCGACGGAGAGGAGTTTCTTCCGGTTCTGTCCCGTCTGCGCGACGCCGCTCAACCGAGCCGAGCGGGACGGCATGACGCGCCCCACCTGTCCGGCATGCGGCTTCGTCCAGTACCGGAACCCCGTGGTCGGCGTGGCCGCGATCATGGTGCTCGGGATCGTGAACCTCTTCGGCATCGAACCCGCGGCTGCCATCGCCGCCGAAGCGCTTGTCCGCTAAGGCCGACCTCGGGGCAGGGCGGATCGCCCTGCCCGAGATCGACAGCACCAATGCCGAGGGCTTCCGGCGGGCTGCAGGTCTGCCGGGACCAACCTGGATCCTCGCCGGGGTCCAGACCGCCGGTCGCGGTCGGCGGGCAAGGCCCTGGTCCAGCCCGCCCGGCAACTTCCACGGCACTCTGGTTCTGAAACCGACCGAACCGCCCGAGATCGTGGCGTTGCGGTCCTTTGCGGCCGCGCTGGCCTTGCGCGATGCCTTGGTGGCGTTGAGCGGATTGCCGGTCGGCTTCACCTTGAAATGGCCGAACGACGTGCTGTGCAACGGCGGGAAGCTTGCCGGAATTCTTCTGGAAAGCTCTGGTCTCGGGGGGCCGAACCCCG
>CAZNRY010000014.1:0-36293 GCA_964575675.1 uncultured bacterium
GCTTCAGCTCCTCGCCGGAGATCTTCTGTGTGAGGACGGGGGAGTCGACCGGCTCGACCGCCACGATCTTCACGGACGGCTTCTTTTCTTTGAGGACTTCGCCGCACCCGGTGATCGTGCCGCCGGTGCCGACGCCGGCTACGAAGATGTCGACCTTCCCGTCGGTGTCTTCCCATACTTCGACGGCGGTCGTCTTGCGGTGGATCGCGGGGTTCGACGGGTTCACGAACTGGCCGATTACGATCGAGTTGGGGGTTTCCTTCTGGATCTCATCGGCTTTCGCGATCGCCCCCTTCATCCCTTTGGCCCCCTCGGTCAGGACGACCGTCGCGCCCAGGGCCGCGAGAATCTTCCGCTGCTCGATCGACATCGTCTCGGGCATCGTGAGAATGAGCGGGATCCGTTTGGCCGCGCAGATGAACGCGAGGCTGATGCCGGTATTCCCCGATGTCGGCTCGATGATGGTCACCCCGGGGCGGATGATCCCCCGATCGAGGGCGTCCTGGATCATCGAGAAACCGATCCGGTCCTTGACGCTCGACATCGGATTGAACGACTCGAGCTTGAAGACGACGTCGGCCTTCAGATCGGTCGAAAGGTAAGGGGTCCGCACGAGGGGCGTGCGTCCGATCGTGTCGATGATGGAGTCATAGATCCTTGCCACTGCGGGTCTCCTCTCTAGGGGAAGCGGCGGCGGCCGGCCTGCTTCGTTGCGTCGTTCCAGCGTCTCGAAGGTGTCGACGATTGCTTGATTTGCCGCCGCAAGGCGGGATGTCTTTGATGTGTTGAGGCTTGAGGCCTCAACAACTCTGGCTGTCGCGGTTCTTGGGCGGCTCGATCTTCTGTTCTTGCGGCGTGCTGGTCACCTTGCTGCCCGGCGGGATCGAGTGGATGACCCACGTGTTGCCGCCGATCACGGAACCCTTCCCGATCACCGTATCGCCGCCAAGGATCGTCGCGCCTGCATAGATCACGACCTCATCGTCGATCGTCGGGTGGCGCTTACGGCCGCGGATCAGGTTGCCCCGCTCGTCCTTCGGGAAGGAGAGGGCGCCCAGTGTCACGCCTTGGTAGACCTTGACGTTCCTGCCGATGTCGGTCGTCTCGCCGATCACGACTCCGGTCCCGTGGTCGATGAAGAAGCTCTCCCCGATCCGGGCGCCGGGGTGGATGTCGATCCCCGTCTGCCGGTGCGCGTGCTCCGTCATGATGCGGGGAAGAAGGGGAACCCCCCGGATGTTCAGTTGGTGGGCGATTCGATAGACGGTGATCGCCTCGAGGCCCGGGTAGGAGAGGATGATCTCGGCGAAACTCTTCGCGGCGGGATCGCCGTCGAATGCTGCCTGCACGTCCAAGGTCAGGAGCCGGCGAACCTCGGGGAGCGAGATGACGAACTGCTCGACCGCGTCGTCCGAGAACTTGGCGCAATGCTCGCAGGGATCTTCGCGATCGCACTCGAAGCGGACCGCGAGATAGATCTGCTCGTGGAGCTGATCGGCGATGTCGTCGATCAGAGCACCCACGTGGTAGGTCACGTTCTCGCCGGTCAGATGCTGATTGCCGAAGAATCCGGGGTAGAGGATCTCGAAGATTTCCTCGAGCAGTTCGGTCGTGCGCTCTTCCGAAGGAAGGCGTTTGCTCTGATCGAGATTGTGCGCCGTGGGGAGCTTGTCCGTGTAGGTGGCGATCAGCCTCTTCGTGACCTCGGCGAGCCGGTCCTGGATTGGACGCTTTTTCATGACTGGAGGAAGGGGTTGGTGTGACGCTCGTCGCCGATCGTCGTGGCCGGGCCATGCCCGGGGATGACGACCATCTCGTCGGGCAACGTGAGGAGTCTGTCCCGGATCGAGATCAGAATCCGGTCCATGTTTCCGCCCCACAGGTCGGTCCGCCCGATGCTGCCGAGGAAAAGCGTATCGCCCGCGAAGACGCGTCCCGGCGATTCACCGTCCCCGTTGCCCATCATGCGGAGGCAGAGACTTCCGGGCGTGTGGCCCGGCGTGTGCATGACCTCGCCCTCGAGCCGGCCGACCGTGATCGTCTCGCCATCGGTCACATGGCGGTCCACGGGCATCGTCTCGGGGACGGGAAAGCCGAACATCCGGGCCTGCATCTCGACGTGATCGTAGAGGTATTGGTCCGCCGGATGGAGCATCACCGAAGCCCCCGTCGCCTCGGCCAGGGCGGAGGTCGCGCCGACGTGATCGAGATGGGCGTGGGTGTGGAGAATCGCCTCGAGGCTTAACTTGTTTCTTTCCAATATATTGAGGATGATCTCAACGTCATCGCCCGGGTCGATGACCAGGGCGCGCCCGGTCGTCTCGCACCCGAGGACGGTGCAGTTGCATTGGAGGAGTCCAACAGGGAAAGTCTCTAAAATCATGATGCCTCCACCCCCACCGGGTGGTTAAGAGGTCAAGATTAGCAAATCGACGCTTCAACTGCAACGGAGGTGATAGCCGATGCTCGAACGTCCTCCGGTTCACGCCCCCCGCGCAGCGGTGGCGACCGCCCATCCGCTTGCCAGCGAGGCGGCCCTGGCGATCCTGCGGCTCGGAGGCTCGGCCGCCGACGCGGCCGTCGCGGCCGGGGCAGCCCTGACCGTGCTCGAGCCGTGGGCGAGCCACATCGGGGGCGACGCCTTCGCGATCGCGTGGGACGCACCGTCCCGCAGCGCCAGGGCGATTCAGGGGAGCGGCGCGACACCGGGGGAACTCGATGCGGAAGCGCTGGTTGCGGCGGGATCGATTCCGCTCCACGGGGGATTGCCGATCACCGTCCCCGGTGTCGTCGGGGCGTGGTTTCGGCTTCTGCAGGGTCGCGGACGGCTACCGGTCGGGGAGGTTTTTGCCCCCGCGATCCGGCTCGCGAGGGACGGCTTCCCGATCGGGGGTCGGTGGGAACGGGTGGCGCGGCTGCAGCGCGGCATCGTCGAATCGGATCCCGGGCTCCGAGACCTCGTCTTTTCGGCCGGGAGCATGCCGCGCGCCGGTGATTGGGTCCGTCAGCCGGACCTGGCCTCGACCTTCGAGACCTTGGCCGTTGATGGCGCGGCGGCGTTCTACGACGGACCTCTCGGGAAGAAAGTCGTGAAGGAGATCCGGGCGCGCGGGGGCGTCATGACCCTCGACGACCTGCGCGCGCACGAAACGGATGAGACCGATCCCCTCGCAATCGATCTCGATGGTCTCGCCGGGCTAGACGGCGTCTCGCTTCTCGAGCAGCCGCCGGTTTCGCAGGGAGCGATGGTCCCGGCGGTTTTGCGGTTCTTGGAGGAGGCTGACCGGCGCGGTCTCTCGATCGCCGGCAGTGACCCGCGCGCGGTTGCCCGCGAGATCCACCTCCAGGTCGAGGCTTATCGCCGCATCCGAACGGATCGCGATCTTTGGTTCTGCGATCCCCGATCCGCGCGCACGCCGTTGGAAGAGAATCTCGCGGGATGGCTTTCGGGGGCGAAGGCCGCCGCGGAGATCGCCGAGATCAAATCTGGCCTCGTTCCGGCCGGCGCCGCGGTCCGCGATTCGAAGGCGGCGAGGGAGAGAAGATCGAAGGTCCACCGCAAGAAGACTGGTCTGGATGGCGTAGGGAAGGGACCGACGCCGCGCGACACTACCTACCTTTGCGCCGTCGATGCGCAGGGAAACGCGGTGAGTTGGATCCAGTCGATCTTCCATCCCTTCGGGGCTGGGTGGGTCGTGCCGGGGACCGGCATCCTCTTGAACAACCGGATGACCGGCTTCTCCCTCGACCCGGGGTCGCCGAATCGCTTGGAACCCCGTAAGCGAACGATCCACACGCTGAATACATGGATGGTCCTTCGCAAGGGGAAACCCTGGCTGATCGGCGGCACGCCGGGGGCGGAGGCGCAGGTCATGGTCAACGTGCAGGTGCTGCGCGCGCGGCTTGCGCGATCGACGCCGCTGGCGGAGGCGATTCATGCGCCGCGATGGCATCTGGACGCGGAGGATCGGGTCTGCATCGAGGCGAGGTTCCCGCGCGAGGTGCGCCGCCGTCTGGAGAGGCGCGGGCACGCGGTCGTGCGGGTCGGACCTTGGGACGGTCCGGGGTTCTTCCAGGCGATCGAATGCTTGGACGGCGGGGGATGGCTCGTGTGCACGGATCCGCGCGGCGAGGGGCTCGCGATCGGATTCTGATCGCCGGCGGTCGTTCGCCTGGCGCATCCCGTCGCGCGCACCTGGCGACCCATTCGGGGGCCGCCTCCGTTCGGCGCATGGCGCAGCTCGCTGCGGCATCGCCCCTGCATGATCGCCCAAGTGCGCTCGCCGCGCGGATCAGTCCGCCGCGGCCTCCGGTCCGCCCCTGAGGGCGTCCTCGATGCGCCGGAGCGTACGCGGCCCCCACGGATTTGCATCGAAGGGCATCTCCTCAGGCCGGAAGAACCGGACCTCGAGGCTCTCGACGCCGTCCGCGCGGAGCTCCCCTCCTTCGATCTCGCAGAGAAAGCAGGCCACGGCGAGCCAGACCTGGTCGCCGTTCGGATAGACGCTCTGCTGCTCGCGTCCCGTGTAGAATCCGGTCAGGCGGACGGGGCGCACACGCAGTCCCGTCTCCTCCTCGACCTCGCGCGCCGCCGTCCGATCAATCCTCTCCCCCAGTTCCATCGCGCCCGCGGGCAGGCCCCAGAGACCGGTGTCCCCGCGGCGGTGGAGCAGCACGCTCCCTCGTGGGTCGAGGATGATCGCGCATGCGCAGGGCATGAGGATCGGCTCGCGCCCGACCCGCGCGCGCAGCCAGCGAACCAGCCCGCCGGGATGGGGATTCGCGGCGGTCGCCGCGCCCGCGTCGAACCGCGTCGGCCGGGCGCGATCGATGTCCTCGAGCATCTGCTCGTACCACGAGAACAAGGGAGGGGCCTGCTCGAGCGGGAGGAACTCCTGATCGAGCGACTCGCTTCCGTCGGGGCGCCCCTCGCCTCCCGCGATCCGGCATTCGAAGCAGGCCGTCACCTGTTGCACCCGATGTCCGTTCGGATAGGCGATCGAGTAATCGGGGGAAGTGTAGAGGCCGACGAACCGGCCGGGGACGACGTCGTATCCTGTCTCTTCGCGCACCTCGCGCAGGAGGGTCTCGCGAATCGTTTCGCCGGGCTCGAGGATCCCTCCGGGGAGTCCCCACACATGGAAGTCGCCGCGCCGCTGGAAAAGCACGCGGCCGGCGTCATCGCGGATCACGGCAGTCGCGTAGACGAGGATGACGGGAGCAGGTCCGACGCGGGAGCGCAGCCAATCGACGTAGCTCATGAGAATCGAAGGAGGGAGCTTCTGCTCACGACACCTCCCGCAGGATGCCCGGCCTCAGGAAGTAGACGGCCGCTCGCACCGGCGATCCGAAAAGCCCCCGTGCCGCGCGACGATAGATTTCCATCTGGCTCTTGTAGATCTCCGTGCGTTTCTCGATCGTCCCGCCGTCGGCGACGCGATCCGATTTCCAATCGAGAACGATCCATCCGTCCGGACCGCGCAGGATGGCATCGATGCGTCCCTGGACGAGGACCCAGGGCTCGCCGGCCGCGGCCGGCTTTCCCGGAAGGATGCGGAGAGCCCCGGTTCCATCCTCCTCCACCCACTCGCTCCAATCGTCCGATGCGAGAAACTCGTCGCGCAGTTGCGGCAGCCATCGGGCGACCTCGATCAGAGGCAGCCGCAGGCTGAACGCGACCTCGCGGTGAACCTCGGCGCCCGACGCGAGGATCCGGCCGATCGGAAGCTCGATCAGGCGCGAAAGCCCTTCCGCGAGCGTTCTGGCCGCGTCCTCGGGGATCCCGCCGACCGCTTGAGCCGCGGCCGCGATTCTCTCCTCGACGTTCGCGGCCCCCATCCCGACGAGATCGATCCTCTCGAGGACGGCGTGCAACAAGGTCCCCTCTCTGGCCGCTGCGTCCCGCGCGATCAGCGGCGCCGCGGGCTCATCGGGGGTCTCTTCCGCGGCGCCGTGGGAGTCGATGACGGCCTCCTCGTCCCTGCCGCCCTTGAACTCCGTCGCCCAGATCTTGCCGCGCGCAGACGCCAGAAGCCCGGGGGACGGGAGGAGAGGGCGGGCGATTGTCCGCGCGATCGCGCGCTCCCCCTCTTCGTCGGGGCCGTCCGGGACCTCCACCTGTTCGCGTCGCCGGAGGGATGGCTCGATGTCGCGAATCCGATTCGCGGCCGCCGGGAGATTCTCGCGGGGCTCCGGTCGGATCCATCGGACCTGAAAGGGGAGGTCCCCGATGCGGCCGTCGGCTAGCGGCATCTCGGGAAGGGTGTAGAGGACCCACGAGAGTGGAAAGGGTTTCGCCTCGAGAAGTCCGTCGATCGTCGCCTTGCCGGTCGCGTCGCGGTTCGCAGTGGCGCTCCGAAACGCCCGGTGATGGGTCTCCGGAATCGCCGTCTGTTTGCTCAGCACTCCCGAGAGAATCAGCAGATCCCTTGCGCGCGTGAGGGCCACGTAGAGGACCCGCTTCTCCTCCGCGAGATCGTCCGCCCGCGCCGATTCCCTCAGGAGCCGCAGCGGCGCCGGACGGCGCAGGATGTAGCTTTCCTGATCGAGCAGACGCACGCCCAGGTAGCGGCGGCCGGGGATGAGGGCGTCGAGCTTCTTGCCGAGCTGATACCGACGTCCCATCTCGGCCACGATGACGACGGGGAACTCGAGACCCTTCGCCTTGTGAATGGAGAGGATCCGCACGGCCGGCAGCGACTCCGATGAAACCGGCGCCTCGAATACCTTGGCCCCGCTTTCCTTCAGCAAATCGAGCCATCGGATGAAGCGATTGAGGCTGTGGCCGGTATCCCTCGCGTAGCGCCGGGCGATCCCGACGAACTTGCGGAGGTTGGCCTGCCGCCGCAGTCCGCCGGGCAGGGATGCCATGCTCTTGATGAGCCCCGCCTCCTCGAGCACGCGCGACACGAGGTCGGGCAGCTCGCTCGTTCCCGCGGCATTCCGCCAACCGAGGAACCGGTCGAGGGCGGCCCGCGACTTGCTCTGAAGCGTGGAGAAGGGGGGAACATCGGGCAATGCGGCCGCCTCGCCGCAGAGCACGGCGCGCGACTCCTCTTCCTCGGGGAGGAGGGCCCGCGCGTAGCCGCCCTCCTCGGTTCCACCGTCGGCCAGGCGGGCCAGCGAGAATGTCAGATGAAGGGCGCGAGGGTATGCAAGGCGGATCGAAAGGATCTCCGTGTCGTCCCAGCCGAAGGCGGGGGACCGGAGCGCCGAGGCGACGGCGATGTCGTCGAGCATGTTGTCGACAGCGCGCAAGATGCTCGTGATGTCGCGCACCTCGGCCGCCTCGAAGAACGACTCTCCCGTGCCCGTGGAGCAAGGGATCCCATCCTCTTCCAGGCGGCGGGCGAGCGCGGGAGCGTTAGCGTGGGCGCGCAGCAGGATCGCGATGTCCGAGTAGGCGATTCGGCGCATCGTCCCGTTGGCCGGATCGCGCACCTGATCCCCCGACTGGACGAGCTCGAGGATCCGCTTCGCTATCGCAGACCATTCCGCGTCGTGAAGATCAACGGACGTGGCCTGCTCGCCGTCGTCTTCTTCCTCTCCGCCGGACGCGATCTCCTCGGAGATCAAGATCAGCTCCGCGTCGGGGCCCTTCCGCGGGGTCGAATCGCCGGGGACGAGCTTCTGTCTCTCGTAATCGGTGCCGATCTCTTCCTCGAAGAAGAGGTTGCGTGCGACGGCGTTGACGACGTCGAGAACGGGCGGAAGACTGCGATGATTCCTGGGCAAGAGCACGTTCCATTCCGGCTCGTCATCGGGCGCCGGCTTCCTCTCTTCCACGAGCGGCCGGTTGCGGCCGAGATCGCGGATGATGCCCGGCTCGGCAAGGCGGAATTGGTAGATCGACTGCTTCACGTCGCCGACGCGGAAGATCCGAGAGGGGTCACAGATTCTCTTCAGGATCTGGTGCTGCAGACCGTTGACGTCCTGGAACTCGTCGATGAAAACACGATCGAACCGGATGGCGGACTCTTCGTTCGCCCCGTCTATCAAGCGCAGCGCCTTGATCTGGAGGTCCTCAAAATCGAGACGTCCGGCGCGCGATTTCGCCTCCTCATAGGCCTTGGCTACCTCCTCCGTGAGTCGTATCAAGGCGAGGCCGTATCGTGAGGCGCATCGTTCGTCTAGCAGGACTCGCTCCACGTCGAGCGGCATCTCGGTCAGCCAATCGCTGTCGAACGCTTTCTTGGTCGCTTCGCGGAACTTCTTCAGACGGTCGGAAAGTCCCTTGGGAACATTGGGCAGGCGCATCTTGAATGAGGTTGCGCTCTCGATCGCGCCCTCCGCAGCGAGCTGCTCCAGGACGGCGCGCTGGCCCGCGGGCGTTGCGAGCAGCCCCGCGTCGACGGCTTCGATCGCGCGGAGGCGTTGAGTCCAGGCCGCCGCATCCCCTGTCTCCGCGACGATCGCGCGGAGCATCCCAGCGGCGTAGCGCCACGCGCGGCCAATCCGCTCCGTATAGTCGCCGCTCCAGACCAAGTCCTCCAGACGCTTCGGGCCGGAGGCAAGCCTGGCCGTGTGCCCCACGAGGAATCGGTCAGGGTCCTCGGAACACCTCGCATATTCGAGGAGGGAGTGGACGACCCCGCGCAGGTTCTCGCCGTCGGGGCCGAAGCCGCACATCTCGACCAAACGCCCGAAGGTATCCTCGGACCCTTCCTTGCTCTCGGATTCATAATGTCCGTGGAACACCCTGGTCGTCGCGTCCGCGAGCAGGAGCCTTGCGTCCTCTTCCGACAGGACGCGAAACCGCGGGTCGACGCCGGCCTTCTGGAAGCGGTCGCGCAGGAGGCGCAGGCAGAAGGAGTGAATCGTCGAAATCCACGCCTGCGGGAGGCGCAGGCGCAGCGGCGCGAGATCCTCGTGGGCCCCCATTTCCCTGTAGATCTTGTTCTTCATCTCCGCCGCGGCCTTGTCGGTGAAGGTGACGACGAGGATGCGGTCGAGGGGAAGTCCGGCCTTCAGCGCGGCGATCACGCTTGCGACGAGGATCGTCGTCTTGCCGGATCCGGCTCCGGCCGATACGAGTAGATCGCGCTCCCTGGACTTCGCGACCTGCTCCACCACGAGGAGCTGGATTGCGGAGAGGGGATGGCTCATCGATCTCCCTCCCGTTCGCCGAGCCCGTCCTTCGGAGACGATCGGAACGGGTTGTACATTTCATCGACCCGGCAAAGGGGCTTGAACTCGCAGAACTCGCAGGGAGCCCTGCCCCCGATCTTGACAGGCGCGACGTCGATCCGGCCGCGCGAAAGGGCGCCCGCGTAAAGGGCAAGAGTGTCGCGCGCTTCCTGCAGAAGGGAGAGCAACTCGGAATGCGTCTTGACCGACGATCGTGAACCGCGCAGGAGATTGCGACCGCCGGTCACGCGGTCCCCCTCGTCCGTCGGAACGAGTCCGATCAGTTTCACGTCCAATGGGTTCTCCGGATCGCGGGACGCCTCGCCCGCGGGCCTCGGCAGAACGGGCGCGTAGAGCGCGCCGAAGGGTTCCATCCCGAGAACCTCCTGCACGACGAGGAGGTAGACGGCGAGCTGAAGGTCGTGGCCGCGCTCTAGGTCCACCGGGCGGCCTTTGTTGGTCAGCGTCCCGGACTTGTAGTCGATGACGAGCGCTTCCGTTGCGGGGCCGCTCCCGGCGGTGTCGATCCGGTCGATCCTGCCCCGCAGGAGAAGCATCCCGCCGTCCGGCAGCGTGATCTTCAGGGGGGGGGTCGCGGAGGTCCCGAACTCGCGCTCGAACTCGGACGGCCTGAATTCGGAACCGGCCAGACGAAGGGTCTCGACCTCGAGGAAGCGGCGGAGTCGCGAGCGTGTGTTGTGCCATCGAAATCGCCCACCCGGAGTTACCAAGAACGCCAGGAGACTCGGATCTTTCTCGATGCGCTTGAAAACTTCCTGGAGCCTTTGGTCGATCGCGCCGCGGTCGGGTGGGGGGACGCCTTCCTGCATGAGGATCTCGAGCGCCTTGTGCGAGAGGAGGCCGCTCTCGAGCGGGGTGACCTCGGCTTTTGGCCGCCGCGTGAGGCGGAGCATGTGGCGGGCGAAGTGCTGATACGGGCAGCGCGCGAACGACTCGAGACGGCCGACGCTCGCCGTGCGCACCCGCCCCCCGGCCGCAAACCGGACGATCTCTTCCGGCAGGCTCGGCCGGTTGTCATAGCCCCACAGTCGGCCCGCCGCATCGATAATTGCCGGGGTGGACGCCCGGAATCCCGCCGGCGGGACAACCAAGCGGTTGTACACGGTGAGGATTCGGCGGTCATCCGGCCGGGCCCGCTCCTCGTCCGGCTGGCGCCCGCGCCCCGCGATGCGGCGATCGAGACGCGAGGCGATGTAGGCCCCGACGCACGCAGCGAGTTCCTCGGCCGTCTGCGCCTCGCTCAGGTCCGCGGGATTCTCGTCGATTCGCGGGGCGCGCTCCACGAGGCCGGGGACGGCGGCGCGGATCTCATCGAGAAACGGCGACGGGTCGAGCGAGTTGCCCTCGATGCCGGTCGTCGGCCTCGTGAGGACCAGGCGCTCCGAGGCGCGCGTCAGCGCGATGTAGAGGAAGTAGGCTTCTTCTTCTTGCCGCAGCGAATCGGGAATGCCAAGGTCAAGGCCCATCCGCCCGAGCAAGGCGCGCTCCCGATCGTTGAAGTAGCGATCGGAAACGACCGCGCGCGGAAAGTCGGCCGCGGAAAGACCGCCCACGATCGCGCGGCGAACCTCTCCCAACCGCGAACGCTGCACCTCGGCGAGAATCACGGCATCGGGCCGGGTCGGGGTGCGGCCGAGCTTGAGAGATCCCAAGCCCGCGATCATGAGGTGCGCGAAGTTGTCGAGCGTGAGGATCTCTTCCTCCGCTTCGCCCGCGATAGAATCGCAGACGTGGTCGATCGCCTCGATCTCGCGCTCGCCGTCGGGTCCCGCCGCATGATCTCCGAGGCGGGCCTGCTGCATCCAATCGCGGAACGCCGCCACCGCCTCCCTGCCGGTCGAGCTGCCGGCAGCGAGCCGCGCCTCAAGGGATTTCAGCGGCTCGAGGTGAGCGGCCCGGATCCGGTTGGCGATCGAAGTGCGGACGGCCTCGATTCGATCGGCGATCTCGTCGCCCGCGCGGTCCGCCGGAAGCCCGGGATCCGGCGCTTCCTCCTCGATGGCCGCTTCCGAGGGCTTCTCACCTTCCCCTCCGCCCCGCGCGTAGCGCGTGCGGGGCGGACGGCGCAGGGGAACCCACGGGATTCCCGTCCATCCTTCGTAGTCGTACCCGGCCTCGAGGGAGAGGTTCTCCACGAGATCGATCTCGCCTCCCCGGCACCCGAGGCAGGGCGATCGGAGAAACGAGACGACAGCCTCGCGCTGCCAACCCGTGCGAAGCACCTCGAGGCAATCGAGAATCGTCCGGACGATCGGCCGCGAGGAGATGTCCCAATGGCGGTCGACGAAAACGGGGACGCGATATCGGCCGAACGTCTCTTCCACCAGCGGACGATAGGTCTCGAGATCCCGCACGATGATTGCGACCTCTCCGGGCCGCACAGGCTCCTTGTCGAGGCGGATCCATTGGTCGACACGGCGTGCCCAAAGCTCGACCTCATGGGCGGGATCGCGGGCCGCGAGGAGCTCGATCTGCGAAGGGGGTCCGCTCCCGGCGACCGGGTGGCGGCTCAGGACACCCGACTCGAGCCGGGCGATCTCGGGGGAGCAAAAACGTGGCGGCGGCTGCTCGATCGAGTCGATCCTCGTGTGGAAGCCCGCCGCGTGGATCCGCGCGCGGACTTCCGCGAAGGTGCGCAATGACGCGAGAAACACGGGCCGGCCCGCGCGCGCGGCGACTCCATTCGGCCACTCCGTTATCCGGCACTGCGGCGGGGGCGGGGCGACTTCGTTCGCGAGACTCGCGAGCCGCGGGTCCATGCAGAGCGCAATCGTCAGGCGCGCGCCCGCCTGCGCCATGGCGGCGAGTATCTCCGTCTCGAGTCGGGTGAAGCTGAGGAAACCGTCAACAAGGACGGGCAGATCGCAGAACTCGGCCGCGCGCGCGAGGATCATCGCTGGCGTGTCGAGCAGGAGGAAATCCGGATCCCGAAGGCCGCGCGCTCGGAGCGCTCCAGCATAGGCGCGGCGAAGAGCGGCCACTGTCGCGAGCTTCCCGCGCAGATCGCCCGGAATGTCGGGGCTATCCACAAGCGCGTCGATGAGGGCGGATCCGCCGGGGCCGGCATGATCGCGAATCTCGCGGAGGACGCTCACCAGACTCTCGAGGAAACCGGGTCGGTCCGCCACGGCCGCGAACGGCCGCTGCAGGGGGGGATCGAGTCGCGCGAAGAGGGCGCGAAGTAGGATCCGCCTGCCGGAGCGGTCGAGCGTGCGCGCCCGCGACGGAGCCCCAGGCTCTTCCATGAGGAAGCCCAACCGGCGAAACGAGACGACGCGCACGTGGCGCACCGCTTCGGGCCCCGGCGGCTCGAGGATCTGGCGGTCGGCGATGTACGTCGACTGCTCGGGGACCAGGTAGAGGGCCGGTTTGCCCTCCGCCTCGCGCGCCCGCAACGCATCGATGCAGCGCCGCGTCTTGCCCGATCCCGCAACGCCGAGCAGGAAAACGACCTCCCGCCCGCGCTTCGGCCCCTCCGTCACGGCCATAGGGGATGAACCTTTATCACGCCGAGGAGTCTACCGGTCATCCGGTTGCGAAGGAAGCGCACAGCTTGACCTTTGTGTCCGCCGGGGCGACGATTCCGGGATCGGTGCATCCGCGGGAGGAAGAGCATGCCGGCCGATTCCTATAACGCGACCCTGACGAAGCGCCTCGAGATCGCCCCGGGGCTGATCATCTTGCGCGTGGCCGCCGACGATCCGCTCTTTCGCTTCGAGGCGGGGCAATACACCGTCCTCGGACTGGAGAGAAAAGAGCCGAGGATCGTGGGGGAGGATGAAGCCGACGCACCGGGCGATCCGCGCCGTCTGATCAAGAGGGCCTACTCGATCGCCTCGTCGAGCCGCGCCAGCGAGTATGCGGAGTTCTACGTCACCCTCGTCTCCAGCGGGGAGCTCACGCCGCGTCTCTTCGTGTTGGGCGAGGGGGGACGACTCTTCATGGGACCGAAAGCCACGGGTGTGTTCACCCTGGCAAGAGTCCCCGAGGGGCGCCACGTTTTCCTGGTCGCGACCGGGACCGGTCTCGCCCCATACGTGAGCATGCTCAGGTCCGAGCTCGTGTACGGCGGGGACCGGCGCTTCCTCGTTCTTCACGGGGCGCGGTACTCATGGGACCTGTGGTACAGAACGGAGCCCAGCGTCCTGGCGGGGCAGTGCGCGAATCTGACCTATCTGCCCGTCGTCTCCCGCGCCCGCGACGACTCGACCTGGAGCGGCCTCACCGGCCATTTACAAGATGTCCTATTCTCGGGCATCGTCGAGGAGCGGTCGGGGATTCGCCTGAGCCCCGACGGGGTTCATGTCTTCCTCTGCGGGAACCCGGCGATGATCACGGCCGCGAAAGAGGGGCTCGTTGCGCGCGGCTTCACGCCCGACAAGGCGCGCGCGATCGGAAACATCCACACCGAGGAGTACTGGTAACCGCCGGCCCCACGAATCGCTGGTGGAGCATTTTGCTCGCGATCAACTGCCCGGGAGGCGCCGATGAATCTCTGGACGAAGACCCTCCTCGTTTCCATTGTCGCGGGGGCGCACGGCGTGGCCGGGGCCCAGGACGATCCGCAGGCGACGACCTGGCGGCCCGTGAACGGAAACGTCGCCCTCCTCACGGACTACGGTGAACAAGACTTCTACGTCGGCGCCCTGAAGGGGGCGATCCTCTCTGCGTGCCCGTCGGCGCGAATCATCGATCTTTCCCACGATGTCCCAGCTTACGACATTCGCCTTGCCGCCTTCGAGCTGTGGGACATCTCGCGCGAGTTCCCAGACGGGACGGTATTTGTCGCGATCGTCGATCCCGGCGTCGGGACCACGCGGCGTCCGGTGATTTTGCAGACGGCGAGAGGGAATTGGTTCGTCGGTCCCGACAACGGGATCTTCACGATCGTCGATCAGGAGATGGGGCCAAGCGTCTATAGGCAGATAACGAACCGCGAGTGGATGCGCCCCGGGGCCATCTCGACGACGTTCCACGGTCGCGACATCTTCGGCCCCGCAGCGGGAGATCTCGCCTGCGGCGATCCGTTCGCCGACGCGGGACCTGTCGTGATGGATCCGGTGCGCCTGAAGCTGTCGCCCGCTCATTGGGAAGGAAGCGACCTGGTGGGCGAGGTCCTATTTGCGGACCGTTACGGAAATCTACAAACGAACATCACCCGCGCAGCCTTCGACTCGTTGGACGTCCCTCCCGGCGGCATGGTCGAGGTCGAGATCGGAGGGAAGGTCGAGGACGCGCCCGTGGTCCGTGCCTACGGGGAAGTTCCGATCGGCTCGCTCTTGCTTCTCGTGGCGTCGACCGATCGGATCGAGATCGCGATGAACCAAGCGAACGCCGCGGCGCACTTCGCGGCGGGGCCCGGCGCGCCGGTCCGGCTGCGGCCGAATCCCTGAGGATCCGACCGCGCGGCGGCCCGACTGTCTCTGGCCCGCATTTCTCACCAGCATTCTGCTGCAACGGCGCTTAGGGCCGCACCTGCTGCGCCGCGCTCGCTCGGCCTCCTCGGCATACTGCACCGAGTATGCCTGCGTCGTCCTCGCATCGCGCGACTTGCATCTCCGGCCCTCTGACGCCGTTTCGCGACGAACCGTGGTGAGAAATGCGGGCTAGCTCGACGGCGTCGGAGGGCCGCCATGGTGATGCGACGATGACGGCGTGCTCTGCGCCTTCCGCATCGGCACCATCAAGGGCGAGGTCTGCGAGTCCAGACCGAGGACGGTCACCAGGTCGGCGTTGCCCGGAATGACGAACTTGACATTCTGCCCGAGCGTCGCCTGCAGCACGTCGAGCTGCTTCGAGAGGGCCGCGCGGTCGTGGAAAAACTTCTCCGCCGCGGTCGCGACCATCTCGACCGCCTTTGCCTCGGCTTCCGCCCGCGTGACGCGGGCCTGGGCGTCCCCTTCGGCGCGCAGGATCTCGCCGATCTTGAACCCCTCGGCCTTGAGGATCTCGGCCTGCCTCATTCCCTCCGACTCGAGGATCAGGGCCCGCTTGTCGCGCTCGGCCTTCATCTGGCGGCTCATCGCCTCGGTGATGTCGACCGGCGGATCGATCTTCTGGACCTCGACGCGCGTGACCTTCACGCCCCACGTGTTGGTCGCCTCATCGAGGACGACGCGAAGATTTGAGTTGATCATGTCGCGGGCGACGAGCGTCTCGTCGAGGGTCTTGTCGCCGATCAGGTTTCTTAGATTTGTCTGGGCGAGGGTCGTCGCCGCGAGACCGAAGTTCTGCACCTCGAACTTGGCGCGCATGGGATCGACCACCCGGTAGTAGATGACCGCATCGACGATCACGGTCACGTTGTCCCGGGTGATCACTTTCTGCGGCTCGACATTGATCACCTGCTCGCGCATGTCGACCTTGATCATCTCGTCGACCAGCGGGGTCAGGAAGGTCAGCCCCGAATCGGCCGTCGCATGGTACTTGCCGAGCCGGAGGATCAGTCCCTTCTCGTATTGGGCGACGATCTTCGCGCTGCGGGCGAGGATGATGAGGAGAATGAACGCGAGGAAAGCGATCAGGACGATCGAACTGCTACTGCTCATCGATTGACTCCTCCGGAAGGAGCATCCCCTTCCGCCGGGACCACGAATGCGGTCACGCCGTCGATTCTCGAGACGACGACCTTGCGCCCCGCCTCGATCGGGCCGCCGCGGTCGTCCACGCTGAGGGCCCGCCACTCTTCGCCTTCCGACCTGATCCGGCCCGCTCGATCGCCCGTGATGGTCTCGCTCACGAGTGCGGTCCTCCCGATCAACGCGTCCGTGTTCGAGGGAAGGGACGGTCTCTTCAGACGATTCCGTATCCTCTTACGCCCAACGAAGACATAGAGGAGCGAGAGGATCCCGGCGGAGGCTAGTCCGACGACTCCATTGCCCGTGAAGAGGCCGAGAACCCCTCCCAGGAGGATTGCCGAGCCGAGGAGCAGGAAATCGAAGCCGCTGATCGCCCCGAGGAGGACCTCGAGCAGCACGAGCACCGCGCCGACAATGATCAAGACCCAGTTGATTGGATTGCTCATCGGTACCTCCCTCGCAACCGGACCGATTCCACGACGGGGTTACCCTAGCGCCCGTTCCCGGGGCGGTCAAGGCGTGGGATTGGACGGGTCGGGGCGCACTTGGGAATGACTGGCGGCATGAGCCCGTGCGCACCGCGGGATGCGCGGGGCGAGCACGACACCGGCTCTCAGATAGGATCGAATTTGTCTAGTGAATGCTCGCGATGATCTCCCGGAATCTCGGATCCCCCCGAAGGGGATCGAGATCAGGATCGTGGTCGAGGAGCGCACGACTGGAGTACCCTCTGCTCACGGCTGTGGCGAGCTCCTTCAGTGCCGCGTCCTTCTCACCCTTTTGCGCGAGCAGGCATGCGAGGTTGTAGTGTACCTGCGCATCGACTTCGCCTGTCGATGTGGCTTTCCGGAGATTCATGATCGCGGCGTCTCTGTCTCCTGTCTGGATCTGCGCGTATGCAAGCTCAATCCGCGCTGCCAGATGGGTCGAGTCCTTCTCCATGGCCCGCAGCAGCGCGCCGATGGCGTGCTTCGGCCTCCCCTCGAGCGCGAGGAAATGGCCGAGTTGGTATTCCGGCTCGGCCGTGGCAGGCGCGTGCGCCCGCCCCTGTTGGATCTGGATATAGGCCTGATCGAACAGTCCGAGAGACCAGAGGACCTTGCCCAGGCGGAGGTAGGCGTTTATGTGATCCGGATAGACCTTGAGCTGGCTCCGGAGGGCATCGATGAGTGAAGCGTCCTCCTGGAACAGCTTCAAACGCCGGGACGGAGGCGCTCCAATCGTGGCGGCCAGTTCGTACGTTCTCTCCGCCTCCTGCATCTTGCCCGCGGCGACCCGCGTCGCGGCGAGTCTCCAGATGCGATCGGCCTCGAACATCGGGTGCCCGGAGAGGCTCTCGAAACGGGTGATCAGGACGTCATACCTTGAGAAAAAGAGAAGGTGCTCGGCGTAGAGCCCCTCCAGTTCGACGAGATCGGGTCGAACCTTCAAGATCGCATCGAGCCGCTCGGCGGCCTTTTGCTCCTGTCGTGCCGATATCTCGAACATCGACTGCTCGATCTGGAAGAGAACGTTCTGTGGGTAGCGCTGCGTGTAATCGGCGATGAGGGTCCGCGCATTGGGATTGAAGCGTGTCGACGTCGGGCGGGCGTCAAGAAGCAGGCGAATCTCATTGTCCTCGGCTCCGAAGAGGGAATCGGGGGCCGTCGATGCCCGCGGGCCGGTGCGGGGGATCTTGTACTCGCCGGCAAGCGCGGCGAGGAGCTTCGGCCTTTCCTTCTCGCCCGCGCCCGCCCCACCGATCCCAACGGTTCGGGCCGCCATCCTTTCGCCGTAGACGAGGACTTTCGCCCCTTGTCCCCTGGCGGCGTAGCGCGGTTCCCATCCGAGGGTTCGCTTCAGATCGGCTTCGTGGAAGAGGACACGCGCGGGAAGCGGCGCTCCGCCAAGGTACGGCACCAAAGAGATTCCATCGCCACCCTTGGGGGCCTTCACTCCAGCCATCTCGAGAATGGTTGGCAGGAGGTCAACTGTGCTGACCCAACCGTCCGTGACCGACATCTCGCGCCTGGTGGGGCCCGACCCCTCCGGGAATAGCATCACACAGGGGACCCGGAGGGTTTCCTCCGTGAGATCGAGACCATGTCCGGGGAGTGGGATCTCGCCGCTTGGATCATTGGCCAGCGGCCATCCCGGCACGGCCTCACCGTGAGTTCCTACAACGACGAGCAGTGTCTTCGACAGCAGGCCGAGTTCCTGCAGCCCCCCGCGCATCCTCCCCACCTGGATGTCGATGGCGCGCGCTCGCGCAATGTACTCGGCGGAGTCCGCCGCCCCGCTCCCGAGATATCGTTCCCAGAGTGGGTGCTCGGCGGAGAACGTGAATCCCGCCCACGCAAAACAACGCTCCTCCGGGTTCTCTCGCAGATACGCAAGCACGCTATCCACCCGAGCGCTGTCGGATAACCCCGGGGAAGCAAGAAGGTAGTCGGTGAATCCGGTCGTCAACCCGCTCCGGGCATGGTCGAGGTAGTCGACGGGGAACCCTGCCACCTTCCATCCGCCTGCCGAGAGGTGCGACGCGAGGGTTTCGAACCTTGGGTCGAGGGGGGCGCGGAATTCATCCTGAACACCACTGTGGTGTGGATAGAGTCCTGTCAACAGGCTCACGGTGGCGGGGAACGTCATGGCTGATGGGGTCGTTGCGTTGCCGAGGAACGCGCCATCTCGCGCCAAGGCGGCCAGCTCGGGCAGGTCACCCCGCGCGGGGAGATCGGCCCTGGCGCCGTCCAGCGTGATCAGCAGAATCGTGTGGGGGGACGAATCCCCCCGTATTGGCGCCGCAGCGGGGGCCGGGCCTGCCAACACGAAGCAGAGGGTCAAAGGGAAAAGCGGCACGAGACTCGAGAGCCTCATGCCGCTTCGCCATGCTTGGTGCATCAAACTACGAAACCGCGACTACCTGTAGAGACCCTTCACCGAGCCCCAAGTCGTGGACTCGGTTGCGGTCGGTGCGCACTCGTCTACGTAGATGCCGAACAGGAAGTCGACGACTCCCGCAGTCGACACGATCTGGGAGCACTCCTCAGGAGTGACGCTGTAGTCGACGATATGGCCACAGCCGAGGGCATTCGTAGTGTCAAAATAAATATCCGGGTAGCAGTCGTTGGGAGCGTAGCAGCTCATCGGCCGGATGGCGACGATGACGTCCCCGGTCACGTTGCAGTTGTAGGCGCACACATCAACGATTTCCTGGACCGGAGCGCTGTATGCGTCGGCCGCCCAGAGCGAGCCGAAATCGCACATCTGGGTACAGGTCACCCGATCGTAAACCACGACGTGGTACTCATAGGGACCAACAAGCGTGTACCAACCGAAGTGAACGAAGTCGAGGTAGCTGAGCGGGCCACCGACACCCACGTCGTAGGCGTTACCGTAAGCGGCGGTGTTGAGCTCATAGAACGCGTTCTCGCCCGTCACGCCGTTGCAGTAGTAGGCGGTGCGAGCGGTGAACGCGAAGGGCGGCGGCGTCCCCTTCATCTGAAGGTCCATCGCTGCAGCGCTGCCAACGATCGAGACCGCAAGAAGTGCCAACAGTACCAACCTCATTGTCTCTGCTCCTTTCCCCTTGTGAAGCGCTCCGGAGAGACCGATCCGTTACAGCTTTGCGTATCCGGGGCCCTTCACCTGTTGCCCGTCGAGGGAGGCCTTACCCCCGACATGAAGGATGTCTGGATGGCCATACATCCATCCCATGTGGACGATTCTAGCAGGACGCGGCTCCTTCGTCAAGCGTGCAACTCGTTGCCATTTTGACAATTCCTGGCTTCGGTCATTTGGGAATAAATATAGTCATTTTCGACGCGTATTCCCCGCTCCCGTCACCACCGCAATCTCTTGGAAGTCGGAGTGTTACGGAGGGATGCCCCCGCCCTCGCCATCGCTGGTACCATGGCCATTCGGGCGCCTGCGGGAATCCACCTGCGGCCGAGGAGGAATCGTCGATGCCGGCCAGATCGAGCACTTCCCATGACTTGTATCGCCGTCTTGCCCCCGCCTACGAGATGCTCGCCGCGCCCTCCCGAATCCGCGCGGAGGCGGAACTGATCGTGCCGCATCTGGCGGCGATCGGCGCCGGCCGGGTCCTCGATGCGGGGTGCGCGGTCGGTCTCCATTCTTGCGAGCTGGCGCGCGCCGGCCGCCAGGTCACAGGGATCGATCTCTCCGGGGCGATGATCGATGAGGCCCGCGCCCGCGCGTCCAGCCTCGGTCTGCCCGTCCGCTTCCTCAAGCGCGATCTGAAACAGGCCGGCCGGCTCCCGGGCCGGCGCTTCGATGCGGTTCTCTGCCTGGGGAACACAATGGCCTCCGCCGCATCGGCCGCAGATCGCGCGCGAACCCTGAGGGCGTTCCGCGATGCGCTTCGTCCCGGAGGTCTCTTGCTCCTCCAGCTACGAGATCTCGCAGCGGTCCGTCTCAAGGGGCACGTCTTCCCCGTGCGGAGCCACCGCCGCGGGGAAGAGGAATGGATACTCCTTCGCCGGCAGGAGCCTGACCGGCGGGGGATGCGTTTCCGGTCGAGCCTCCTCTACCGGTCCGGAGCCGGCGCCGAGTGGGAGCTGACCGAGAGTGAGACGGTCCAGCCCATCCTGAGCGCGGCAGTGTGGCGCAAGGAGGTCGGCAGGGCCGGTTTCGTGCGTGTTCTCCTCGCGTCCGATCTCTCCGGAACTCCCCGGAAGCGTGGCGGCGGGGCGGACCTCATCGTCATCGCCAGGCGCGCCGGCTGAGTGGGGGATGGATCTCCCGACAGCAAGACTTACTTCGTCGCGGTGTTGATGACGAGGTAGATCGTCGCGAGCTGGGCGACCAGACCGATCGTGTCGGTGAATCTCTTCCAGTAGTCGCGCCGGGGTCTGCGAGGAATCCAGATCGTGTCCCCCGGGCCGAGCTGCTTGATCTTCCCCTTCTCCGCCCACTCGCCCGTCAAGGCCCTGATGACGGAAACTCTCCCCTTCGACGCGCGCCACGTGTAGCCGCCCGAGCGCTCGACGTACTGCTCGACCGACATGCGCGGATCGAACGGGATGTTGCCCGGGCGGGCCACCTCGCCGATCACCGTGACGTACGGCTGGATGCGGGGGACCGTGATCTCGTCTCCCGCCCGCACGTTGATGTCGTACGTCCTGTTGCCGTGGAGAAACAGCGCGACGAAGTCGACCGAGACCACCGGCTGCTGGGACCTGAGCTTCAGGGAGTAATACTCGAACTCGTCGGCGGTCATCTCGGCCGTCGGGAGCTTGCTCAGCCGCTCGAACTCGGGGTCCTTCGGCAGCTCCTCGCTCCGCCGAGCGACGTAGGCCTCCCGCAGCGAGGCGAGCTCCGTGAAGCCGCCCGCCATCCGGATCACCTCCGAGAGGGGGAGTGAATCCGCGGGCAGAGCATGCGTCCCCGGATAGCGCACCTCGCCGTCCACCTGTACGGAGCGGGTGTCGGTCCAGTTCGGCCGCGGCCGGACGAAGAGAAGATCCCGTTCGTGAAGACGGAAGCGGCGGTCCGCAGACCTCCGGAGGTCGAGGTAGTGCCGGACCGAACGTTGGGGCGACCCGCCGAACGATTCGACATAGGCCGAGTCCATGAGGGCGTCTTCCCGCAGGCCGTGGGCGAGCGCGATCGCCACGGCGACCGAGTCGCCCGCGATGATCTCGAAATCGCCGGGCTTCCGGACCGCGCCGCTCACCCTAGCCGTTGCCACCATCGGCGGCACGTAGATGCGGTCACCCGCCTCGACGACCGGATCCTGGACGAGGTCGCCGGTCGCCTCGAAGAGCCCGAGATCGACGGGAAGCTGCTCTCCGCCCGCCCGGATGAGGCGAATGGCACGGGTCGACGGGGGTTTCGGCTTCTCGACCCCCGGCGGCGTCTCGGGAAGGGATTTCAATCCGCCCGCGCGGGCGATCACTTCGGATGCGCGGTCGACCGCCGTCACCTGAACCATGCCGACGCGCGCGACCTCTCCGACGACAAACACCCCGAACGTTCGTAGCTCGAGGAGGTTGAGTTTCACCGCGGGGCCCTTGTAGTAGCGAGAGAGGACCTCCGTCAATGTGCTCTCCGCGCGCGCCAGCGTCACCCCGGCAAAGGGAATGGAAGGACCCTCAGGGAGAATCAGGGTTCCTTCCGGCGACAAGCGCAGGACGCGATCGATCAGTGGGCGGGTTTGGATGCGCACAACCAGAAGGTCGCCCGGGCCCAGCCGGTACCGGCTCGGGTCGATCGGGCCTTCGAGGGAACGGCCGGGGAAGGCGATGTCTGCCGGCGCAGAAGATGAGGCCGCGTTGGTGGCCGACCCGCTCGTTGCGGTGGGACCGGCGCCCGAGGCTCCCTGTTGGGCCCCTCGGGCGGGCGAGATCGTGCCCACCGCCATCGAGAGCACTTGAAAAATGAAGAGCGGCAAGAGGAGGGTCGCGGGACGAAGCCCGGCTGCGACGTGTGCCGCGATTCTCGCGGTCGGGCATTGACGGTTAGACATGGTCATCCTCCGGAAGTTCGAGCTCCCCATCCAATCCATCCGCTTTCTCCCACACCTTCAAGGTCTCGAGAAATCCGTAAACTCCGAGCATCGCGCTCGTGGCGATCCCGACCCTTCCCTCGCGCCACCCCCCAAGCCGGAAGAACGACCAGAGGAACAGGCGCACCCCGGACCATAGAAGCCGCAACCCCGATGGGTGGGCCGCCTTGCGGCCGAAGCTGCTGACGCCGGGAGACTCGCCCGAAAGAATCCGGTCGGCGTCGAGGCTCGTCCAGCGATTCGTCTTCGACACGAACTCGGCAATCATCGGATAGGGAAAATGGTAGATCACACCCTCGAGTTCTCCCACGGTGCCCTCGATGTCAGGTCTCTCATGGATCGCGCGCAGCGGGTAGCGGGCCCGCCCGGCCCGGAAGACACGGATCTGCTTCGACTGTGCTCCCCAGTACCCATGCCTCAGCCAGCGACCGAGCATCGCGATTCGGAACGGGACGGAAAAGGCCCCATGCCGGGTTCCGGTGATTTTCGACCGGATCTCGCGGCCCAGGGTCGCGGACGCGCGCTCATCGGCGTCGAGATGGATCAACCAGCCTTCCGAGATCAGTCTGAAGCCGAAGTTCAGGTTGTCGTGGTTTGGATCGGTTCCCGGCGGGACGCCTCGACCAATCACCCATTCGGTGTATCCGCGGGCGATCGCCGCCGTTCGATCGCTGCTCTCGTTGTCGATCACGAGGATCCGATCCGCCCAAAGAACACTCCGCAGGCATCCCTCGATCCGCTTCTCCTCGTTCTTGGCGACAACGATCGCCGTGACCGTGTTGGCGCCGTGAGCCGGCCCGGCTGGAAGAGGATCTCGGCGCGCCGGGTCGGTCGGAAGGGAAGATCCCGGTCCGGTCGACTCGGACGGAGACGTCCCCCCTAGCCCTTGCGATTCCACGCCCACCGATATGCCTCCAGGGTCGCATCAACGGACCGATCAAGTGTGAAACTCTGCGCCCATCGCTCACGACCGGCGCGACCCAGAGCTTGCCGCTTCCCGGGATCATCCGCAAGTTCGAGGAGGGCGCGCGCCAGGCCCGAAGGATCGGCCGGTTCCGCGAGAATCCCGGTCTTTCCTTCCAGGACGATCTCCGGAATGCCGCCGGTTCGCGTCGCGACGATCGGAACCCCGGCCGACATCGCCTCGAGCAGAACGATCCCGAACGCCTCATGCCGGGAGGGCAGCACGAAGATGTCCGAGGCGGTCAGAAGACGGCCCACATCGCGGCGGAAGCCGAGCAGTCGGACACGCTCTCCGAGGCCGCTTTGCGCAACGCGCCGCTTCAGGTCGCCCTCGAGCTCGCCTGTTCCCGCGATCAGCAGAACGATCTGTCCTTGATCCATGGACGAGGGGCTCGCGAAGCGGTCTGCCGCGCCATGGTCCGCCGCCACGGGCGGTCGCGCGCCCGGCGTTCCGGGTGATCTTCCCCCCCTCGGGGACGGATCGGTGGCCGCCAGCCCCGCAAAGGCCTCCCACAGATCGAGGATCCCCTTCGTCGCGTCGAGGCGCCCGACGAAGAGAACGGCTCGGTCGGCGCCATCAATCGCCAGCTCGCGGCGGACGTCCTCGCGTGTCGCGGGGGGAAGGGTCGAGACGGAGGAGCGGATCCCGTGGGGAATGACCCGAATTCTCCCGGCGGGATAGCGATGGTGTGCGCCCACGGCTTCGGCGATCGCGCGGCTCGGCGCGATGTACAGGTCGGTGCGGCGCGCTCCGATCCGCTCGATCCAGAGCCGTGGCGCCTCCCGCGCATAGATCGGACGGAGCAGGTGCCCATGCTCCGTGGCGACAACCGCTCGTTCCGTGGAAGCGGGCAGGAGCGCGCGCAGCCAGGGGCTCGAAACGTGATCGTGAAGAAGGCGCGGGCGAAGCGCGCGCAGAGCCGATGCCACGCGGATCGGACCCCGGGGATCGCTTCCGCGCGCGAGGAAACACGACCGATGGGGAATCCGGAGTCGGTCGAGGCCGGCCGCGGCGCCCGTGTCGCTCGAAAGATAGAGGATCCCGGTCCGGAGCCCTCTCTCCTGAAGCCCTTCCGCGAGATCGAGGACCTGCCTCTCGGCGCCGCCCCCCGCGCCTTGCCAGAGAACGTGCAGGACATCCAACGGTTGCCCGGGAGCTTCTTCCGTGGGGAGGCGGCCCATCACGGGGTCCGTCCGCGAAGCTGCTTCAACGCCCCACGCGCGAGCGGGTGGCCGAGGAGCGCGGTGGCCGCGGCATAGGCGAGGAGCCCCGCAGCGCCGGCGGAGATCAGGATCCACATCGATCGGAGCAGGCCCGCTGCGGGATCGGGCGGGACGATGGCCAATGCCGCCCGCGCTCCGGCCGCAACCGCCATGGCGCCGAGAACGACGGCCCCACCGTTGCGGGCCACTTCTCTCCAGCGCTCGCGGGAGACGCGCGTGCGAACGAAGAGGAAGAGGACCGCGCAACTGAGCCAGGTTCCAACAACGACGCCTATCGCGATCCAGGCGATGCCGTGACGGGGGGCGAGGGCCAGGTTCGCAAGGGATGTGACGCATAGATGGATCAATCCGCCCCAGACGAGGGGGCGGGTGCGCGACGATGCATAGAGAAGATCGCGGATGAGCATCAGGATGGCCCCCGGGAGGACGGCCAGAACCCCGATTCGAAGCATCAGGGCCGTCGGGGCTACGTCCCGCGCCGTGAAGAGGCCGCGCCGGAAGGCGAGATCGACGATCTGCGGCGCCAAAATCAAGACGAGGAGCGTCAGCGGAACGAAGATAAAGAGACTGATCTCGATCCCGCGGGAGAATGTCGCGGCGCGGTTCCCCCCTTGTGCATCGACGGAACGCGAGATCGTGACGTAGATCGGCAGCGCGATCGAGGCGGCCAAGACGGTCTGAAGCGGCGCGACCAATTTCCTAGAATAGGCGAGGGTCGCGAGGCTCCCCAGGGGAAGATAGGAGAGCACCGCCCGTTCGATGTAGCCCGCCATCTGCACGAAGACCACCCCGGCTGCGACCGGGGCCACGAGGCGTCCGAGGCGGCGGAGCTCAGGGTGAAAGATAGGGGCGTCTCTCATCACGCGAGGCGAGAAGCCGCGCGCCATGCCGACCAGCAGTCCGGCCTGCAAGAGAGCGGCTCCATCGATGGCGAGCACCCATGCAGTCATCGCAGATCCCGCCGGAAGCGAGATCAGGATGGCAGTCTGGACGAGATTGCCCCCGAGCATGACGAGACCGGGTACCGCGTACCGGTGGTTCGCGTTGTGGACCGTGCGGGAGAACTCGGCGACCTCCTGCAGGAGGAGGGCGGGGCTCACGCACCGCAGAAGCCATGCGCCCGTCTCGAGCTGCTCAGGCCCGAGCCCCGGGGCGATCCAGCGCATCATCGCCTTCGGGAAGATCAGGATGATGAGAGAGAGGATCCCGCCGATCGCGAGCACCGCCCGCAGGCCGCCTGCATAGAGGGAGGCGGCCTCGCCGCTCCCTTCCTTCTCGAGCAGTCGGCCATAAACCGACACGAAAAGGCCAAAACACTCGCGCACGAGCAGCAGCGTCGGGAGGAAGAGGAGCGCCGACTCGGCGTACGCCACGAGGTCGGCGCTCCCGCTCACGCCTAACCGGGCGGCGATCGCCGCATTCTTCGCGATTGCGGCGAGATTCGCCGCAAGGCCCAGGAGGGTGACGGCCCCGATCCTGCGTCCCAGGCTCACGCGCCCCCCGGCGGGGAATCCGCGGGCAGGGTCCAGTCGCGCGCCCCCCTGAAGGCCATCCCCGCGAGGGCCCAGTAGAGCAGGTTCGTCGGGTTCGTGTTCATCTGCCCGTTCGAGAAGTTCATCAACAGGAGGACGAAGACGGCGCTCCCCATGATCGTCGCGAACAGGCGGTCGTCGGGGCGGCCGCGCCGTCCGAGACGGGAGAGGCCGATCAGCGGAAGGAGCTGGAGGAGGAGGAGCGCGGAAAGGCCGAGGATGCCGGTCTCGAGAGCCGTCGTCATGTAGAAGTTGTCGGTCGCGAAGCCTCCCTCGATGCTCGAACGCATCCCGAGGCGGTAGTAGACGAAGGCGTTCGCGGTCGATCCCATGCCGCGGCCGAGGAACGGCTCCTCCCTGAGCATCCAGAGCGCCTTGCGATTCGATTCGACCCTCGCCACGAGAGAGGTCGAAACGCCCTCCCTCAGCGAGAACGACGTGAGGAACCGGTTCTGGATCAACTCCCCGTAGCGCACCCACGCGAGCGTTCCAATTACGAGGGTCGCGACCAGGAACCACGCGAGGAGTCGCGCGCTCCGCCGCCTGACGATCAGGATCAGAACGAAGAGGATCGTTCCCGACAGGGTCGTCATGTTGTAGGTCAGAAGAAGGGTGTAGGCGTTCAGCGCGAGTGCGATGAGCACGAGGATCTTGCTCCCGCGCCCGCGGCAGGTCGAGAGGAGGTAGAGGGAGAGGGCGATCCCGACGAACGAGAAGGCGGCGACCGAAGACTGGTCATCGAGGATGGAGAACAACCGCTGGTAGATCTTTCCGCTGATCGGATCGATCGCGATGAACACGACGGCGCCGGTCTCGACCTTGAGACCCAGTCTTAATAGATCTTCGAGCCGGAGGAAGGACTGGAGAAGTGCTCCGATTCCGACCACGAAGGTGAGCCCGAGCGCGAACCACAGGAACCGCCGGACCCGCGCGCGGTCCGACGATGCCTCGAATGCGATGAAGAGGAGGGGCGGATAGAGAAGGAACCCCTTGAGCGCCTCGATGATCTGCAGAAGGGGGATGCCTCGGGCAGCCGAGAGAAGCCCGAGCATGCCGAAGACCCCGACGGAGACCGCGTAGCACAGGAGCGGCAGCTTCGCCGCCCCCGCCAGCGACCACCCACACCTCGATGCGCGCGACAGTATCCAAACTGGCAGGATCGTCAGGAAGAAGATTCCCTTGAACCAGCCGAGCGGAAGATCGGTCAGCCTCGAGAGGAGCGGCGCGAACGCCGCGTAGACGAGGAACAACACCAGGAAGAGCCCAGGTCGCGCGATCAGGAGCCAGACGGCAAGGCCCACGAGGCACATGACGAGGAGCGCCAACAGCCCGCCGAGAGGAGGGTGGATGATGCAGCCCGCGACGAAGATTGCGAGGCCGATTGAAATCGCGGTCACGCTCAGGCGGACCGGGTGGACGGCGCCGAGAGCTGCCGTGGCCGGAGCGCGGCCGGCGATCACGGCCGGCCGCCCTCTCCGGGGACTCCGGCGGACCGCTCTCGATCGTCGGCGTGTGGCTTCTTGTCCTGCGTTTTCCCGCCGACCCTCGGATCCGGGACGACTCTTGCGGGCGTGCCGAGCGAATCACGGCCCATCGATAGCGCCACCCGAAGCGTCTTGCCGAGCAGCCGGATGCGGTCGCGGAATGTGAAAATCGACCTCCTGCCGAGAAGCCCCATCACCAACCCGCCGAGGCACAGGCGCGGCGCGTAGAGGAACAGAAGGCCCGCGCGGTAGACGATCCCTGCCCCCGCGCCGCCGTGCTTGCGGTGATAGAGAAGGGCGCCCCGAAACGCGGCGGCCTGCCGCCTCGCGGGATCGCTCCACGTCCCGCCCTGTTCATGCACCGCGACGGCCCCGCCGGACAGGAGGAGCTCGCGACCCTCGGCGCGGAGGCGCCGGAAAAGATCGGCGTCCTCGTAGTAGAGGAAGAAGCGGGGGTCGAAGCCGCCCACGGAGGCGATCACTCTTCGATGGACCAGAAAACAGGCGCCCGACAGGAAGTCGACCGGCGCGATCGCTGCGGATTCGGCCGGCTCGATGCGCTTGCCCCATAAGACGTGATCGATGCCCGCCAACCCCGCGATCTCTTCGCGGAGCAGCGGGGGGTGCGTTGAAAGGGCGGCCGCGGCCCCGTCGGGGGAGACAAGACGCGGACCGGCCGCCGCCGCCGCCGGATGGGACAGCAACGCCTCTTGAAGGCGCGCAAGCAATGTTGGTTCAAGAACCAAGTCCGGGTTCGACACGAGAACGAGATCCTCGCGCAGGCGATCGAGGGCGAAGTTCACGGCCCTGCCGTAGCCGATGTTCTCTCCGGGGGTCATGACCTCGAGGGGGACGTCGGCGCCGGCCGCGTCGCGCAATCGCCCCGCGTCGCACCGACGGTCGGGAGGATTGTTGTCGATCACGACGACGCGGGCTGCCTTTGCGCCGCTCTGCCGCGCCACGGATCGCAGGCACCGTTCCAGGGGTTTCTGCGCCCCATAGGCGACGATGACGACGGCGACGGCGGAATGCTCAACCCGCCCGTTGTATGATGCGGCCCGCGCAGGCGCGCCCGCCGCGCCCGCTCCCCGAGGCGACCGGGCCTTCCATCCCTCCGCCGCGCAGATCTGCATCACGCGGATCTGACGGCGCAGGATCCGCTCCTTTCCGAACCGCCGGCCGCGGGCGAGGCTCGCCCGCGAGATCCGCTCCCATAGCGGCCGATCGTCTAGCAGCCTTGCAAGCGCGCCGGCGAGCGCCTCCGCGTTCCCCGGCTGGACGAGGATTCCGGTCGCCTCGGAGTCGATTATGTTCTCGATCCCCGGCACGGCCGAGCAGACCAGCGGGGTTCCGCAGGCCATCGCCTCGATCACGGCCTTCGGATTCCCTTCCGTCGTCAGGGTCGGGAGCGCGCAGATCGAAGCGCTTCCAAGCTGCTCCGCCATCTCTTCCTGCGGGCGGCTCCCGTGGAAGCGGATCCTCTCGCGCAGCGAATCGGGCACGCGCGCGCGCAACTCGCCGTCCAGTTCGCCGCTTCCGAAGAGAAGCAGCTCAGCCCGCGGGTGACTCGGGGCGATCAGGGCGAAGGCATCGATCAAGACCGGGATCCCCTTGGCCCAGTGGAACCGCCCCGCGAAGAGAATCGTCTCCCCTCGGGGTTCCCGCGGACGGAAGATGTCCGTGTCGACGAAGTTGGGAATCGTGATCGTCCTCTTGCCGTGGCGCGTTTCCACTTCTCGGGCGAGATCGGGGGTCGTCGCGACGACGAGGTCGGCGGCGGCGAGGCATCGCCGCTGAACGGATCCCGCCAACCATCCCTTGATCCCTCCGTAGTGCCGCTTCGATGTCGACGCCCAGTCGTAGCGGTAGTCGACGATCACCGGCGAACGCGAGAAACGCCGGATCTCTGGAAGGAGGGGGAGATTCGGGCTTTGGGTTCGCACGAGCCCGCGCATCCTCCGCGAGCGAAGCACGAGGGAAACGTGAAAGACCGCCTGCCGGATGGCCTTCGGAAGCAGCGCGGGCGCAGGGCAGGGATGATGCGTGGCGCCAAGCTCGCGCGAAAGATTCTTGCGGTCGAGGCTGTAGACCTCGACGTCGAAGGAGCGGCCGTACGCCTCGATCAGGGATCGCAGCCAGGGACCCATCCCGAGTCGAATGACATCGCTGGCCGGCGTATCGGTGCCCAGGATCAGGTGAAGCCTACCCCGCATTCGCCGCCACCATTCGTCGTGTAGCGCCGTCGAAGGACCGGCGCCGTCCTCCGTCAGGCGGGTGCGCCGGAGACCCGCTTTCGAGGGAGGTTCATGCCCTCGATGATAGCAGCGGCAAGGACTCCGATGATCGCCCCCGAGACGATGGCGCCGATCAGCATCAGCTTGCGTTTGGGGGACGCCCGCTCCACCGGGGGGATGGCCGCATCGAGCACCTGCACCGTCGGCGCGTCGCGGGCCTCCTGGATTTTCGCTTGGTAGTACTGCTGGTTCAGATAGGCCTGGAGGAGCATCTGCGCCTGCAGATCGCGCTCGAACTCGGCCAAACGGACCTGGAGTCGGGGAATCTCCGAGGCTGGGAGGTCGACCTGCGGTCCGCTACCCGACTGCCCAGGGGAAGCCGTCTGGAGGCTCGCAAGACCTGCGCGGAGCTGCCGGACCTCGGAGCGAAGGGTCTCGGTGACCGGGTTCTCTGAGGTCATGGTCTGCTCCGCCACCCCCAACTCAACTTCCTTGGCGAGGAGATCGCTCTTCAGCTTGGCTGCGGTCTCGACGAGAGCCTTCGTCTGGAAATCGAGGGCGATCGCCCCGTGCGTTTGCTGGAACTCAGCCACACTCTCGCCCAAGCCGCGGATCGCCTCGACGTTCTCGGCCAGTTGACGCTCGAGGTAGATCCGGGTCTGCTTGGCGCGCGAGAGGTTTTTCTCGCGGTTCATGAGGTCGAGCTCGGTGACGAGGGCGTTTGCCACATCCGCGGCGAGCTTGCGGATGGTCTCGTCCGATTTCGGTCCCGCGAACCACGGGGTCGCGAAACGTACCGCGATCTCGATCAATCCCGCCTCGCTTACGCCAAAGTCGCTGTCGGCGCGCAACAACAGAACCGCTTGCTCATAGCCGAGGCGCTCGGGACGGTTCGTCAAGTGGTAGAAGCCGATGAGCCCCTGCTTCTGAATCACCTTCTCCATCAGGGTCCGGCTGTCGAGAATCTGCTGGAAGAGCTTCGCGGTGGCCGCCGATTCATCGCGGATCCCAAGGAGGCTCAGGGAGGATTCGAGCCCGGGCATCGACATCGCGCCCGGCGAGCTGCTAACGGGGGGAAGCAAGCTCGCCCGCGCGACATAGATGCGCGGCATGACGAGCGAGACGACGGCGGTCAGGGCGGCGAACGATAAGGCCACGCCGCCGATCAGGCGGCGCCGTCTCCAGAGGACGCCGACGGTGTCCTGTATGCTCTGTCCCCCAGCGGGGTCGCTACGGTTCCCGTTCACCCTGACTCCTCCCCGCGCGATCGTCCCTGGGCGGGTCCGCTTCAGATCGGATCGGCGATCGCCACGGGGCGAGAATACACGGGCCCGGATCAGGGGTCAAAAGGCGGGACGCGGTCCCGGCGCCCCGCCAAATCGACGTAGAGGCGTTCATACGCATCCGCGATCCGGTCCCAGCCGTACGATTCGGCTACCCGGTCACGCGCATCGTTCCCCAAGCGGGCCCTGCGCTCGTTGTCAGCCAAGAGCTCTTCCATCCGCATTTTCAGATCCTGCTCGTCGCAAACCCGGAAGTAGACGACCGTCGATCGCCCCACCTCCTCGATCTCGGGGATCCCGCTGGCCAGGATCGCGCAGCGCGCCGCCATCGCCTCGAGCAGCACGAGCGGCATCCCCTCCGATTCGGAGGGGAGGACGAAGAGCCGGCACCCGGCGTAGAGACCCCACAGCTCGTCGCCGAACCGGTAGCCGATGAAGCGGATCCGCGGATCGCCGGAGGCTTCCCGCCTGAGAAGAGATGCGTATTCGGGGGCATGGTTGTGGTCCCCGACGATCACGAGGGGCAACTCCGTTTCGGAGGAGCGATGCGCTCGAACCAGGTGCTCGACCCCCTTCTGCGGAACGAGGCGGCTGACGCAGAGAACGTAGCCGTTTCTGGTCAGCTCGAGGGGCCGGAGCAGGGTTTCCACCCGATGGTCGTTTCCGAGCCAAGCGGGAGGGGCCACCCCGTTCGGAATGTGCAGAACCTCTCGGCCGGTCGCCCTGTGGATGAACTCCGCCTGCATCTTGGAGACCGATGTCAGGGCCGAGGGCGCGGCCATCGCCGGCCGAAGGAGCAACCTCAGGATCGCCTTGTCGACGCGATTCCACTTGCCGAGTCCCCACTCGAAACCATGTAGGTGGAGGACGACGGGAACGCCTGTGATCCTCCCGATCGCGGCGAGCGGGCCGTTCGGGTAATTATGGAGTCCGATCACGTCGGGCCGATCGCGGCTCGCGGCGAGGATCGAGAGCACCGTGTGGGAAATCGTATCGAGCCGCTTAGTCCGCAGGCTCCATTCCCGGCGGAGCACCATGCCGCGATGGGTCTTGAGTTCCGCCCCGGTGTAGTGATTGCGGCAGTGAACGACGACGGTGTGTCCGCGCGCCGCGAGCCTGGACCCGATCTCCTCGACGGCGTGCTCGACCCCGCCGTACGTGGCGGGGACGCCCTTGAGGCCTGCGAAATGGATCGTAAGAGCCTTCGTCATTGATCGTCGAACCCCGCGTTGTACCCGGTCGTCTTCATCCCGGCAGTCCACGCTACTCCAGGGAGCCGGCCTGCGCCACCCCGCGGCGGAGCTCTGCCGGAGGGAATGGAATCGAAGAAGAATTGCAGTTGAATAGGGACGCGGCCAGGCGCCCAGGGCGCCATGCGGAGCAGTTTCTCGCGCCCGGCCCGGAAGCGCGTTACAAAGGGAATCCCACAGGTGGTAGAGTCCAGAAGCTTCCGGTCGGACATCCATCGTTGGGAGGGGCGACAGCGAGATGGGTGGCATCTGCGGGTACATCGGTCTGGAACCCCGCGCGTTCGACGAGTCGATTCTCGAGGGAATGGTTCAGCGTCTCAGGCATCGCGGCACCGAGGCCAAGAGGCTTCGCTACCGCGAGGTCTGGCTCGCCGTGCTGGGAAGCGGAACCCCCTCGATTTGGCCCTTCCCCGGCCGCGAATCGCCCGCCGAGATGGGCGCGGTCCTCGACGGGTGCATCGACAACGCCCCTGAGCTTGCGGTTGGGATGGCCGGGCAGGGGCGCCAGGCGGGCGCGAACAGCGCGCACCTGCTTTCCGCGGGGTTCCGGGACGAGGGGGCGAAGTTCCTCGGCCGCCTTCAGGGTCTCTATGCCGCCGCGGTCCACGACCCGGCAAGCAATACGACCTGGATCGCCCGCGATCCCGTGGGCATGCGCCCGCTCTATCTGCACCGGACCCGCTCGCGGATCCTCTTCGCGTCCGAGATTCGCGCCCTGCTTGCCGACCCGACGGTCAGGCTCGAGCTCGATCCGGCGCAGCTCCGCGTGCTGCTCTCGCTCGGTTTCAACCCGGCTCCCCACACCCTGCTCAAGGGAATCCACAAGATGCCTCCCGGCCACTACCTCGTGGTCGGCAAAGGGGGAGTGAAGGTCCTCCCGTTCGAGCATCGCGGCGAGACCGGAGAGCTCGATCTTTCCTTCGATGCGGCGGTAGAGGGGTACCGAGGCCTTCTCCAGCGCGTCATGCGCCGCAGCGGGGCGGAGAAGACGGGAATCCTCCTGAGCGGCGGGATCGACTCATCCGCGCTCGTTCTCCTGCGCACGCGCGACGGGAAGGAGGCCACGACCTTCACGGCGGGTTTTTCCGACCTTTCCGAGGAGGCGGACGAACGATCGGCGGCGTGGCAGGCGGCGCGGGCGCTCGGCAGCGTCCATCGCGAGCGAATGATCGACGCATCCGAGATCCCCTCGCTGTTCGGTTCGGTGGCGCGCGTTCTGGAGGAACCGGTCGCGGCGGGATGGGCGCCTCCGTTCCTGCGCCTTCTCGAGTCGGCGACCGGCCAGGTCCCGGTGCTCTGGTCGGGACAGGGGACCGGCGCGCTCCACGGCGAGGATCCCGCCTGGCGCTGGATTCAATGGGGGGAGTGGGTCGCGGGTCTTCCGCCATTCTTGGGCCGGATCGCCGGGAGCGTGGGGCAGAGCCTCGGCCGGCTCAGGTCCGCATCCGGCGGCGCCCAGAACCTCGCCGCCCGCGAGGAAAGAGAGCGGATCTACGGCGCGTTCTTCCTCTTTTCGGACCGGTCCCTCGACCTGCTCTTGCGGGCGGGCCACATGGGAGACCGCGAGACGGTTCAGAGGCTCCTCGACCGCTGGCGCGAGCCGGTCGCCGACCGCGACCCGCTTTCGCAAGCCTTGTACATTCGGGCGCGGACCTACCTCCCCGATTCGGTCTTCCTTCCCGCCGAGCGGATCGCCGCCGAATGCGGGCTGTTTCTCCGCTTCCCGTACGCGGATCCCGAGGTGGTCGACTGGCTCGAGCGCCTCCCGGCCTCGTATCGTCTTGATGGGGCGCGTGGCAAAAAGCTGCACCGCGAGGCGCTCGCGAAGTGGATCCCCGCCGAGGTGCTCTCGCGTTCCAAGCGGGACCTAGGGGACGTCGTACGACGGTGGCTCCGCGGTGCGGGGAAGGAACGCGCCGCCGATTGGCTCCTGGGTTCTGCAGCCTGGATGCCTTCGGTTCTCGATGGGGTGCGCGTCCGCGGTTTAATCGAGGAAGCATCCCGGGATCGGGGTCCGATCGATCAGCTGATTCTTCTTCTTCACCTCGAGCACTGGGCCCGGGAGACGTTTCTGGGCGGCGGGCGCTGACCCTTGCCGCCGGGCTGCGCGAGCTCATTTGACCCGGCCGGCATCAAGGGGCTAGGCTCTCGACGTCGCAGACGAGAGGGGTTTCGCCGAGTGGAGTCTTTGCGCCTCCCATCCGAACTTCGGGGCTTGATCGATCGGGTCGCCGCGCACCCGCATGGGTTGGGTTTTCTGCACAGCGCCTACCTTGACGGCGTGGCGGTGACCCTCGCGACGCACCCGTTCGTCGTCGAGGCGGCCCGTGAGCTTCTCGAGACCCCCCCGGGGCGCGCGATGATGATCGAGGAGGTGCGCCTCGCTCGCGAACGGCTTCGCCGGACGGCTCTTGCCCCCGGAGAGCGGCGCGGCCCGGTTGATGCGGATGTCCTGACACATCCGACGGAGGGGAACGAATCTCGTTCCCGTGACGGGCATACAACGGAGTCCGCGCCCGGCCCGCCTGAGCCCCCGAAGAATGCCGAAGAACTGATCGCAGAGGCGCGGGCGAGCCATTTCGGCATCCGCTTCTTGCTTCAGGCGCCCCCCGAGACGGTTGCCATTACCTTTGGTGTGCATCCGTTCCTCGTGTTCCGGGCCAGGGGCTTGATCCGGATGCGCAAGATCCGGCCGCCTGACGCAGATTCCGAGGACGTAGGTTGATGCAACTCGTCACCCGCACAAATCGCGTTATTTCAGAGGTCCGCAGTCCAAGGGAGGCGCGGCGCGCCTCCAAGGGGAGAACAGCATGGAAGTAGGAATCGTAGGGTACGGCGCCTACGTCCCTCGGCACCGGATCAAGGTCGAGGAGATTGCCAAGGTTTGGGGAGCGGATGCGCCATCGTACAAGAAGGGGCTCATGCTTCGCGAGAAGTCGGTTCCTTCTCCCGATCAGGACACGATCACGATGTCGGTCGAAGCGGCGCGCCACGCCATTCGCCGGGCCGGGATCGATCCGGTGAAGATCGGGGCGATCTACATCGGGTCGGAGTCCCACCCGTACGCGGTCAAGCCGAGCGGCACGGTCGTCGCCGAGGCGCTTGGGGCGACCCCGGAGATCCACTGCGCCGACTTCGAGTTCGCCTGCAAGGCCGGCAGCGAAGGGATGTTCGTCGCGCTCTCGCTGGTCAAGGCGGGGCAGATGGACTACGCGCTCGGGATCGGCGCCGACACGTCGCAGGGGGCGCCCGGGGACGCGCTCGAGTACTCGGCGGCAGCGGGGGCGGCGGCTTACATCTTCGGACGCGAGAAGTTGCTCGCTGTGTGCGAGGAAACCTACGCCTACATGACCGACACGCCCGACTTCTGGCGTCGCGAGTACCAGTACTATCCGCGGCACGCCGGACGATTCACGGGAGAGCCGGCCTACTTCAAGCACACCCTGGCTTGCGCGAGGGGGATCATGAAGAGGGCCGGAGCGACCCCGGAGGACTTTCGCTGGGCGGTCTTCCATCAGCCCAACGGGAAGTTCCCCATGCGGGCGGCGCAGGAGCTGGGCTTCACGAAAGAGAAGGTCGAGCAGGGCTGGCTCAGCCCGACCCTCGGCAACACCTACTCCGGTTCCTCGCCGATGGGGCTTTCCGCGATCCTCGACGTCGCCAAGTCGGGCGATCGGATCCTGATGGTGAGCTACGGCTCGGGCGCGGGCAGCGACGGTTTCATCTGGAGGGTGACCGACCAGATCGAGTCCGTTCAGAAGGTCGCCCCGCAGACCCGCCAGCAACTCGAGGATCGTCCGATCTACATCGATTACGGCACCTATGCCAAGTTCCGCGGCAAGATCCGCAAACTCGCCGATTGAGTGGGGAGGAGAAGAAACCTATGCGTGAAGTTGCAGTCATCGGCGTGGGGATGAACCGATGGGGCGAGCTGTGGGAGAAATCCCACCGCCGGATCTGGACGGAAGCGGCCCTGGAGGCGATCGAAGACGCCGGCGTCGATCATGTCGACGCGATGTACGTCGGGTGCATGAGCGGCGGCCTGTTCATGGGGCAAGAGCATCTCGGCGCGTTGCTCGCTGACGAGCTC
>CAZNRY010000015.1:0-35168 GCA_964575675.1 uncultured bacterium
CCGCTTTCCAGCGGGCGCCCCGCGCCCCCGGCGGGAGCCGGCGCTCCGTTCCGCCGGCCGGAACCGGAGGACGGACCCGACCGTCATCGGCCTCCTGGGATCGCTTCCCGCACCCGGCGCCCCCGTGGTCGCCGTCTTCGATGTGGCCGGAAGAATGGTCGCACGCCTGTCCGGAAGCGAAGAAGCCAGCGTCGGGAAGATGAACCTCCCATGGAACGGATGCGATGACCGGGGCGCCCCGGTCCCCTCCGGGGTCTACTACCTCCACTCCCTCGAGCTGCCGGGGTCGCCTCGTGCCTCGAACGTCGTCATTCGATAACCTCCGCAAGCTCCAAGCTCCCGCGGATCGCAGGGGGCAACGATGGACCGTGCGATGCCTTCCCGGCCGGGGCCCGACGCATGGGTCGCTGCCCGGCCTTTACCACATCCGCACCGGCGCGCTATGATTGCTCTGGCCTTTCTGCCGTCTTCCCCGAGGAGGAATGTTGACGATTCTCGTCCTGCTGCTCGTCCTCGTCCTCATCATCTGGGGGCGCGAGGCTTGGATCCACGAACGGGCGCTGCGCGCGATTCCGATTCGGATCCATGTCAACGGCAGCAGGGGAAAATCGTCCGTGACGCGCCTGATCGCCGGAGCCCTGCGCGAAGGGGGGCTGTCGACTTTCGCAAAGACGACGGGTTCGAGGCCACGACTGATCCTGCCCGACGGGAACGAGGAGCCGGTCATCCGGCTCGGCAGCCCGAACATCTGCGAGCAGATCGGCGTCCTTGATCGCGCCCGCCGCGAAGGGGCGAAGGTGATCGTGATGGAATGCATGGCCGTCCGGCCGGATCTGCAGAGGGTCTGCGAACATCACATCATGCGGTCGACGATCGGGGTCATCACGAACATCCGTCCCGATCACCTCGACGTGATGGGGCCGACGGTCGAGGACGTCGCCGTCGCGCTCTCCTCCACCGTCCCTCGGAAGGGCACCGCGGTGCTCGGCGACGCCCGCTACGGGCGCGCCTACCAATCGGTCGCGGATGCCTACGGGACGAACCTCCTCGTCGCCCGGCCGGAAGAAGTCCCGGCCGGCGCCATGGACGGGTTCACTTACATGGAGCATGAGGAAAACGTCGCCACGGCGCTCTTGGTCACCCGGCAGCTCGGGGTTCCGGATTCCGTCGCCCTCGAGGGAATGTATAAGGCGAATCCGGATGTCGGGGCCTGCACGAGGCGGAGCTTCATCCATCTCGGCCGCGAGATCGAGTTCGCGAACATCTTCGCGGCGAACGATCTCGAGTCCACGATCACGGTTTGGCAGAAACTCCAGTTCGGGCAGCCGGGGCCGAGACCGAGCGTGGCCCTCCTGAACCTGCGCGGCGATCGGATCGACCGCTCGCTGCAGTACGCCGCCGCCCTCGAAACGGGACTTCGCGCCGACTACTACGTGTTGATCGGCGGGATCCCCGACACGGTCCTGCGCCGCTTCGAGAGCCAGGTCCCGGCCGGGCGCCTATTCGCCCTCGGCCAGGCATCCCCGCAGGAGGTCTTCGACCTGATCGCCGATCTCCCCTCCGCCGCGCCAGGCGCCGAGGGGGTCAGGGTGGGCGGAATCGGGAACATCGGCGGGTTGGGCCACCTGATCATGGCGTTCGTCACCGAAGCCGGAGGCCGCGTATGCTGATCGCCGAAGCAATCGGCTTGGGACTCGTCGCGAGCCTGCTCTTCACGGAGGCAATCGGTTTCGCGGCCGGGGGTTTCGTCGTCCCGGGGTACATCGCGCTGTATCTCGATCGACCCCTTCAGATTCTGGGAACGGTCTTCGCCGCACTCCTCACCTACGCGTGCCTCAAGCTCGCGGGCCGCTTCCTCCTGCTGTACGGCCGCCGCTATCTCGTGTTTGCCGTGCTGCTCGGTTTCGTGTTCGGCGCCCTGACCGCGCGGATTCCGACCTTCGGAATCGGCGCGCTCGAGTCGGGGTTGGCCGCGATCGGCTTCATCGTCCCCGGCCTTCTGGCCTACTGGATGGCGCGCCAGGGGGTCATCCAGACCCTGGCCGCGATGATCGTCGCTGCAGTCCTGGTTCGCCTTGCATTGATCGTCCTGCATGGAGGCTCGCTCCTTGAGACCCATCTTCTCTAGCGCCGCGGCGTGGTCGAAGCGCACCGAGGCCCTCCTGATCGGCCTCGCGCTCGTCGGACTAGGCTTGCACGGGCTGAGCGAGGCGACCCGCAGGATGAACCCGCAGCCGTTTCTGAAGCAGAAGATGGCCGCGGCATCGAGAACCCTGCGCTGCTTCGAGGCGATCCGCGAGGCGCGGATGGGCGCGCCGGCCACACTGGATCAGGAGAACGATCCGAACGCGAGCGGGCTGATCGGCCAGGAGTTCACCCTGACCACGACCGACCGCGGGGTCCTCGAAGCGAAGCTGACGAGCGTGAACCCAAACTTCGCCGCGGTCTTCGTGCAGTACTTCCACGATCTTGGACTCAAACCCGGAGATCCGGTCGCGATCGCGATGACCGGGTCGTTTCCGGCGCTCAACATCGCGGTCCTGACCGCCGCGGAGGAGATGAAGCTCAAACCGGTGGTGACGGCATCCGTGGGATCGAGCATGTGGGGCGCGAACGAACCCGATTTCTCGTGGCTCGACATGGAGCGGCTGTTGTGCGAAAAGGGGTTGCTCAAGACCCGCAGCATCGCGGCCTCCATCGGGGGCAGCAACGATAGGGGTCGGGGTCTCAGCCCGCAGGGCCGGGACCTGTTGCGCGCGGCGATCGAGCGCAACGGGGTCTCTCTGATCTCGGAGCCGACCCTCGAGCAATCGATCGCCAAGCGTCTCGAGATCTACGGACGGGAGGCGGGGCCCCGCGGCGTGCGGGCCTTCGTCAACATCGGGGGCGGATCGGCGAGCACGGGGACCCAGCAGAACGCCGAGTTGATCAAGCCGGGGATCAGCCGGACCCTGCCGGACTATAACTGGACGCAGCAGGGGCTGATCCACAAGTTCGCGAAGATGCGGATTCCGATCATCCACTTGCTGAGCATCGAGGTGATTGCCCGCGACCACGGACTCCCCCTCACGCCGGAGGTCATGCCCGCCGTCGGCGACGGCGAGATCTTCTTCCGTCCGGCATACGACCTCAGAATCGCGGTCCCGGCGTTTCTCATCTACTTGGTGCTCTGCTTCGGTGTGCTTCGGGCCCGCCATCGCGCGGCGAGCGCAGCACGTGACGTCACCGCGCCGGCTACGGTTGCCGGCATCGCAGATCGCGCTTCGGAAGAAGGGGGTGGGGGATGAGGATCGAGCGTTGGCGGATCGCGCGCGCTCTCGCGCTGGGCATCGTGTTCTGCATCGCGGCGGGAGCGTCGGCGTCCCCGGGGACCGCGGCGCCTACGAAGGCGATCAAGCCGGTGTCGCACGGCGGCGCGGTCAAGGTCCGCCTCGGGCAGAAGACCCTCACCTACTACCGCTCATCCGCCAAGAAGCCGGTCGAGCTCAGCGTGGCGGGACCCACCCCGTTGCGAATCCTGAGCCGGCACATCTACGGCGATTCCGCAAAGAGCGATCGCGTCTCCTACTCTTTGCGCGTCGAGATCGACGGCGTCGTCCTGAAAACCGTCTCCCTGAAGGCGGGCGCGAGCGGACGCGCGACCCTGGCGGGAGGGGCGAAGATCGGCGGTCTGAAGGAATCGATCGTCCAGATCCCGGCGGGCCAGCATGCGGTACGGATCTACCCGAGGGGGAAGGGAAGGCGCATCGCGGTCCGGCTTTACCTCGATGGCGGAACGAAGTCGACCGGCAAGTGGATCCCGTTCGCGCCCGATCGCTTCCTCGAGGCCGCGCGCTTGCACGAGAAGGACCGCGAGACGACCTACTACCGGTTCAATCAGACAAGTCCGATCGAGTTGACGATCCGGGGGCCCATGAGTCTCAGGGTCCACACCCGTCTCGATTTCGGAACGACGAACGGTTTCACGCAGAAGTACGTGGCCAGGTGCCTCTTGGACGGAAAACCGTGGAAGACCTTCGCCCTCTCGGCTCTTGCGAGCCACACCGCGACCTACCCCGAGCATCCGGAGATCACGCCCGGGGCCGAGCGTTTGTGCAACCTCAACGTCCCTTCCGGACCTCACCGGGTGACGATACTGCTGGACGGCACGGCCGCGTTGGGAGGCGCACTGCGCATTCAGGTGAACCAGAAACAACTGAACGCGGGAAAGAAGCTCCCCAGCGCCGCTACTTCTCGCGGTTGATCAGGCGCAGATAGAGCTTTTCGACCTGTTCGGCCATCGCGTCCGTCGAGTAGACGCCCTCGACGCGGCGCACGGCCGCCGAAGCTATCTCTTGCAGGGACTCCCGCCGCCGAAGAGCGCGCACGACCTCACCTTCCCATTCATCCGCCGCCGCCAGTAGGCCATTTGCGCCGTTCGCGATGAGATCGCCGTGCCCTCCCGTGTCCCGAATCGCCGCGGCGGGCACGCCGCACATCATCGCCTCGACGACGGCCCGCGGGAGTCCCTCGCGCTTGGAGGGGAAAAGGAGGAGGTGGGATCGCCGATAGAAATTCCCAAGATCGTCCGGTCCCAGCCACCCGTGGAAGACAACGGCCTCGCCCAACCCGCGTTCCTCGATGTAACCCAGGACTTCTTGCCTGTAGGCATCCGATGTCCACGTCCCCGCGACATGAAGTCGCGCCCCGGAGTGCTCCGCTTTCACGGCCGCAAGGCAACGCACCGCTTCGAGAAAACCTTTGGCATCCTCCATGCGCCCCACGAAACAGAGCGATGGATAGGGATCCTTCTCGGCATCCGGCCCGGGATGGAAGTAGGCGCCGTTGACCGAAGAAGGAATCACGTGGATCCGCTCCGGCGGAGCGATCCCCCGTCGGAGCGCAACGGCGCGGTCGGCTTCCGTGAGCAGAATGACGGCCGCTGCGCCCCCGAAAAGGGTCGCGGCCTCGCGCCCGAACGGGGCGCCTGCCATCGCTGCGGCAAGCCGTCTCGAGAAGCGCCCTGTAACATCCCTTCCGAAGAGGTTTGCGAGCCGCGTGTGAACCGTGACCGCGTACGGCGCCCCCATCCGAATGAGACGGCGCGCGATCAGGACGGAGAAGGGGGTCGGCACGTTTCCGTAGAAGACGAAGAGATCCGGCGGGTCGTTTTCGATCTCGCGCAGGAAGGGGACCGAGAACTGGTAGTGCGGTTTGCGCAGGATCCTGCCCGGGAAGGCCGGGCCATAGAGCCTTCCCCACGTCGCCGGAACGAAGACCCACTCCAGGCCATCGACCATCTCGCTTCGGCGAGCCGGTCCCTCCGTGTACAGGTAGATCCGGTTCTCGACGCCGTGGCGCTCGCGGAGGAGCCGCAGACAATCATTCCAGCTATGGGACGGCCGGGAGTTCGCAACGACGAAGTCCCGCTCGGGAAGACCCATGCAGGCCGCCGTCATGCCGTAGAAATGATAGACCTTGCGCATCACCCCAAGTTCAGCACCAGAAGGCGCAGCTCCGTCATCTCCTCGATCGCGTAGCGGACACCCTCGCGTCCCGATCCGGATTCTTTCACCCCGCCGTACGGCATGTGATCCACGCGCCAGGTCGGGGTCTCGTTCACCGTGACGCCGCCGACTTCAAGCAGATGGAAGGCGCGGAAGGCGTGGTCGATATCGTGCGTGAAGATGCCGGCCTGGAGACCATACCGGGAGTCGTTCACTTTCTTCAGTCCATCGTCGAGGTCCTCGAAGGTATCGATCACCGCGACGGGGCCGAAGACCTCCTCGCAGGAGATCCGCAGCGTCGGTTCGACCTTGCGAAGCAGCGTCGGTTCGATCACGTTGCTCTCTCGCCGTCCACCCGTCAGGACTTCCGCCCCTCGGGCCCTCGCCTCTGCAATCCAGGACATCACGCGGTCGGCCTCTTCGCTGCGAATCAGCGGTCCCGCGATCGTCTCCTCGAGGGAGGGATCGCCGAAGGGAACCGACTCCCGAACGTGTGCGACGAACTCCTCGACGAAAGATGCCTCGGAGGCGCGAGGCACGAAGATTCTCTGAACCGAGATGCAGCTCTGGCCCGCGTATCCGAAGGCCGATGCGGCGATCTTCGGGATCGCTGGCCGGGGATCGTAGCCCTCATCGAAGAGGACGGCCGCATTCCCTCCCAGCTCCAGCACGGTCTTGCGCTGGAATGCCCGTTGCCTGAGCGCCCATCCCACGAGAGGACTCCCGGTGAAGGTCACCATCTTGAGACGGGGATCGTCGATCATCGTCTCGGCGAGCTGCACGGGGCAGGGCACGACGCACAGAAGTCCGGGGGGCAGCCCGGCTTCCTCCGCGACCTCGGCGAGCAGGAGCGATGTGAGCGGCGTCTGGGAGGCGGGCCGCAGGACGACGCTGCACCCGCACGCGAGCGCGGGGCCGACCTTGTGGCAGACCAGATTCAGAGGAAAGTTGAACGGGGTGATGGCGAGAATCGGTCCGATCGGGAAGCGCCGCGTGATTCCCGTGTGCCCCTTCCCCACCGGAACGACGTCCAGGGGAATCAGATCGCCTCCGATTCTCTTCGCTTCCTCGGAGGACCAGGCGATCGTGTGGACGCTTCTCTCGACCTCCGACCGCGCAAGACGGATCGGTTTGCCCGCCTCTCCGCATATGGTCTGGGCAAATTCCGCGCTGCGCCTCTCGAGACCTCGCGCCATCGCGGAGAGCCATTGGGAGCGCTCGAGCGGCGAAGCGTGCCGATGGCGCTCGAAGGCGCCGGCCGCCGAGACGATTGCCGCCTCGACCTGCTCGGGGCCGGCGCGATGGTGTCTTCCGATCAATCCGTTGTCGTAGGGGCTGCGAACGTCCGCCATGCCGGCGCCGTCGATCCATTTCCCGTTCACGAAGAGTCGCGCGGCCTTCCGTTTCATCAAACCCTCCGCTCGATCCCGAGCTAGACCGTCTTGGCTTCATCTGTGAAGCGGGCCCGCGCGCCGCGAGGTCCGGCGCCCCCGGAATGATAGCCGGGCCGAGCGGATGCGCGAGGCGAGCTTCTCCGATCCTCCAAGAAGGGCCTAGGTCCCCGAGACGGCCAACTCCTTCACCCTATACGTGGGCGTTCTCGTCGCGCCGTTCCAGATGAGATCGTTCCCTACCTCCTCGATTCCGCTCAGGATCTCCTGGATCGTCCCGGCCACGGTGACCCGGGCGACCGGCCGAACCGGTTTCCCGTTCTCGATCCAGAGTCCCGCCGCGGCGCTCGAGAACTGCGGGTTCGACGGGTCCAACCCGATCCACCATCCGGACAATCCCCAGATCCAGAGCCCTTTTTCCACGCGTCCGACGATCTCCTCCGCCTTGGCATTCCCGGGGACGAGGTAGAGGTTGCTGCTCGCGATTCCCGGCAACGCGGCATATCCGCCCCGTTGGGCGCTGCCTGTGGATTGCGCGCCGAGTCGCTTCGCCGAGGCCAGGTCGAGGAAGCTCCCGCGGACCTTGCCCTGCTCGAGGAGAACGAACTCCCGCGTATCGACCCCTTCCCCGTCGAAGGCGGCGCTCGCCGGCCCCCGTACCTTCCGCGCGTCGTCGCGGATCGTGACGAGCGAGCTCCCCAGCACCGCCTCGGGCTGCCCGGCGAGCCACGAGCGGCCGCGGCTCAGGTGATCGCCGCGGAGCGCGACGGCCAGGTAGACGAGCAAAGCCCACCCCGCCTCCGGCGAGAAGATGACCGGATATCGTCCGGTCGGAACGGGACGGCCACCAAGAAGGCGAACCGCCCGCTCCCCCGCCCTTCGTCCGAACTCGCCCGGATCGGGAAGATCGTCCCAGTGGACAGCCAGATGATTGAGCTCGCCGGGTTGTTTGTCTTCTCCATCCTCGGCGATCACCTGGATCCCCGTCTCGAGATTGCTCCTCTTCTGGTGACGGAAGAGTCCCTTCGTGTTCCCGATCCAAGAAGAGACGATGTTCTCCTCGTAGCCGACCCCTTCCGTCCGCTTGATCTTCGGATCGTACCCGCGTGCGACCGCTTCCGCCGCCCGTGCCCATTCCTGCTTCTCGGGAAGCGGGCGATCCTCGAGTCCCATGTCGCAGATACCGAGCGGCCCGCCCTCGTCGCGACCGTCGCCGGGCCCCGACGGATCAGGGAGGATCAGGTCATCGCGGAGACCGGCCGAAGGGGCCAGATCGAGGGCCCTCTGCGCGGCCTGCTTGACCCCCTCGGCATCGAGCGCGCTCGTGTAAACGAACCCAAGCCGTCCATCCCGCATCGCCCGCACGGCGAGACCCCTGACGTCGGCGCGCGATGTGTCTTGTAACTGTCCCTCGCGGATCTGGAACTTCAGCGTGCGGCGCTGCTCGAGGTACGCGTCCCCTTCGGCGCCGGCCGACTTCAAGACGGAGAGGACCGAATCCAGAATGAATCTCTCGTCCACGGCCGCCTCCTAGCCCTGCCCCGATCCGCCGACCGTCATCGACGAGATCCTGAGCGTCGGGGCGCCGGAGCTGATCGGAACCCACTGTCCCTTGCCGCACGTCCCCGGCCAGAACTTCATGTCGGGGCCGACCCGATCGATCCGTTTCATGACCTCGGGACCGTTTCCGACCAGATTCGCGCCCCGAACGGGGGCGGTGATCCGACCGTCCTCGATCTTGTAACCCTCGAGCACGCCGAAGGTGAAGTTTCCCGAGGCCGTATCGACCTCGCCGCCACCCAACGTCCGCGCGAAGATCCCCTTCTTGGTCTCCTTGATCATCTCCTCGACCGCGTCGGCGCCCTCGGCCAGGTACGTGTTGCTCATCCGGACCAAGGGGGGGTAACAATACGACTGCCTGCGTCCGTTCCCGGTCCGGACCGACTCGGTCATTGCCGCCGTGATCCGGTCGGTCAGGAATCCCCTCAGGACGCCCTTCTCGATCAGGAGATTTTTCACCGGCGCCGTCCCCTCGTCGTCCACGTTGTACGACCCGCGGAGATCGGGCATGCCGCCCCAATCCACGATCGAGACGCGGTCCGATCCGACGACCTCGCCGATCCGCCCCGAGTAGAATGAGGAACCGCGCCGGGCGTAGTCCCCCTCGAGGCCGTGCCCGACAGCCTCGTGGAACAGGACCCCGCCGCCCGCCGCCAGAATGACCGGCATCTCTCCCCCCGGGGCTTCGACCGCGTCGCACATGGCGACGGCCATCCGCGCGGCCTCGCGGGCCTTCTCGCCCGGAAGGTCGTTCTCCATCTGCTCGGCGCCGAGACGATGGCTGATCCGCTCGATCCCGAACCCCCGGCGCCCGTCCTTGTTCGCGATCACGTTGATCCGAACCATGGTCAGCGGCAGGGAGTCCTCGATCCACAGTCCGTCCGAGTTCGCGATCGCGAAGTGGAGCATCTCGTCCGCATACTCGATCGTCACCTGTTGAACGGCCGGATCGCAGGCGCGGGCGGCCTCGTCGATCCGTTTGACCCAACCGAGTCGTTCATCCTGCGTTACCGCGTCGAACGGACGGACGAAGCGCACGATCCGCGCGGGCGTCTCCACACGGAACGATATCGGCCGTAGATCGCCGGAGGCCGCCGCAGCGATCGTTGCGGCGCTCTTGGCGGCGTCGATGAGAGGCGTCTCTTCGAATGAGTCGGCGTACGCGTAGCCGGTACGGTCCCCATCGACCGCGCGGACCCCTCCGCCTGCGAATATCCCCTGCTCGACCGATTCGACCGCGCCGTCCGCGAGGTTCATCCGCGTCACCGTGCGCGTCTCGAGGTAGAGGTCCGCGAACCCGGCGCCGCGCGAGCGAGCTTCGAGCAGGATCCGCGACGCGGCGCGGGCGTCCACCGGGAACGCCGGCGAGGCCTGGGCCTCTCCGATCCCCACCAGCCGATCGAGAGACCCGGCGGCCGCCAAGCCTGCCGCACCGCCCACGATCTTGAGGAAACGTCGCCTGCCGAGAGGTCCGCCGATGGAGTTCATGCTCCCTCCCTGGTCACAGCACCCCGGTCCACTCCGTCCGATCGAGAGGTTAGCAGAGGACGCAAAACGAGGCAAAGCAGGGCGGCGAACCCGGCGGTCTCGAGGGGGTTGCGCCGACCGCGGCCGGCGGGAGGACTCTGTCTAGGAGGTTCCTTCCTGCACGAGGGGGACGGGCGCGCGGGCCGGTTCATCCGCGGTGGACCCGTAGAGCCGGGCCGCGTGATTCTCGACCTCGCTTCTCATCGCAAGCACGACGTGGACCCTGAGTCCGGTCGAGCTCTCGAGCTCGATGGCCAGCCCGCGCTGAGCCGGATCATGGATCGCGACGGTCAGCGAGCGGCCGCGGATCCCGATCGGCACCACACCGTGCTTGACTGAGTAGATCGCGTTGACGTAGCGGGCGAAGTCGGGCTGCGGCACGACGTCCGCGAGCGATACGCGGGTGAGATCGTACTGCTCCGCGAGGGTTTCGGTCAGGGCCGCCTCATCGAGACACCCGAGCGCGACCAGGATCTCCCCGAGCCTTCCGCCCTGGGTACTCTTCAGTTCCCGCGCCCTGTCGATGTCGGCCGGATCCGCCCTGCCCCGGCTTACGAGAAGCTCGCTAAGCCCGAGCCTCTTGCCGCACCGGTCGAGGATCAGATTGAGCCGTTCTTGCGACAGGAATCCCATCTCGACGCAGATGAGACCGATCGGCTTCCGCGCGCCCTTCGCTTCACTCTGGGCGCGAAGGACCCTGGCGAGATCCGCGGGACTCACGTAGCCAAGTTCGATCAGGAGCTGGCCGAGCCGCTTGCCATGCGGGTTGGCCGTTGGGACGGAGGCTTCAGGGTCCATCAGTGTGGGTCTCCTCACCTAGTGATATCGGCGAGCTGCGGCCAAAACTGAAACATCCCCCCACTCGGGGATTCCGGATGTCGGCCCCGGCTCGACGGCCCGGAGGGGCGGATCGAGGGCTCGAGAACGTCCCACGGCCGTCCGCCGGGCGCTCCCTAGCCGGCCGGCGAGCGCGAGTTGCCTTGATCCGGCGCGCCTGCTACACAGAGACCATGCCGCTTCCCGAACCCACGCCGTCGCACAGGCTCATCCCCGTCTTCTGCCTCCTCGCGATCCCATTGATCGCGGGCGCGTTCGTTTCGACCGGTTGGTCTTGGGGGTGGGACCACCTGTACCGGGCGGGCCTGGTCTGGAGGTTTCTCGTCCTCGCGATGGCGGTCCTGGTCTGGGTCAACCCGATCCGAAGCATGATCGAGCGATCCGCTGAGGCGACCGGGACGGCCCTCGCGCGGTATCCGGTGCGCCTGCCGATCCTGCTCTCCCTGACCGGTCTCGTCCTTCTCGCGGCCTTCCCGATCGCGACCCGGATCTACGGAGACAGCCGCTATATCCTCGACGACCACACGAACGCGAGCCTTGCCGGCCACCTCAAGCGGATGTTGGGCCTCGGGCTCCAGTCCCGGGGCTCGGCCTCCTTCGTCCTGCACGATCTTCTCTCGCGCGCGACCGGGCTGAGCTACGAGCGGAGCTACATGACCGTCTCGGTGCTCTGCGGGGGCTTGTTTCTCTTCGCCCACGGCAGACTCGCGGGAGGGATCCCCGGCATCTCACCGTCCGCCCGAGCGATCATCCTCTGGCTCGGGTTGACGGATGGAGCGAACCAGCTCTTCTTCGGCCACATCGAGAACTACACGGTCGCGCGTCTCTTCGCGTGCCTGTTCTTGATCGGAGTCGTGCGTGCGTCGCTCGATCCCGAAGCCCCGCCGCACAGGCTGAGGACCCTCATGTGGCTCGCCCTGGCCGTTTTCTTCCATGCGCAATGGCTCATTCTCGTTCCAACCGGGGCCCTGTGGCTCGGGATTGATCTGGCGGGCCGGCGCCCCGCGCTCCGGCCGTGGGTCGGCCGCAAGACCGTCCTCTTTGGGATCGGCGCGGCGCTGATAGTTTGCGCCATCGTCTACGCCGCGGCTGGTTCGTATTGCTACAACTACATCTACTCGGGCGGGCGCCCGCACCTTCGGCAGCTCTTCCTGCCGATCACAACCGCCTGCATCGGCGCTCCCCACCTGCGTTACACGCTCTTCTCGGCGGCCCACGTCGCGGACATCTTCGGCTCGCTCTACTCGCTCTCATCCCCCGCGATCCTGCTCGCGATCGCACTGCTGCTTCCTCGTGCCCCCCGTCTGTTGCTCCCGGCCGTCGCCCTCGGGTTCCTGCACAACTTCATGCTGAACTCGGCCATCGGATACCCGTTCGATTGGGACCTGATGTGCGTCCTCTCCCCTCCGCTGCTCTACACCGCAGTGTTCGTGGTCGGACGGACGGGACAAAGCGAGTCACACGCCCCTTCCCTTCGTTCGGCCGTTCCTGCCCTGCTCGTTCTCGGGCTCGGGACGCTGACCCTCTTCGGCGTCAATGCGAACGGCCTGCGCGCCTATCACCGGGTCGAGGACATGGGCGTTTGGCTCCACAGGACCTACTTCGGCGGGAGTCACTATCGCCTCAGCTCCAACCTCAGCACGGTCTCCGATCGGGCGCTGCAGGCGAGGGAGCGCGCCCGCGTCCTCGCGCGGCTCATGCCCGACGTCTATCCCGACGATTGGGAGGTCGGGTTCCTCTGGGAGCGACTGGCGCTCGAGCGGGTCGGGCTGGACGATTACCCGGGGGCGAAGGATGCGTTCGAGAACGCGGTCAAGATCCAGCCATCGAAGTGGCAGCTCCTAAAGCCGCTCGGCTACCTCGAGACCGAGATCGGCGACGCCGGGCGCGGCATCCGATTGTTGAAGGAGTATCTCGACAAGGCTCCAGGCGATTCGGAGGGTTGGCTCTTTCTCGGAGACGCATGCGGGCGGGCGGGGATGATCGATGAGGCGCGCGGGGGCTGGTCGCGCTTTCTTGAGCTGGACCCTGACTCGCCGGAAGCGGCGCGGGTCCGCGAGCAGCTTTCAGTCGTCCCGCGCTCCCTGGTCGATCCAATCCGAGAGCAATAGGATCTGCTCCTCGCTCAAGCACACCCCCGTGCATCCCAACGGCATCCTCTGGCCGAAGGGCGGATCCGGCGACACCTTCCGAACGATCAGGCTCGCCGGGCCATTGCGCCTGATCACGGCTGGGCCGTGCGCGCTGTCGCCGCGCAGGATGTCGGGGACGGACTCGAGGCGCAGGTTGTTGGTCGCGAAGTCGCCGCTATGGCAATCGACGCAACCCTTTCCGTTCAGGAGGGGAAGAAGGTCGTTCGAGTAGGTGACACGGCTGGGCGCGATCGAGAACGCCTTCCCGTTTCCCTCCCCCGCGTTCGTACGCACCGACACCGCTCCGTTCAGCGTTCCCGCGGGGACGAGAACGGTGATCGCGGAGTCGCTCCATGCGACCGCTGCGCCGGCGATGCGTCGGCTCCCGCCCGCGAAAGTGATCTCCCCATCCACCGCGACCGCGCCGAAGTTCGATCCTTCCACCCGAACCGTATCGGCGATCACGGTCCGCGAGGGGATCAGGCGATCGATCTTGGGCCTCTCGCCAGGATTCGGGGAACCAGGCTCGGTGACCTTCTTTCCACCGTCAGCGCAGGCCAACCCGAAGACACAAACGAGAGGCCCGAGGAGTGCCCACCGCGGCAGGAACGGAGGCGCGTTGCGTAACGACCGCGAGGCCGTCTGTCTGCTTTCGATCAAGACCCGATCCCCTCCTTCGGACATCTACCGGATCAAGGTCACCCGGCCGCCCTCGGTCAGGCTACCCGTCCGTAGCATGTAGTAGTAGGTTCCGCTCGGAACCGGCGCGCCCGAATCGTCGCGGCCGTCCCAGACAACGTCGTTCTGCCCGGCCTCGATCGGGCCGCTGACGAGGGTCCGCAACCTTTGGCCGGAAACGTCGAAAACGCCGACCTCGCCCGCCGCGGCCCGGCTGGTTTCGTAGCGAAGGACCGTCCTGCCGCGCGCGGGATTCGGGAAGGCGCTGATCCCCGCTTCTGGAAGGTCCAGGATGCGGTCCGCGACATCGGCGGCCGATGCGTTGCCGATCTGCCCGCGGATCTCTCCGCCCGGAAACATCCCCGTGTGGATGTTGACGTAGTAGAGGCCGGCGAGCAGATCATCCCGCTGGGCCGGGGTCAGCACGAAATCCGCGCTCGTCGTGCCGGAGAAGATCCCGATGCTGAAGACAACCGGCCCGTTCGCGCCGGCCGGCGCCTTGTGGATGTGCGATGCCGTGACGGCGCCGGTCAGGCCCGTGGCCGAGAGCTCGAGATGAAGGTTCAGATTGTTGTCGAGCGTGAGATCGGCGTAGCCCGTTCCGGCGCTTCCGCTCGGCGGAACCTCCTGTGCCTGGTTCAGGTTCGCGCCGAAGGTGATGGCGCCGAGCAATCGGACCTGTCCCCGGATCTCGCCTCCCGGGAACACGTTGCTGTGGACGTTCAAGTAGAGCCGGTTCGCCTGCAGATCGGCGATGTTCGCCGCCGTTGGGGCGACCCAATCGGACTCGATCGAGCCGATGAAGGGGCCGATGCTGAACTGCACCCCCCCGTTCTGGCCGAACATCCCCTTGTGGACGTGCGATGCGGTGATCGTGTTCGTGAAATTCGTGACCGTGAGCGAGATGTGGATGTTCGTCTGCGCGGTGTTCAGTGTAACCGTGGCAAAGCCGGTCGCCGCGGTTCCCACGGGCGGAACTTCCTGTCCGCCCGTCAGATTCGCAACATAGACGGTATCGGCGCCGGCAAAGCCGGGCGCCAACGCCATGACAATCGCCGCAATGGCGGCTGCAAGGGTCCTCTTCATCGGATCTAACCCCCTCTCGGGTCGGTTCTTTCTCGATTGCTAATCTTGAATGGCTCATCAAAGGACGAGGCCGCCGATTCCCTGGAAGAAGCGGCGACCCGACAGTCTATCGAGCTGTGAGCGGAAAGACCAGTTGTGATACGGGGCGGCGATCCATTTGTGTGAATCGCCGCCCAGCAGGATTGAGCGCGGATTTCTCTTGGTTACTTCAACAGAACGACGGGGCTCGCCAAGGACCGGCCGTTTGTGAAAGCTCTCACCCAGTAGATCCCTGCGGGAACGCGCCGCCCCGCATCGTCTTGCCCGTTCCATGTCAGAGATTGAAGACCCGCCGGCAGCGCCGCGCCTTCGAGCAGCCCGCGAACCCTGCGGCCTGAGGCGTCGAATACGGTGAGCCAGGCATCGCCCGACGAGCCGAGCGTGAAGCGTACGACCGCCGTCGAGGAAGCGGGATTGGGTGCGATCGAGAGCCCGGAGAGGAGAGGCAGGGACGCGGCCGTGTTCTCCGCGATCCCGACCGGCGTCAACGTCCCCTCGAGCGAGATGTCGTCGACGTACCATCCCCTGTCGGTGACGCCGCTGTCGCTGCCGAACCAGAAGCGGATTCGCATCGAGCTGCCGGCGAAGGAACCCAGATCGACGATCGCCTCTGTCCACGTCGTCTTCGTGCCGACGAAGCCTTGCTGCCCGGAGAGGGGGTTGCAGCTCCCCGTCATCGTGCTCGAGTAGCCGCCGATCGGGGCGGCCACGGTCCAGGTTGCTCCAGCGTCCGTCGATATCTGGACATTCCCTCCGTCGTATCCGGCTTCCGTCTTGTACCAATGCCAGAAGTGGAGACGGGCCGTCTCGTAGAACCGAAGATCGATCGGGGGGAGGTCGAGCTTGTAGTCGGCGCAGTTGGCGTAGGTCGTGTTGAGCTTTGTTCCCCAGACCTTCGTCCCGGAATGCGCGCCGGTCTGCGAATCGGCGCCCCACTCCCAACCGGAGGTCGCGACGAGGCCGTCCGAGGATGCCTCGAAATCCCAGACCGGCTTCAGGGCGAAGTTCACGCCGGTCAGCTCTCCTCCGGCTGGCGCGGTCACGCTCGTGGCGCCGGGCATGTAGCCGTCATAGTTCGCGCTGATCACGAGCTGTCCGGGCTCGACGGGATCGAGCAGATAGGCCCCCGCCGCGCCGGCGAGCGCGTACTCGGGCTGGTTCTCGGCGAACACCCTCGCGCCGGACGGATCGCCCCCTCCTTGCAGGCTCACGATCCCGCTCACCCGAGCGGGCAGGAGCGGACTCAGCGGAATGGTGACCGAAGTCGCCTGGCCCGCCAGGATCGTGACGTTGACCTCCGCCGCGTCGTACCCGGAGGCCGTCGCCCGCAGCGTGTACGTCCCGGGGAGGAGATCGCTCAGGGTGAACGCCCCGCCCGCTCCGGATGTCGCCGCGGCGTATGTCGTGTTCTTCACCTGGATCTGGACGCCCGAATCATCCGTTGAGTCGGTCTTGTCCGCGGTCCCGCTCACGGAGCCCAGTCCGCTGGTCGGAACCGCGAGTTGGGCCGTCGTCACGATGACCGAGAGCGCCATTCTCCGGAGCTGGTTCTGGACGATGTTCGCCACGGTGTCGCACGTCCTGTGATAGCAGGCGTACGACTCCCAAACGTTGTCGATCGCGAGAAGGGCTGGGAATCCATGAGAGTTGAACGGAACGTGGTCGCTTCCGTAGCCGTTGCTCGGATAGCGGTAGACGCCCATGTCGGTGTAGGTCGTGGCGACGCTCTGCAGGGCGTCCATCAAGGCCACGGATGAAGGGTTGCCCGGCCATCCTTCGATCCAGATGTCAGGCGATCCGGCGGTGTCGTAGCCGACCATGTCCATGACCAGCACGCCTCGGAGATCCCAGTTCTGCGCGTCGGCGATCGCCGCCAGGTGCTCGCTGCCGATCAGGCCCTGTTCCTCGGCCGTGAAGCAGACGAAGTAGATCGTCGACTGGAACGTGAGGGGCGCCATGAGCCGCGCTGCTTCCAGAACGCCGATCGCGCCCGATCCGTTGTCCTCGGCCCCGGGGGCGAGGGTGCTCGCCTGCGGCGAGGTCGAGTCGAGATGGCCACAGATCATGTAAATCCGGTTCGGATAGACCGTGCCGGTCTTCACCCCGACGACATTTCGAATCGACGCCCCGTTGTACGTGAAGCCATCGAAGTAGACGCTGTTCAGCCCGTATGAGTTGAACTTGTCGAGGGCGTACTGGGTCGCGTTCTGCATCCCCGTCGTGTTGTAGTAACGCGTCTGGATCGTGGTCGCGATCGCGTTCAGCCCCGTCATCATCTGCTCGATGTTCACCGCCGCCGCCAGGCTCTGGAGGACGGTGAGGGCCGCCGGCGACTTGGCTTCCTCCTGCGGGAAGATGCGCATCGTTTCGGAGGGTCTCGGCCGCGGTGCGCTCAGTCGGACCCCTCCCTCGCGCAGGGCCTCGACCTGCGTCGGGCCGAGCCGCACGAGCGCCCAACCGTCCTCCGCGTAGAGGAGCTGCGCACCTCGCAGCGCTGGCACTTCGGCCAGGCGCGGATCGTCCCAGTCCTGCCGGAGCACGGCGTCCCAGCCCTTGGTCAGGGCCGGGTGCGACCGGCGGTCCAGCTCGAAGGTCGACCCCTGCTCCATCGCCGGCCCGCCCCCATCGGGCAGCACCGCGACTTGGACCAAGGGAGCATGGCGGGCGCCAGCGAGGCCGGGAAGGAGCACGGCAAGGAGAATGATGTAGATACATAGCCGGCTCGATGTTGGGCGGGGTGCAAAGCACATCTGGACCTCCGGGAAGCTCTCAATCGAATCGCAGGCGCTACGCGTCAACCGAAGCACTATCACAATTATACTGCATGCTGGGCCCTTTTGAGGAGGCCCTTTGCGCCCGCCAAGGATGATCGCGGGGGGGCCTGACCCGGGATTACCTGTGATCCGCCCGCCGCGTCAGCCCTCGAGGATATGGATCGACCGTTTCAGCGGTTTGTGCAGTGGTAGAATGAGAGCGCTTCAGTCGGAGGTGGCCCAAATGCCGGTTCGGATCGACCTTTCCGCTTTTCTCCGGCCCCTTGCGGGTGATCTTGCGCAGATCGATTTCGGAGGACTGACCGTCCTCGGGGCGATCACACGGCTCGCCGAATCGCGCCCGGAGCTGCGGCCCCATCTTCCGATTTCCGGTCCAAGCGATCATGGTGGACGTATTTTGTTGAATGACAGACTGTTACGCAGTTCCTCGGACCTCATGACGCGCCTCGAGGACGATGACGTCCTCTCCCTGGTGACCCCTCCCCACGCGCGGTTGAACCAGCCGTCCCCGGAATTGACGCAGGACGAATCGCTTCGTTACGCGCGGCACCTCGCCCTCCCCCAAGTTGGAGAGGAAGGACAGCGGAGGCTGAAGGCCTCTTCCGTCCTGGTGATCGGTCTTGGCGGCCTTGGCTCGCCCCTCGCCCTCTATCTCGCCGCGGCCGGCATCGGGAAAATCGGGATCGTCGACTTCGACATCGTCGATCCCTCCGACCTGCATCGGCAGATCCTTCACGGGACGGCCGACCTCGGACGCATGAAGATCGACTCGGCGACGCGGCGGATGAGAGATCTCAACCCGTACACCGAGATCGTCGGCTATCCGACGCGGCTGACCCCGTCCAACGCGCTCGAAATCATCCGCGACTACGATGTCGTGGCCGATGCGACCGACAACTTCCCGACTCGCTATCTAGTGAACGATGCGTGCGTCCTGTTGGGCCGGCCGAACGTTTATGGAAGTGTCTTCCAGTTCGAGGGGCAGGCGACGATTCTCGGCGCGCCGGGCGGTCCCTGCTATCGCTGCATCTACCCGGAACCCCCTCCGCCGGGAATGGTCCGGACCTGCGTGGATGGAGGCGTGCTCGGAATTCTCCCCGGCGTCGTGGGGCTTCTTCAAGCAACGGAGGTCGTGAAACTTCTTCTGGGTCTACCCGATCCGCTGATCGGGCGACTCATCAACTACGATGCGCTGAGGATGCGCTTCCGGGACGTCACGGTGCGGCACGATCCGACCTGCCCCGCCTGCGGGAGCAATCCGAGAATCGAGAGCCTGATCGACTACGAAGGGTTCTGCCGGCTGAAGTAGCGCGGGACGCGCGCGATCGGGATGATCTCGCTGTGCAGCGGCAGCCCGGACGGCGCCAGGCTGCTGCTCAGTCGCCACGCGATTCCCGGATCGTCGTGCGAAGGACTCCAAGGGGGTGTCTCCGACTGGAGACGCCTCTCGGCCCGCTTGAGCCAGTCTTCGAGCTCCATGGCCTCTTCGGCGAGAACAACCATTGAGCCCGAGGATGCAAGCTCAAGAACCTCGGCCAGCGCCCCGGCGGGACAACTTCCAATCCAAACGACCGTGCGCGCCCCGCTCGCGCGGACGACCGATTCCAAGCGCCCCTCTCGGCGGGCCCACGCCGCGGGGAAACCACGCCAAACCCCGGTGAGGGAGGACCAATCGTATCGAGGGAAGTCCTCGACCACGATTCCGCACTCGTTGCGCAGCCGCGCCCTTCGATCGAGCCACGCCGCGAGGCCGTCCCGCGCGGGAGAGCAGGCATCGCCGTGAGCGCGCCCGCCGAGCACGAGGCAGAGTCCCGATTCCCGACGCTCCAACTCGGAGAAATCGGCTTCCGGCAAACCGAGATCCGACCACTCCGGTAAACACGGCCGCACCGCGGATGCGGCAACCCAATCTCCGCCCGGACTCTGGAAGCGGACCGCCCACAGGACCGATCCATCCTCCTGCCGCACGGGACGGGGAAGCCCAGCGCCGGTGCGCCGATCTCCGGGCAAGAAGGGCGGCGCGAGCTCATCCATCCACGCACGGACCTCCTGCGCGGGGACGCCGGAGAGCACCTCACCCCGTCCTCCGGCGACGATCCCGACGCTCGCGCCCGGCCCGAGAAGGAGCCGTTCGCCCGAGGGCTCGCCGAGTCTGCGCAGAACGGACCCCTTCCAACTCGCTCCCGATCGCGTCAGCTCCGCATCGGCCACCGCGCTGCGGAAGGCCTCGACGATCGACGCGCCCCGCGCCTGTTTCTCGCGGAAGGCATTCTCGGCCCCCCGAGCATCCCCGCTGGACCGTCCTTCCTCCGCCTGCATCTCATCGATCCGGCGCGCGGCATCGAGCAGGATGTTCTCGGTCGACGATTGGATGCGCCGGTCCGGCGGCACGGGCCCGGGGACGAACTCGAAGGTCCCCTCCTCCCACTGCACGGCCCGCAGCACGACCCCCTCGCCGTCTCGGCGGTCCTCATCGGCCGCGGAGAGGAGCTGCCCGTCCAGGAAAACCAAGTACGCCGCCGATCCGCCCGACCGCACGGTCAGGTTTCCGGTTCTCCGGTTGAGCATGAGGAACTGGCAGAGATCGAAGAGCGAGACGGCGCTCAGCCGCCCGCCCAATGCGGGGACCCGTTCGCGATCGAGCGACCGATTCTCGGCGGGCTTGCCCGTGCTCATCGCTAGGCCGCCTCGGCCCGCGCCGAGCGCTCCATGAGCGCGGCGAACATCTCCTTCACGTTCGCAGAGAGATACGCTTCGCGCGGTGTGATGAGACCCTCGCGCGCGTACTGCATCAGCACGTTGTCGAGCAGGAGCATCCCTTCTCTCTTGCCGCTCTGCATGACGGTCGGAATCTGGAAGGTCTTCCGCTCGCGGATCAGGGAGGCGACCGCCATCGTTCCGAAGAGGATCTCGACGACGGGTATCAGGCCCTTGCCGTCGGCGCGGCGAACGAGCCTCTGTGCGACGACCCCGCGCAGCGACTCGGCCAGCATCGTCCGGATCTGCGCCTGCTTCTCGTCCGCGAATGCGTCGATGATCCGGTCGATCGTCTGCGAGGCGCTCGAGGTGTGCAAGGTCGCCAACACGAGCTGGCCGGTCTCTGCCGCGGTGATCGCGAGCTGCATCGTCTCGATGTCACGCATCTCGCCCACGAGGACGATGTTCGGATCCTCGCGCAGCGCGGCCCTCAGCGCGGAGGCAAAGCTCTTCGCGCTGCGGCCGACCTCCCTCTGGTTGACAAGACAGTTTATGTTGGGGTGCACGTACTCGACCGGATCCTCGATCGTGATGATGTGCTTGCGCTGCGTCGTGTTGATGTGATGGATGAGGGCCGCGAGGGTCGTGCTCTTGCCGCACCCCGGCGGGCCCGTCACCACGACCAGCCCCTTTCGATACTCGGCGAACTTTCGGATCGTCTCCGGCAGGCCGAGCTGCTCGAGCGTGTAGATCGTCGTCGGCAGCAGCCGGAAGGATCCCGCGATCCCGCGGATCTGCTCGAAAACATTGCAGCGGACCCTGACCGCCCCCTCCACGTCGTAGGCGAAGTCGATGTCCTTCTCCTGTTCGAGACGCGTCCGCTGCTCGGCGGATAGCATCTCGTAGAGAAGCTGCCTTGCCTGGTCTCCGGTCAACTCCGGCGCCTCGATGGGGTGGATCTCTCCGGCGATGCGGAGCATGGGGGGCGCGCCGGTGGAGATGTGAAGATCGGATGCGCCCTGCTCCTTCACCATCTTGAAGATCGAGTCGATGCGCGCCAATGGACCTCCGGGCAGGCGGCCCCCGCCGGGTCGGAAGATGGATTCTGCCCCATTAGTAGATCGGCCGTTTCCGGCGAGTTCTCAAGGTGTTCCGCGCGCCCTCGGCGGGATGCGCGAGTGCGGGCTAGATCAGTTTGAGCAGACTTGAGAAGCTCGCCTCGCGCATCCACTCGGCTAGGGCTTTCTCCCCGGGGCGCCGGACCTCGCGGTGCGCGGGCTCGCTTCTCAGCCGAAGTCAAACTCGTCTAGCGGCCCGAAGGGAACCGGCAGCGCGACCGTGCGGCGCGCGAAGCCTGGGAGTGGACGGGATCAGGGATAGACTTGGATCGCCGTCGCCTTGACGGACGCCCATAGCGATCGTCCGGGAACGACGCTCAGGGCCGCGGCGGTCTCGTGCGTGACGTCCGCGGCGAGGATGACCCCGCAGTCGAGCACCACGCGCACGCGGTCGGAGAGCGGCAACACCTCCGTCACCGCGCCACGCAGGGTGTTCTGGGGAGACCCGCCGGGACGCTCGCCGGACAACGCCACGGACGACGGGGGGAAGGCGAGAGACACCGGCCCGCCCGGTTCGCTTGACAGCACGTGGAAGACGATCGTGCCCGCGCGGGCCTCGCGCAGACCGCCCCCGCGCGCGAGCTCCGCCCTGACGTAGTTCAGACCGAAGAGATCGGCGACGAAACGGGTTCCCGGCCTGGAGAGCAGCTCGCTCCGCGTGCCGGTCTGCGTGAGGGTCCCATTCTCCAACACGGCGATTCGATCCGCGAGCGCGAGCGCGTCGACCGCTTCGTGCGTCACGACCAGAGTGGGAAGCCGGACCGCGCGAAGAAAGTCCCTGAGCTCTCCCCGCACCGTCGCGCGCGCCGAGGCATCCAGCGATCCGAACGGCTCGTCGAGCAATAGGAATCGCGCGCCCGACGCGAGGGCGCGAGCGAGCGCGACGCGCTGCCGCTGCCCGCCGGAGAGCCCGGCCACCGGACGACCGGCGAGATGCCCAAGCCCCAGCCTGATGAGCCACTCCTGGGTCGACTCGAGCGAGGTCCCGCGGTTCGCTCCCCGCGCGCGCGGGCCGTAGCCGACATTGCCGGCGACCGTGAGGTGGGGAAAGAGCGCATAGTCCTGGTGGACGAATCCGACACGACGATCCCGCGGAGGACGGTCGATCCCCCGCTCCGCATCGAACCAGACCTCTCCGGACAGACCGATCTTTCCCCTCTCGGGCCGGAGAAGCCCCGTCACGATCGCGATGCAGGTGCTCTTGCCCGCCCCGTTCGGGCCGACCAGGGCAACCGTCTCCCCCGCGCCCACGTCGAATGCGACATCCAGCCTGAATGCGCCGAGCGAGAGCGCCGCTTCGACGTGGAGCGCGCCGGCTTCCGGCATCGTCTAGACGGAGATGCCGCGAGCGCGCACGAAACGCTTCGCTGCGAATAGGGCCGCGCCGGCAAGGACGAGCGAGAGGATCGATATCGCGACCGCGGTGTCGAGATCGCTCTCCATCGCCGACATCACGGCGAGCGGGAGGGTCTGCGTCCGTCCGGGGAGGTTCCCGGCAAACATCATCGTCGCACCGAACTCCGACAGCGCCCGGGCCCATGCGAGGACGATCCCAGCGACGATCGCCGGCCGCGCCAAGGGGACCGAGACGGTCCAGAAGATCCGCCACGGAGAGGCGCCCAACGTTCCCGCCACGGCCTCCAGCGTGCGGTCCACGGTTGCGAACCCGGCACGGACCGTCCTCACATAAAAAGGACTCGCGATGAAGACCTGTGCCATCACCACGGCGATCGTCGTGAACGGAATCTGGAGCCCCGCCGTGTCCAGATATCGCCCCAATAAGCCGCGTCGACCGAAGGCGAGGAGAAGCGCAACACCCGCCACGACGGGCGGAATCGTGATCGGAAGATCGATCAGGGTATCGATCGCCGCGCGCCCGCGGAATTCGTGCTTCGCCAGCATGTAGGCGAGCGGCGTGCCGAAAACGACGCAGATCGCAGTGGCCGCCAGCGTCGTTTGAAGCGTCAGGATGAGCGCGTGGAACGCCATCCCGGTGAAGAGGTGGCCGACGAGCGCTGCGGGAGTAGTCACGAAGAAGAGCGCGAGGAGGGGAAGCGCGATGTAGACGGGAAGCACGAACGAAAGAACCCCGATCGCCGCCGGTCGATTCCCTCTCTCTACTGAGGAGCCCATGCTGCTAAGGAATGAAACCATGGCGGCGAAGCACTCCCTGGCCCTCGGAACTCAAGACGATCTCGATGAACGCGCGCCCCAGATCGGGAGAAGAGGCGCCTGCGACGACGGCGATCGGGTACTCGGCGACGACGTTCAGGCTATCGGGGATTGCAAGGACGCGGAGCTTCTTTGCCCCAGGGGCGACGTCGGTGCGATAAACAAACCCGGCATCCGCTTCGCCGAGGGAGACCTTCGCGAGAACGGCCCGCACATTGGTCTCCCGGCTGACGACGTTGTCCTCGACGCGCCTCCGGTACTCGCTCCCGAATGACGCGCACGCCGCCATTTCCCCGAGCGTCTCGTCCGTGTAGCGCCCGACAGGCGCCGATCGGCTTGCGACCACGATCTTGACGCCCGGCTTCGCGAGGTCGAACAGATTGCGAACGCGCGCGCCGTCCGCGGGGATCACAACGACCAGGAAGTTCCGCGCGAAGATCTGCGGGGCATTCAGCAGGCCGTTCGTTTCGAGCGCCGCGGCATCGACCCGATCGGCCGAGGCGAATACGTCCGCCGCGGCGCCCTGCTCGATTTGGGTCCGCAGCACCTGGCTGCCTGCGAAGTTGAACTCGACCTTCCCCCCAGGATGCGCCGCCTCGAAGATCCCGCCGATCTCGAGGAACGACTCGGTCAGAGAGGCGGCGGCGAATACTCGAAGCGTCTCGCCGCGGACCGTCCCCACGAAGAGAAGGCAGGCAATCGCCCCGCAGGCGAGCCGGAATGCCGCCCGCCTGGATTCGACTCGCATCGCAGACATCATCGGAAGAGCATCACCTCGGTCGCCTTGATCACGGCGGTTGCCTCGCATCCTTTCCTGAGACCCAGCCGATCGGCCGATCCCCCCGTGATGACGGATGTGATCTCCTGCCCGTCGCCCAGGCGGACGACGATCTCGCAGAGAAGGCCGTCGCGCCGGATGGCCACGATTGTTCCGACGAGTTGGTTTCTCGCGCTGAGACCTTGGAGCCGAGGCTCGTTCCCCCCGGGCGGTACGGCCTTCGCGCGTTCGCCGGCGCCCACTCCCAGGAAACTCTTGATGGCCGCCACGTCACTCGATGAGTAGACGCGCCAATTTCGGCGGTCGCGGCGGGGCCGAGGGATCCGACCGTCCTGTTCCCACAGATAGAGGCTCTTGGACGAAACGCCTAGCAGTTGGCAGACCTCGGTCCGCGTGAGGAAGGAAGCCATGCGTGAAGGTTGAACACTTTACCCGGTCAGATCAAGTATTTCCCGGTACCCCGAGAAGATCGGAAGGACCGCCCGGCTCCCCGGGCCCGGCGTGGCCCACCTGCCGGCGCCCGCCATCTGACGCCGTTTCGCGACGAACGGTGGTGAGAAATGCGGACTTGCTTGGCGGCCGTCCATGGAAACTGGACGCCGCATCGTGAGCCTCATTTGTTGCGATGTGCATTCTAGTTCGTGATGCGCAACTTCTTTCGGTATAAGCAATTGTCTCTAGTCATCTGCGCGTCGTTTTGATAGTATTCATTGGATTTGCGCACACATCGACCCGTCCGGCCGTCGAGTGACCGTCTTGGAACGGCGCCGGACAGGAAGGAGACACAGGTGTCGAGACAGGACTGTCTGCAAGGCGGAACGCCGCCGCGGCGGGCCGCAGCGATCGTGGTACTCGCCGTCATCCTGGGGACCGTCTTGGCGGGCGGCAGCCGCGCCTACGAGGTCACGCCCGGCTCGAAAGGGAACATCGTCCACGTGCAGGTCGATGATCGCGAGGGTCTGATCCCGGGAACGATTGTCGGGGCGGACGTCGCCGAGATCCCCTCGTGGATGACAATAAATACAACCAGCCTCGATTCCGACCGCCTGGTCGACCTGGCCATCAACTTCGATGTGGCGGACGTGGCGCCCGGGAGCAAGGGCCACCTCAAGATTCGCCTGACCGGACGCGATCCCTCCGGGCGGACCTCCTTTGATCGAACGCACTTCATCAGCCTTGAGGTGCGTGGACGCGTCGCCCCGGTCCAGCAGTCCTTCTCGATCGTCGAGTGCTGCCTGGCGGCCGCAGGCGTCGAGAACCCTGATATCGCCCCCGCGACCTTCGTCCTCGCCGGTCCGACCCCGAATCCATTCGTCTCGCTGACGAACATCGTGTTTGGGCTCCCGGTCGAGGGCGGCCGCGTCACGATGGAGGTCTTCGACATCTCCGGGAGGCAGGTCCGCAGCATCGAGACCCCCCGCCTGAACGGCGGATTCCACCGGATCACATGGGACGGCCGCAATGACGAGGGGATCGACGTCTCCCCCGGCACCTATTTCTGCCGCCTGTCTTGCGGAAGCTGGTCGGCCACTGCGAAAACGCAGCTGGTTCGCTAACCACAGGAGGACCGACATGACGCATCAGATGAGAATACGGCGCGGGGTTCTCCTCAGCCTTCTTTCCTTGGTCCTGAGCGCGGGCGGAGCGCGAGCGGCCTCGGATCCCACGGAGATCTTCGACACCATGGTCTTGGGGCGCGACGCTTGCACCCTTTCCATCACGGGCGGGAACCTGGTTCTCTGCGAGGGGGGCACGGCGACCGTCGATGCCGTCCTGACGTGCGGCGACGGCCTCACGCAGGTGGCCGACCCTCAGTGGTTCCTGGACGGGATACCGATCGGGACCGGCACGCAGGTCGGGATCTCTCCCGCTGCGGGTTCCCACATCCTGCTCGTGACCTGCGGATCCTGCGAGGCGCAGATCACGGTGGAGGTTGCAACCTGCGTGGTCCAACCGGATCTGGATGCCGCCTTCTCGGATGACCCCACCGAAGACACGGACGGCGTCTTCATGCTGCCGAACACCTCGGGCGTGAGCGCCCAGACGTTTTCCTTCCTCAAGTACACCATGCGGCCATTCACGGTGACGGCCGATTCGAGCGTGACGACGGGGAGCTTCACGGTTTCTTCCACCGGAGACAACGTCCTCGCCTTCTACAAGACGAATGGGCAGTTGGTCACGCTGCCCGCCGTCTATGCGGCCGCGGAGCTTCCGGTGGCTCTGCTCGCAAACGCCACCGGGCAGGGCGAAGTCCTGGTGGCCGCGACCTACGTGCCATTCGTGGGCGGGCCTGCCACGTCGGATCAGGTCCGGGTGCGGATCGGCAAGTTCCCCGGGATCTCGGGCGAGTCTCTCGCCGAGTTCCCTTGGTTCCAGTTCATCGATTCGATCAACGACAACGGAACCGTCCGCGGCGCGTTGGATCCGTATCGACATGCTGAACGGCTCGGGCTTCCCTATCGCGCGTACATCATCGCCCACAAGACCCCATTTAGCTGGGCGAGCGATCCGACCCTGACCGACGTCTCGGGAGGCTTCGAGTCCGGAACCGTTACGGCAGGGTCGATCCAGGACAACATCCTCGATTTGTGGACGGCTGGTCTTGACGCGGGCGACAACGTCAGCAAGTCCTACGACGTCGTCTACGACTTCGGTCTCGATGGAAGGCTCGATCCCGGCGACATGATCGACGGGTTCTCCAACACCGATGCCGGGCTCTACCTCGTGCGGGACCTGACGCTTCCGGGCCCATACACCTCCCAGCAGGTCGACTACTCCGGCGGGTCCTTCCTCGGTCAGCGCATCTACTGGCCTTCGCAGATTGCCACGCTCGGACTTCTCCCGCTGGTCGTGATCAGCCACGGCAACGGTCACGACTACCGGTGGTACGACTACCTGGGTCAACACCTGGCGTCCCATGGATACATCTTGATGAGCCACACGAACAACACGGTTCCGGGGATCGAGACCTCGTCGACCACGACCCTGACCAACACCGACTACGTCCTCGCAAACCTCGCCACGATCGCCGGTGGGGTGCTGCAGGGTCATCTGGACGATCACAAGATCACTTGGATCGGACATAGCCGGGGGGGCGAAGGGGTGGTTCGGGCATACGACCGGCTCATCGAAGGTTATCCGGCCGCGCAATACACGGCCTCCGACATCATCCTGGTCAGCAGCATCGCCCCGACCGTGTTTCTCGTGGCGAGCCAGTCGGATCCCCATGCGGTCGATTACCATCTGATCGCGGGCGGGGCCGACGGCGATGTCTCCGGCGCTCCGGACTGCAGCGTGTGCCAGTACTTCCGCCTGTCCGATCGGGCGCTCGGCACGGTGCAGACGACCTATGTCCACGGCGCCTCTCACAACGACTTCAACTGCTGCGGCTTCGCCGACGGAACCGGCCCGAGCCTGATCGGACGTCCCGAGGCCCAAAAGCTCGCCAAGAGCTATTACCTCGCCCTGATTGATTGGCGCACGAAGGGGAACTTGGCCGGCCGCGAGTTCTTCACCCGGATGTACGACGACCTGCGGCCGAGTGGCGTGCTCGCGACCGACGAGGTCTCCCTCGCCTATCGCGAGCTGAACACCGCCGGGAACTTCGTCGTCGACGATTTCGAGACCCAGTCGTCGACGGCGGTCAGCAGCTCCGGCGGCGCGGTGACCTCCGACGTCGCCAACCTCTACGAAGGGCTGAACGATGACAACAACACATCGTTCTCGTGGACCACATCCGATCCGATGAACGGCATGACCTTCGTCTCGGGAGGCGGCGACTTCTCCCGCGGCACGGTCTTCGATTACACGGTTGGTTCGACTCGGTTCGTCGAGTTCGAGGTCATCCCCGGATCTCGCGACCTGCGCGACTTCAACTACGTCTCCTTCCGCGCCTGCCAGGGCACGCGCCATCCCGAGACGGTCGCACTGAATGGGTCGAACTCGTTTAGCGTTACCCTGCGCGACGGCAATGGCGTGTCCAGCACGGTGCACTTCGGGGCCTGGGGCAAACTCGATCCGCTCTATCAGCGGACCGGTTCCGGCACGGGCGCAGGTTGGGTGAACGAGATGAACACCGTGCGCATCGGCACATGGGAGTTCCAGACCGACGGCTCGCCGCTGGATCTCTCCGACATCGTGGCGGTCCGGCTCGAGTTCGGGGGAGCCTACGGCTCATCGCGCGGACGAATCGGCTTGGACGACATCCAGTTCATGCGAAACTAGATTAGCGGGACGCAGCCGCCGATCGCTGATGAAAGGACGGATGATGATGAGAAGGAGATTCATCGGAGCCGGGCTGGTCATGTTGGCCGCGGCCCTCACGCTCAACGCCCCGGCCCGCGGTCAGGAGGAGGATGTCCCTGTCGTCCCGACCGGCAACGCGGGTTCGGTCTCCGCGCTCCTCTATGCGCGCGCGTTCTCGCTGGAGCGCCCCTACGTCAATGCCTGGACGCGGGAGCTTCAGCCGATCCGAAGCGGTTTCATCCTGGTTCTCCAGGCCGATCCCACCCTGCTGAAGCCGCGGCAGACATGGATGCCGGCGCTCTACGTCGGGACCCGGCCGGCCGAGGTGACGAACGTCGGCGTGGAGTCCGGACGGGTCGTCGTCCTCGTGCCGGGAGACACGGATCTGTACTCCGCTCCGGCCTACTTCGGTTCCGTCCAGCTCCCCGAGCGGGTCGATGCCGCCCGCGGAGCATCCGAGCTGGCCGCAGCCCGGGCGATCGGGGCTCTGCCGTTTTCTCGCGAGATGGTCGAAGCCGCCCTTCGAGCCGGGGGCGCCCCGCTGAGCGCGCGGACGATCGACGGCGTTTATCGTGCAGTCGCCGACGTCCTCGCCGCCTACTCGCCGCAGGAACAGGCTCTCGTTGAGCGATATCGCTTGATCCCGGCGGAGTAGTCGAACAGGACCGCGCAAGACAGTGAGCCTCTCCATCCTCGGGGGTGGAGAGGCTCATTTCAGTGCGCCCGGCATGGGCTTCAAGGTCTTCAGTGCCAAAACTCATCCCACATCACGCCGCCTTGCGGTAGTAGTACTTGAGCACGCCGCCCAGCCTCTCCCGGCATTCGACTCGACCGCAGTGAACAACGGATCGCGGTCGGGGATGAGGTAGCGAGATCCAGCCAAGAACCCATCGTACGCGTCGGTCAGGTTGCGCGCTACTTGGCGCATCCATCGACCATTCGGCTGTGGTAGCCTAGTCTATCGGCTAGGACTTCCGAGACGGACATGCACCTGGACGATCGAGCACTCGGTCTCAAGGGGACTATGCCGAGATGAGGTCCGATCGGTGAGAACGGTTGTACTTCTACTCATCGGGCTCCTTGCCACCATCAAGCCGATCGAGACCCACGCTCAGGTCCCGGACCATCCCCGATTGATCGTACTGAATCAGGATCTACACGCCCTCACCCATCCTTCCGGATCCTGGGAGACATGGACCGAGCGCGAACGCGCCTCCGTTCTCGCCTATCGCTCCATCATCGCTGCCGCCGAGTATCTCTGCCGATTCCCTATCGGCAGCTTTGGTTGGAGGCAACTCTTTGTCGATCAACAGACGGCCTTCTACCACAACATCAAGACGCTGGCGATGGCACACCTTCTCCGCAGGGGTGAGCCGTACGACAACGCCTACCTCGACTACGCCTGCGAGACGCTCGATTACATCCGAACCTCCGCCTACCCAATGTGGTTCACCGACGTGGATCCGTACAACACGGACCTCAACACCGGCGAGTTGCTCGCGGGTTGGGCCCTGGCTTTCGACTGGCTGTATCAAGACATGAACTCCGCGCAGATCTCCAGCAACATCCAGGCGCTCTTCTATCTCTTGGACAACCAGAGTTACGACCACGTCGCGACGGGTCTGAAGGACAACAACCACATCGCGGTTTGCTTCGGAGGCCGAGGATTGGCGTGCCTCGCCCTCGAGACGCACTGCACGGCGCCACAGGAAGCGGACCGCAGGACGTGGCTGATCGAGGCGAGCAGTCGAGTCATCGACTACTTCGACTGGGGGTTCGGCGACTGTGGAGCGGGGTTCGAAGGGGTCTTCTATAGCATGTACGGGCTCAACACCTCGCTCCCCTTCGGTCTGGCGACCGATCGCCTGGTTCACCTGCCTTCGAACCAGCGGGTTGACGTCCGGCAACGCAACGTCCAGCAGGCGGGAACCTGGCTGTGCTATGAGCAACTACCCTTCGATCCAGCGGCCGGCACTCCGATCAACGACACGGACCGCCCGTCATGGGACCTGAACAGTACTCTGATGAAGCCCTATCCGTGGCTCATGGCCTTCGGAACCCAGGAACGTCCCAGCGGAGCGAAGCTTCTCTTCCTGACTCAGTATCCTCCAGCGGATTGGGGGAACTACCTGGCAATGCCGTTTGATCCGGACGCTCCGAACGGAAATGCATGTCTCTTCTCGAAAGTCAGGCGCCCGACCGGAGCCTCGGTGATGGACATCAACCGCAGCGCGGTGGACGTTCTGCTCGGTTGGCCGGAAGACTCGACACCCCCCGACGCCTTCTACGAGTTCCTGCGTCCGAGTCGCGCCTTTACTGGGCGGGGGATCGTCTACTTCCGGAAAGAGGCGCTCAAGATCGAGAATGGCAGCCTGGCGAGCGATCCGAATGGCTGGCTCCTGACCTTCGAGTGTCAGCTTCCGCCGGGCTGGACGGTGGGTGGGCATCAAGGGCATCGACAGAACGACACGAATCACTACCTCTACTACTGGAACAAGCATGCCATCGCATATGACAGTGGATTCCGTTCCTTCGGTGCTGCATACCACAACGCGCGCATGATCCGGGCGCCCGGGCAAACATGGAGGGAGCCGACCCTGGAGGCCCGCGGATCCCTGGTGCGCCACCTTGTGGGCACAGGGATCGCCCCGAGCTTCGCAATTGGGGACGATGCCGCGGGCTGGAATTGGTCCTCGCAGCAGGTGGAGCGGGCGCAGAGGTCGTTCGTTGTCATCCCACGCACTGCGGGGCGCCCTTCGTACGTGTTGATCTACGACGATTTGGACTTCTTCGGCAGCAACGCATGGGAGTCCCGCTTCTTCTGGCACACGGCGGAGGGGGCGGCCATGTCGGTGGTCGGGCGCGACAGGGTGAGAAGCGTGATCTCGGAGACAGCCGCGGACATGTTGTTCCTGCGACCGGTCCCGAGTTCTCCCCTGACGGTCGAGGCCATCGACCCGCTGCATGAGAGCTGGCCGCCCCACCCTCGGCTCACCGCCATCTTCGGCGGATCCCTGAATCCGAACGTCATCGCACTCCTCGAGCCCTACCTCGGGACGACGGGTCCATCTCTGGCCGTCACTCCGATCGCACAGTCGAATCCGAAGACGTTTGCCTATGCGATCGACGACGGTTCCGACTATTACGTTGTCGTGCTGCGTCAGGCCGATGCCCTCGGCGTCGCGACGTTGAGCGTCGATGGAGACACCCTGATGACGGACGCCCGACACACGATCCTCCACTTCAACTCAAGTGCCCGTTCCTGGTCCGATATCAGCGCAGGATTGATGGTGGGAGGAAGGCGGGTGTGGTATGACAATCGACTTGTCATGGGGATCTACAACGACTCCCTGGCGGGAGACCTGACGTTCGACGCGGGCGAGGTGTCCGTTAGCTTCGACAGCGGAGGGTCGTTGTCGCCCGAGTACTACGTCGGGCCGGTCATTCCGAGCCGGGCGCTCGTCAATGGCGTGGAACAGGCGACCGACATGATCGACTTCCCGCATCCCCTGCGAAGCTCGTTCCCGACTCGGGTATGCAGGAGTCCCAACAACGGAACGGCTCCGCCCGGCTGGCAGTACACAGTCGAAGTGTACCTGCGGACCGCAGAAGGGGAACCGGTGTCCGGCTGGCCGGTCGATAAGATCTCCATGGACATCCAAGACTGTCCGAATCCGCGCTTCGATCTTGTGCCGGAGGGGCCGAGCGACTCGGAAGGGAAGGTGGTCTGGATAGATGGACTAGACTCGGGCGGTTCGCACCAGAGCGCTGGGGGATCGGTCGTGGTCCTGGACATCGACTACGGAGGAGATGGGGTGAGGCAACTTCATTCCTACGACTCTGTGACGAGCCCCGACGAGGACGGCGACATGGACGTGGATGAGGACGACTTCGTGATCTGGAACGAGGCGTTCGAGCGTGAGGAACCGCTCTACCTCGGCGATCTCAACCGGGATGATGTCATTTCTTGGGACGACTACAGCTGGCTACAGGCCCATGGTCTGCCGGGCTATCACCGTCCCCCGCCTGTTGTTCCTGATCTGACGGTCTCCAACCCAGCTCGTCGCGGAGCCGCGGTCATCTGCTATTTCCCGGCCGCCGGTCCCGCAAGATTGGATGTCTTCGATGTGCAAGGCCGCCTGGTAAAGACGTTGCTGGATCAACCCATGACGCGGGGCGCGCACTCGCTCCGTTGGGACGGGCAGAACGACGATGGGATGCAAGTGGGAGCCGGTATCTACCTGCTCCGGCTCCAACAGGGGGGCGCGACCCACGTCGTTCGGATCGTCCTGCTGCACTAGTATGGAAGAACCGGTGGGCGGTCTCCCCAGATCGATGCCGGACTCCGCTCTCGGGAGGTTCCCTATGGGCCGTACTCCGCGAAAACCCCGTAGGCCCATGCGCGTGCGGATCTGCCGCGCACTCATGATACGCTTCGCGGCCTCATTGGAACACTTCTATCGGCTCTACTCAGCTTCCTCCGGGCGGCGTTCCTATCGCGGACGACCCGGGCACGGGAGAACGCCGCCCTCCGCCAGCAACTCTCCATCTACCAACGGTCCCAGAGACGAGTCCAGCTGCGAACCGAGGACCGCCTCTTCTGGGTCCTTCTTCGTAAGGTCTGGTCGGGTTGGGATCGCGCCCTGATCGTCGTCAAGCCCGAAACCGTGCTCGCGTGGCATCGACGGGGCTTCCAGCTACTCTGGCGCTGGAAGTCGGGGCCATCCGTAGGCCGGCCGAGGATCCCCCGCAGTCACATCGCCTTCATCCGGCGCATCTCCAGTGATCACCCCGAGTGGGGCGAGGACAAGATCGCCGAGGAGTTCGCCGCCAAGTTTGGCATCCAGCATTCCGCGAGCACGATCCGTCGCTACATGGTCCCGCGTCGTGGATCTCCCCGTGGGGATCAGACCTGGCGTACCTTTATCCGTAACCACGCCAAGGAAGTCTGGGCCTACGACTTCCTGACCCAATACACCGCCTTCTTCGCCGTCGCCTACGTCTTCGTCATCATGGAGGTCGGCTCCCGGCGGATCGTTCACGTAAACGTCACGACCAACCAGACACTTTCCTGGGTGAAGCAGCAGATCCGGGAGGCCACAGACTCGGGCCAGACCCCGCGCTTCCTCGTCCACGACAACGACGGCATCTTCGGTCAGTGCGGAAGGAGCGTTGCTGTCGAGAAGAATGGTCGGCGGTGCAGCTACCGTTGCCACCTGGACCGCTGGCTGGATGACGTTACGGGGATCGAGGGACTGCCAATCCCGTACGGAGCCCCGAACGCTTCCCCCTACATCGAACGCTTCATGAGGACGTTGCGGGAGGAAGCGCTCGATCACTTCATCTTCCTCGGCGAGGATCACATCCGGCGCGTCGTCAGGGAGTATGTCCGCTACTACAACGGGGCGCGTCCATCGCAGGCGATTCACGGGATCCCTGATCCATATCCGGAGCTCCAGAAGCCTCCGCCTGCGGCTGGAAGACTCGTGGCGCTACCCGTCCTCGGTGGCGTTCAGCACGATTACCGTCTCGCGGCGTAAGTAGGCTCTTCATCACGCGCTGGGGACAGTGGCCGATCGGGGCACAGGTGCGCCCGGTCGCCGTTCAGGTCGCTGTCCTGATGCCGGACCGGACGAGACGAGGCCTGCATCGCGTGGCAATCATGTGTCTCGCTGACGTTCGGAGGCTGCCCTCGGGCCTCACATCGCCCTCTCTCCCGCCCACATGGAATAATCGCGGAGTACGACACTGGAAGAGCGGAAGCGCGTCGTCCGGGCATTCGTCGACGGCATGACGGTCGTGGGTTCAGAGCGGTCTGGCCAAATCCGGATGAAGAAACTCCCAGCGCAAGCGTCACTTAGCACCGGGAGTTCTGTCAATATGGTAGCGGGGGTTGGATTCGAACCAACGACCTTTGGGTTATGAGCCCAACGAGCTACCGGGCTGCTCCACCCCGCAGCAGAAGACCATTATTACCAGCTTGTGAACGGCATGTCAAGGAAACCGGCGAACTACCGAAACCGCTTGCCGGGTCGTTGCTTGACCGGGCGCTCCGGCTGCGCCGGGACCGGAACAGGCTGCAACCCCGTCGCCCCGCTGACAACGCTGTCCGCCGGGGCGATTTCGTAGATCACCTCGTTCCGCTTCGCCATGCCGAACCCTTCCCGGGCTTCGCGCTCTCGCGTCTCGTTGATGTTGGCAAGGTCCCGCTTCAGCAGACCGACCCGCTCCTGCGCGATCGCGATCTCGCCCGTGAGCCGCGCCTCGTCTTGCTTCAGGGCGTGCAGGCGCCAGATCCCGAACTCGCCCCCCACGAGGAGGTAAGCCGCGTAGACGACGATCGTGCACGCGAGAATCGTGAGAACCCGCTTCCGTCCCGCCCGCCAGTCGCGCTGCTGCGATCTGCGCGCCATCCGGAACTCCGGATTCATCCACGGATCTTGTTCCCAACTCATTGCGCCGCTCCCTGGCCGTGCCCCTTCGAGCAGGGGGGTCGTCTTACTTCTTCGCCTTCCTCTTGACCGGCGCTTTAGCGGCCATCTTCTTGCCGCCCGCCGGAGCACTTGGTTTCCTTACCGTCGCAACCGGCGCGCCGTGAATCGCCCTGCGTCCCGGATACCGCGCCTCGTCACCCAGCTCCTCCTCGAT
>CAZNRY010000016.1:0-35135 GCA_964575675.1 uncultured bacterium
GCGCGCGATGGCCTCGAGGAGTCGACGGGTGACCACCCGGCGCTGGTCCTCGCGGTGGGGAGGAGGATCGCGATCGACAGGAAAAGAAGAGGGGGCCGCCGTCCTCGCCATGCGCGGCGGATCGGGGGTGACCGGCGGGGCCGGCAGAGATGGCGGAGCCGATGTGCTCGACGCGGGCGGTGGGGCAGGCAACGATGGCGTGGCCGCCGTGTTCGGTGGGGCCGGAACGGCCGGCAACGATGACCTGGCCACGGAGTTTGACGTGGTCGGCGGAGTTGTCGTGACCAGTGGGGTCGTCGTGCGTACCGGAGTCGTCACGGGAGGCAGAGTCGATGCGGCCCCCGCCGCCTTTGTGTCCGTGGAAGCTGCGGTGGCCGGAACTGACGCGCCTCCCGTCGCATTGGCGTCGGTCGGGGACGCGGTAGGCAACGGGGGCGGCGCAAGAGGAGGCGCGGCGTGCAACGGATTCATCGCACGCGGACGAGACGGCGCTGCCCTCCGCGCTGTGCGCGCCGGCGCTCGTCGTGCGATTGCGTGTTTCCCTTCGATTGACATCATGGTCCACGCTTTCCCGAAGTAGTAATGAGTTACTAAGAGGGACAAGCAAGACGCGGGCCGAAAGCGGGCCTACGTGAGGGCGCGTGCAGAAGTGTCGAAAACACAGGAATGGCGCGACATTCCCGATGGTGAGGGCTCAACCCGACGAACGATCCGGCAAGATCGCGACGTCTACACGTCGACGAAACGTCGAAGGACGGACAGCCGCAAGAAACGATGCGGCCTGCGCCGAGGATGGTAGATCGCGCCTGTCGCTCTCGAGTGACTCATTCGGGGCATCGCCTTCGCTCGGCGCATCCCGCTCGGCGCATGGCGCAGCTCGCTGCGGCATCGCTCCTGCATGACCGCCTTGGGCCTGCGGCTCGTTCGCCATGTCCCTTCATGCGGCTGCTCCGGCGGTAGACTGTCACGGGCAATCGCGCCGCTCTTGCCCCGCCTGCGCTCTGGCGTTGCGCTACGAGACATGGCCGCACGCCCGCGGATCCTGGGCGAATCATTCGGGGCGTGCCTCCGCTCGGTGTCTGTCGCGCTCGCTTGGCGCATCCCGCTCGGCCGGCTAAACAAGCAGGGCGCCAGCCTCGCGGGCGCGCCAGCTCGCGCTTACCGCACCGGCCGGATTGACTCGATCGGGTCGCCCTGGATCAGGCGATCGACGACGTCCATCCCGTCCACGACCTGACCGAAGACCGTGTAGCGTCCGTCGAGGTGGGGCTGTGGGCTGTGGCAGATGAAGAACTGGCTTCCGCCCGTGTCCTTGCCCGACAGCGCCATCCCGACCGCGCCCGTCACGAATCGCTTCTCGTTGATCTCGCATCGGACAGCATATCCGGGTCCGCCGTAACCGTCCCCGCGCGGGCAGCCATCCTGCGCGACGAAGTCGGGGACGATCCGGTGCCAGCGGCCCCGATCGTAGAAGCCGGACTCGGCGAGGCGCACGAAGTTCCAGCATGTGAGCGGCGCATCGCCCGCCAAGAGACGGATCCGCACCGCGCCCCGCGATGTTCGGATCTCGACCTGATGATCCTCCTCCGCCCAGCGCAGGATCGTCGCGTATTCGGCGCGGGAGCGCCCCGTCTCGATTGGCGGCTCTGCGGAGGCTTCGGTGAGCTGCTTCGCGGCCAGGATCCGCCGCGCTTGCCCGCGAACTTGGGGGTCGTTCGATGACAGAGCCTCGCGGAGGATCGCCTGCGCCACAGGATCGCCCACGAAGCGTTCGAGCTGGCCGACGATCGAAAGGGTCTCGTCATTTACGCGATCCGTCCGCGCCCGCTTCCACTGCCGCGCGAGCAGGGCAATCCAGTCTGGCCATCCCGCGGCTTGCGCGGTCGAGCCGGCCGTCGGTGCGTCCGAGGCCGCCGCCGGCGCGTCCGGGTCCGCGCCCCGCTCAACATAGCTCGAGTCGGCGAGCACGGATCCCGCCGCCTCGATCGTGATCGCGCGCAGCACGGGATCGGGGGATGAGAGAAGCCAGTCGAGCCGTGACTCCATCGCGGCGAGGAGGCTCTGCCCCGCGGGCCGCGCCGACGCCGCCAGTCTGAGTGCCGGCTCGACGGCTGTTTTCGCGACGCGCGGATCATCGTGAAGGAGTCGATCGAGGAGGTCGCGATCGGCTGCGCCCGACGGGTCGAGGATCTCAGGCACCGCGGCCCGCAGGGGCCAGGATTTGCTCTGTGCGAGGGATCGCGCGAGATCTGTGATCGCGATCCGGACGCTCTCCGCCCCGGCAGGCGCGGCCGTCTCGAGCATCGACTTCCAGCGCGCGGCGAGCGCAAGTGACGCGACCTCGCGCTCGCGGTCGCTCAGATCCTGCCGTCCAAGCACCCCCCCCAAGTCCACGATCGCTCCCGTGACGGCGTTGCTTTGTCCCATCGCCTCGACCGCAGCGATCCGCACGTTCGGGTTGCCATCCTCGAGCGCCGGTCGCAGCAGCGACATGTCGACCGCGACTTCGGATTTCGTCGGCCCGCCCGTATCGGCCGCAGCGGGTTGCGCGGCCGGGGAGGTCAACGCGCGGACGGCCTCCACGCGAACCCGCCAATCTAAATCGGAGAGCGCCGTTCGAAGTGCACCGCGCGCTTCATCGTCCGCGAAAGAACCCAAACCGCGCATTGCCGCGAGACGGCAGAGCACGCTGGGATCTGCGGCGCGGGCGAGCAGGACGGCCCGGATCTGCGATCGCGCCTCCTCCGAAAGCGAAGCGCCTCCCGGGATGGGAGTTCGTCCTTGGGCGGCCGCGCCGAGCATCCGCATGAGCGCGTACGATGCCTTCCCGCGGAGATCGTCGCCTACCTGCGGGGCGCCGGCCAACCGGACGAGCTCCTTGCACGCGCTCGATGCCTGCATCTGCCAGGACGCAATCGCCGCCGCCTCGCTCACCTCACGGTTCGTATCGGAGAGTGTCGCGACGCAGATCGACTTGAATCGTCCCGCGCGGAGCTTCCCGAGTCCCTCGACGGCCAGCGCGCGGACATGCGGTTCCCGCTCCCCGTTTCCGCGAAGAAGGAGCGCTAAGGGAATCGCGGCGGCGCTGTCCTCGATCTCTCCGAGCGCGAAGGCGGCCTTCGCCCGCACGATGGGGTCACGGTCGTGAAGAAGCGCGGCGAGCGGGTCGATCGCCCGCGCGTCTCCGATCCGACCGGCCGCGATCGCGGCGCGCCCGCGCGTGGCGGGGTCGTTCGATGCGAGGAATGCGATGAGTTCGGCGCCGAAGTCCCTGCGGTCTTCGAGGCGAAGGATCGCGACGGCCGGATCTGTAGCCCGCAGCCCGTGGCGCGATGGATCGGATGGAGGGGGATCTCCCGCAGCGGCGATTGTCGCGGAGAGAAAAGCGAAGCCGCAAAGAAGAGCAGCCGCGTTTCTCATCTTCAGCTCTCGCCGCGGGGACGATCGCTCAAAACCGGGGGCTCGCCGGCTCCGAGCATCCTGCGCGTCATCGCGATCTCCCCGCGATGATGCGCCTCGTGGGTGAGCACGTGATTCAGGATCCAGCGGACCGTGAAGACTTCCTGATTTTCGGGGCGGCGCGGGTCGTTCCAGATTCGTTTCCCGTCGAGGTCCTTGTCGTTGATTCCGGCCAGAACCTCCTCCGTTTCGATGCGCAGGTCCGAGAGGATCCCGACGAAGAATGTGCCCGAGGCGCGCGCGGCCTGGGGAGCGTGCTGCCGGCCGAAGATGTCCATCCGATAGAGCTCGCGGCGTTCGGCGGGCAAGGGGCGTCCGCCGATCCGCTCGACGATCCAGAACGCTTCGGATTCCGCGATGTGCGTGAGCAAGGTCCCGATGCTGTTCATGTTGGGAGCGGGGATCGATGCGAGATGGTCGGGCCCGAGATCGTGGAGGAGCAGAAGGGTGCCGAGCCGCAGCTCATCGAGCGCGGCAAGCCAACGTCCCACCTCGTGGGTCAGTCCCCGTGCGGGGGAGAGATCTCTGAATCTTCGCATGGCGGCAATGATAATCTTGCGGTTCCCGTCGTGCCAGCTCGCCCATGCTTCTTGCCCATGCTTCTCCGGGCGGCCATTCGGGGGACGCCTCCGCTCGGCGCATGGGACAGGTCATTCGGCTGACGCTGGCCGGGACAAATGGTCCCTCCGGACCGGCGCTCGCTCGGGGAAGAACGAGCATCCTGGCTCGCGCCTGCGGCCCACTTCGCGCGGCGAGCATCGGAGTTACCCGCAGGTCGCGTCCGCGCGGCGGGCAGCTCCTGCGGGACCATCTGCCCCCGCCAGCGTCAGCCGGCCTCGCGGGCGCACCGGCTTGCGCATGCATGATCGCCCGCGGGTCTTCGATCCGCACCCCCAAGCGAAGACCCGCCCGGAATCGCTCCCGGGCGGGTCTTGGTCAGAGCGCCCCGGTTCGGGGGCGTGTCGGCGATTACCTCGTCAGGACGAGCTTTCCGCTCGGCTCATCCTGGCCGGCACGCAGGCGGTAGAAGTAGACGCCCGACGGCGCCAGGTTCCCCGCGGCATTGCGGCCGTCCCAGAGGACATTGTGCGATCCGGCCGGACGAACCTCATCGACCAGGTTCCGCACCAGGGAGCCGTCCAGCGCGTAGATGCCGAGCCGGACCGACCTGGCCGCGGGCAGATCGAACCGAAGGTTCGCGCTGCCGGGCGCGGGGTTCGGATAGGCGCCCACCCTTGCGGAGCGCGCGACGAGCGGAAGGTCGTCCGCCGCGGCCGGAACGAGCCCGAACCACGCGAGGACCCTTTGCATCAGGAGATCGCGGTTCGCCTGGGTCGTGATCGTCTCGTATCCGAAGCCGAGGTAGACGATCTTGGTCGTCCCGGTGTCGACCTTGATCCCCGCCTTGTAGGTCGCGTTGTAGGTGAAGATGTTGGAGGCGAATGCATCCCGGGCATTGATCGCATCCGGATACGGATTCAGGGCGGCCGTGAGCGCCATGGACATTCCGTTCGAGACGGGATCGCCCGCCACGCCGGTCACCGAGTTGACGTTCGTGTCGTCGATGACGTAGGTGGCGTGGAGATTCGCATTGTACCAGGCCGGGTCGTAGTTGCCCGAGCTGGACGTGCACAGCTCCCACCCGATGTCCTGGCCCGAGAGGAAGAGCTTGCCGCCGCCGGCGAGGTAGCTCGTGATCGCCGCGCGATCCGTCGACGTCAGGGTCGGGTAGGCGAGGGCGCACGACCAGACGGCGACGGGGAAGTTCGCGAGGATCGGGCCGGTGATGGTGGCGAAGTTCGTGTCCCAAACGCCGTAGCTTGCGCCATAGGCGGTCAGGGCCGTCTTCAGGTATCCCTGATACGTGCTGTTGCCGCCATCATCAACGAGCAGGACCTGGACATCGTCTGTGATGTAGGTGTAACCGATCTCGCGCGTTCTGCCGGGGAGGTTTGCCGAGGTCAGGACGATCTTGGGGCCGCCGTATCCATAACCGACCGGTGAGACATTCATGTGGAAAGTGTGGCCTTCGCCGGGGGCGAGGAATATGTCGAAGAAGCTGTCGATGGTCGTCACCCCGTCCGTGAACTCGCAGCCCCAGGCCGCCGGGACGGCGCTGCGATCGAGCGTGACCCGGATCACGTCGGGCTGGGTTCCGCCGTTGAAAACGGCGAAGTCATCGTACGAGTAGGTCCCCGTCGGGGAGCCCACGACGGCCCGGTCGCCCTTCGCCCAGAACCGCGGCGAGTAGGCCGGCTGGGGGCGGGAGTTCGCGCCCTGAAGAACCGTCTTGCCGGTGTCGTCCTGGACGAAAACGGCGAGCCAGAGGTCGGCCGTCTTCCATGCGGGATCCAGCGAGAAGGCCTGGTTGACGTTCTGCACCTGTCCGAGCGTCGAGACACTCAGGGCGACGTCGGGGAGCATGTCGCGCGTCACGTCGACCATGTTCTCGCCGTTGTAGGGGTTCGTGACGTTGTTCTCGAGGATCGCCATGCGGATCTTGACGTTGGCGATGCTCGTCGCAATCGTCTCGGCGACCTCGATGTCCAGATCGATCGAGCCGGCTGGCTGCAGGAGATCGATGCTGTTGATCGTGATCTTGAGGGGGGAGGGCTTCCCGATCCCCGTGCCGACGATCGGATCGTACGATGCGCCGGTGGCGACGACCGTGCCGCCGCCGATCACCTGGCTCTTCCCGTCGAAGATGACGGTCGGAAATCCGGTGACCCCGTAGTACGCGATCCGCGCGTTCGTCTCGGCGGTGTAGAGCTGGCCGCCGCCGCTCGACGAGTAGTAGCGGAGAGACATGAACTCGGTCGCGTCGTAGCGCGTCTTCATCACCTCGAGGCCTGCGTAGGCGTCGGGACAATAGACACACCAGGTCGCGGTAGCGTCCTCTGCGATGACTCCTCGCGGAACCTGCGCCCACGCCGCGGGCGTGAGCAGGGCAAGGACCAGAAGCAGCGCGAGCAAGATCCTCATGTCGTTCCCCCTTGATGAAGATGTACCCAGCATCGGCCCCGTCGCTAGGAGTGCAGCAAGCCGGTAGCCGCTGACAATTGTACCCGATCTACCTTGTTGATTGGAAGCACGTTATCGTCGACTGTGGATAAGCCTTCATCGGCGGTGGAATAAGCGCATAAGTATTGTAGCCGGCGAATCGCGATGGGAACCTAATGGCCTGTCGCAAGCTAGGGGCGCCGGCGTTCGGCCGGCACGAGGGTCAACATACGGTCCGCGGCTGTGGCGTCGAAGGAGTTAGGGCCGCCGCCTCAGTCATCGTTTCCCGGCAGCCAGCGCGGCGGGCTGGGATGATTCCGGCGCTAGAGAACTATTGCCCCTGCGCCCCGTCGATTGCCTCCCGCAGCCGAGCGAGGCGCTTTTTGCGTTCACGTGCGAACCGTTCGATCCCGCGCAGGAGCCATGCGGGGGACAGATGCGCCTCCTCGATCACCTCATCGAGCGTCCCGCCGGTCCGCCAACGATCGTCGAAGTCCGATGTCATCGCGTACTCGTTGGCGATCGGGTGGAGCATCCAATCGGTCATCAGGCGCCGGGAGCGGTTCGAGATGAAGGTCGCGTCGCACCGATCCGCGGGGCTCAGGATCGATGAGCGGTAACTCTCGTCCTGGGCGGTGAAGAGCTGCGGGCTGATCGCCGCGACGATCTTGACGTTCAATCCCGCGCGCTCGATCTCGGGCAGGATCTCGATCAGATTGCTCGTGCTCATCGTCCCCTGAACCAGTATGCACCCCATGCGGGGCCTGCCCGGAGCGTAGGGGCGGATCAGGTAAGCGCCGCGCGCGGCCTCGAAGTGGTGCGCGCATCCTATCCGCCCGCGATCGGGGATCGTGACCGCGGGGCGCGTGAGGTGCAGCGCGACGATCGGCGCACTCGACGAGAGCGCGGCCGCGAGCACGACCGGCACTTCGTTGTACTCCCACGGGTGGAGGTCGCAGACCTGCCCGTCGGGGAAAAGCTGCGTCACGCCCGGCTCGAAGACGCCGAAGTGCGTCCTGCTGTCGTCCGCGGTTTCGGGGCCGGAGTGCCCAGCGATCCAGATCACTTTCCCCACCTTCAGCGGACAGTCCTGCGCAAGCTGGCTGAAGAGACGCATCGGTCCGTATTTAAGATAAGAGAAGCTCCCATAGGTCGAGCAGGCCGTGTAGAAACCGTCGAACTCCTTGTACGGGTCCTGCGCAAAGTTCACCGTCGCAATCCCCGCCGAGATCCCCGCGTTCGTGAACTCGGTGATCTCCTGCGGAAGGAGCGCTCCCTCGGGATTGTGCGCGCGGTCGTACTTGCCGAAGCCGGCCATGTCCTCCCAACCGTCGGCGAATCCGGCGATGTTCGTAGAACCCGCAAGGTCGGCTGACATGACGAGGAAGAGCGGCCGGCCGTATGCCTTCTTGCAGGTGCTGTTGACCCACGCGCCCCACTTGCCCAGGGCGGCCCGGTTCGGCTGCTTCTCGCCCGGCTTCGCCCAGAGGGATTCGGGGTAGGAGCGAAAGTCGAGGAGCTTCGGATCGCCGCAGGGGGTCCGGGATGCGAGGGAGCCAGCGGTGTTGCTCGAGCCTGCGCTCGCGGGGCCGCCGGAGCCCGAGCCAGCGGCGTCGCCCGTTCGTTCGCCGGGCATCACGCGACCCAGGCGGAACCCTTCGATCTCCCGCGGAACCGAATCGCCGATCCGCACGAGAGTCGCGGCTAGGTAGTCGACCAATTCCTGATCGCGATGGAGGACCTCGATCACCTTGCGAAGATTCGTCTCGGTCTGCTTCCGAAATGCTTCGGGATCCTTCGGGGCCGGCTGGCCGAATCCCGCAAGGTCGACCCCGTACTTCTCGGCGAAGGGACGCTTCGTCTCCCAGTAGAGCTCGCAGTCGGCGGGACTGTGCGGCGATCCGTGGCTCTTGTGGTCGTACTTGAGGTAGCCGCGTCCCTTCCGCGTCTTGACCCAGACCATCGTCGGCGCGCCCGTCGACTCTCCGTGGATCGCCTCTGCGAGCGCGGGGTGGACGTGAGTGAAATCGCTTCCGTTCTCGGTTCCGAGGACGCGCCATCCGTACGGCCGGAACCAGTCTTCCGGCGTGCCGTGCACGACGCTGGAGACGGGATGGTCGTCGATCCCGAAATCGTTCCAGTCGATCACGTAGACGAGATTGTCGAGGCCAAGCCCCCAGGCGGAGTTCTTGGTCTCGTGCGACGCGCCCGCGGTCAGCCCTCCCTCGCCCTCGAACGCGAAGACGCGGACGCCCGACGCGCCGGCGCGCTTCAGCGCCAGAGCCTGGCCCGCCGAAGGGGGACTGCCGTGCCCCGATGGGCCAGTGTTGGCCTTGAAGAAGAGGGTCTTGCCGTCCATTTCGGCGTGTCCCGGCAGCCCGCCGCGCCGGCGGAAACCGAGGAGGTCTTCCCAGTAGAGCGCGCGCTTCGCCTCGTCGGCGATCTCGTACCGTGAATCGCCCGTCTGCCGGAGCTTCACGCGGAGCGCTTCGTTCAAGACGGGCAGGGTCGCGTAGACAAGCGGGGCCGTGTGCCCCGCGACAAGGACGAAACGGTCAGCAAACCGCTTCTCGGGTCTGCGCGGGTCCCATCGCATCACGTCGCCGAGCAGGGTCGCGACCAGGGCGTGGACCTTCGAGCGAGAGCCCCCGGGATGCCCGCTCTGGCGGTAGTTCACCATCATGTCGATCAACTGATCGACCATGTCGGCGACCTTGTCCCACTGGGCGTAGTGCGTGCTCGCTTGGCGGCAGATCTCGTCGGTCCTGCTCATCGGCGGCGGCTCCTTTGTTCGTCCGGGCTCATCTCGCGCGCGGTGTGGATCGAAACACAAACATGAAAGTTTCCCATAGGGACCGCCCGAGGGTCAAGCGGGACGGGGGATGGGCGCCTACGATGCGTTTCTCCGCAGCAGCACCAACGTTATGTCATCGTTGGGGGGGGTGCTGCCCAGGAACGCATGCAGATCGGCGATGACTCCGGCCAGCACCTCGCCCAGCGGGGACTCGCGCCGTTTCTTGATGCTCTCGATCAACCGCTCCTCGCCAAAGAACTCGTCATCCTTGTCCTGGGCCTCCGTGACGCCGTCCGAGTAGACGCAGACGATCCCGCCGGGGGGAACGGCGATCCGCGCCGTATCGAAGGTCACCCCGGCGATCAGTCCGGCCGGCGTCCCCGTGGCATCGAACATCTGCACGCCACCATCCGGATCGATCGCGATCGCCGGGTTGTGTCCGGCGCTCACGTACTCGAGCTCGTGCGCGGAGGGGTCGAGTTTTCCCAAAAAGAGGGTCACGAAATGCGACGGGCCCGATGAACGCAGCACCTGCCCGTGGATCCGGTCCATCATCACGCCCAGGGGAATCGTCTCGTCGTACAGAAGCCGCATCGATGCCATGACGTGCGACATCAAGAGCGCCGCGCCGATTCCCTTGCCGCTGACATCGCCGACCGCCAGGGCGACCGCGCCGCCGGCAAGGGGCGCGACATCGTAGAGGTCGCCGCCGGTCATGAGGCACGGCGTCTGGTGCGCCGCGACCTCGTAGCCCGCGATTTCCGGCAGCGACGGTGGCAGCAGGCTCTGCTGGATCCGCGCGGCGGTCGCCATCTCCTGCTCCATCCGCTCCTTGTCGCGCTCGGCCTCGAGCAGCCGCGTGTTCGTGATCTTCACAGCCGTCAGGTTCGCGAACATCGTGAACGCCCGGAGCTGGTCCTGGTTGTAGTGCAACACGGGATCGTTCGTGTCGGCATAGATCAGACCGAGCACGCGCTCGTTGTCGAAGAGGGGCGCGACGAGGGCCGAGCGGATCTGGGAAGCGACGATGCTCGCGTGCCCGGCGAAGCGTGGATCGAACTGGGCGTCGGTCACGAGGACCGACTCCCGTCCCTGCAGAACGGCATCGAGCAGGGTGTGGCTCAGCATGATGCGATGATCGGCCGCCTGTTCCTCCGGCCATGCCGCCCGAACGACCGGTTCGCTCTTCTCGTTCTCTTGCAGCAGCAGAAGGATCCGCCTCGCGGGGATGATGCTCGCGGCCATGCGCAGCACCTCCTTGAAGACGTCCTCGATGGGGCGCGGCATGACGAGAAGTCCGCCCGCCTCGGTCACCACGCGGAAGAGACTCCGTTCCAGAAACGAGCCCGTGTCGATCTTGCTCTGGACCTCGTCCCATTTCACGCGCTTGGACGAAAGGACATTGTCCGTCTCGAAGAGGACGGTTCCTTCGTGCGCTCGATCGGGCCGGTCCGCTTGGCCCTCCGGCGGGGGAGTGGGGAAACCCTCCCTCGCGAGCACCAGCTCGACCGTTCCGAACCGTATCCGGGAACCGGCCGCCACGGCGCTCGAGCCCGTGAGGCCCCGTCCATTGATGAAGGTCCCGTTGCGGCTGCCGAGGTCCTCGATTTCTATCTTCTCCCCGTCGACTCGTATGACGGCGTGCTCGCGGGAGACGGCGCCGTGGGGGACGACGATCTCGTTCCCCTGGCCCCTGCCCACCCGATGCGAGCCGTCTTCGAGCGTCCACTTCATGGACTGGGAACCGATCGTTCCCTCGAGTCTGTAGCTCATTCTTCTGCTCCCCCGGCGCCGGATCTTGCGACCCGCCGCATTGCATGTCACCGCGCCCAATCCTTGGAAGTCGCCCCTTGGGTCTGCTATCCTGATTCCCAAGGATTTCGCAGGAACATGGTACTCCAAGAAAGAACGCTCGTCCTCAACAGCTACTGGACGGCTGTGGGGACGACCTCCGTCCGGAAGGCCCTCTGCCTTCTGTATCGCTCGGCTGCCCGGGCCGTTCACACGGGGGACTCGAGCATCCACGACTTCGACTCGTGGGCGAGCCTGGAGATCGACGACGGCGAGCCGTGCGTCCACGCGGTCCGGTATCGATTGAAGGTGCCGGAGATCTTGCTCCTGAGCGACTACGACCAGGTCCCGCGCCGGAGGGTCACCTTCTCGCGCCGCAATGTCTATCGGAGGGACCACAACGCCTGCCAGTACTGCGGCACGCGGCCTTCGATCGAGGACCTGACGGTGGACCACGTGATGCCGCGATCGCGCGGCGGCAAGACCAACTGGATCAACTGCGTTCTCTCGTGCGTGAAGTGCAACCGCCGAAAATCGAATCGGACGCTTGCCGAAGCGGGCGTCCGATTGATTCGCGAGCCTCGCGAGCCCACCTGGTCTCCCTGCCTTTCGATTCCCCACGGCCAGCAGAAGACGTCCTGGGTCCCCTACATCCCCGATCTCGCGCAGCCGGTCGAGATCTGAGGGTAGAGTTCTGACCACCGCGGATGCGGGCCGCGAGACGCAGGCGTGCGGGGCCCGAATACCCTAGAAGATCGTCCGCAGCAATGGCCCTGCCCATTCGAAGACGAGGAAGTCCACGCGCCCGTAGAGCAGGCTGATTCGGCTCATCACCGTGTAGCCGAAGCTCGCCCCGAATCCGATCATGAGGGTCCAGATCCCCACCTTCGACATTCCGCCCAGCACGCCAACGTGCCGCGCCGAGAAGAAGAAGTAAGCGAGCCCGCAGAGGACGCCCAGGATCACGAGGAGATTGCTGGCCAGCGCCCACGCGCCTCCCGAAGCGCCCGGCAGGAACATGGCCATCGTCGGGTAGATCTGCTGGATCACGCTCGTCTGGAGCATCAATGGGACCGCGGCACCGCTTCCCACGCCCAGGATGTAGGCGATCGGGATCCGGGCGATCCAGCCGTACTTCGGGACGAACCGCGTGAAGAGCATGAGCCCCACGAACAGAGGGATGAACACGAGGGGATCGAGGACGCTCGTCGACGTCCCGGTCACGACGCGCTTGATCGGGTCGACCAGCTTCGGCAGGAGGGACGTCGTGACCACGATCACGGTGAAGTAGCCGGCCGAGACCCCCACCACGAGGTGCTCCGCGAACTTGTAGAGGGGATTGTCCTTCCAGAGGAACGAGAAAACGCAGATCGTCAGCAGCGCCGCGAGCGTGTAGATGATGTGCTGTTCCATGGCCCCTAGATCCTTCCCCGCCGGCGCTCGACGACGTAGGCGACATTGCCCAGGATGATGAAGGCGACGATGAGAAGGTGCGAGATCGACTGCACGAACATCCCCCGCACCGCCTTGCCCGGGTGGTTGACCAGCTCCTCGTACTCGGCCGCGCCCCTCAAGCCGCCGATCAGTCCGAAGATCTGTCCAGACTGGAGGTAGTTGTAGTAGTTGGGGGCCATGACTGCGGACGAACCGAGGGCGAGCGGGAACTTGTAGCGTCCCGTCCCGTAGATGATCCAGTAGTCGATGCCGCTCGTCGAGTTGATCGTGAGGACGAGCGCGACGTTCTGGTAGTTCTTGACCCCCTTCATCATCGGGATCTGATCGAGCGGCGTGTTGTAGTAGTCGGTCGGGAACGGATTCCGGAAATCCTCGCCCATCGCCATGATGATGATTCCCGGGTACGGCTTGTATCCGAGGAAGACGTAGTCCTCGCCGTACTTCTTCCCGTACTCGCCGGCGACCAGGCGGAGCTCGCTTTCGATGAGCGAGACGCCGTTCGACATGAGGCACGTCGTGAGGACGCGCAGGTTCTTGCCGAAGCAGTGCCGGAGTATGGCGAGGTGCATGGGCGACATCTCGGCCGCCATCGACGGATCGTACTCGCAGGGAAGCATGACGATCTCGCCGGCCCTGAGCGAGTTGATCCGGTCGTAGACGACCCGGACTTCCGGCGTCACGCGCACCGTTTTGGGCGGCGGCAGGAAGAGCGGAATCAGGACCGCGAGGAAGATCAGCGCGAAGATCACGTGCCGGCTGAGTTGCAGCGGATTGAACTTGCCCATCGTCATCCCCTCCCCCTACCGGAGGTGCGGGGCTTCGATCCCCAGCACGATTTTCAGCGCCGTTGCGCTTCCGCCCAGTCCCAGTCCGATCGCGATCGCCCTCTTGGCGGCCATGTTCGGAACGTTCAGGAGCCAATCCGAGACCTTGGCGATCCCCGGAATCAGCTGCTCTCCCATCGGAACGCGGCCGAGCATCACGATGACGGCCGAGACCAAGAGGATCGTCGCGATCACGCTCCGCGCGCGGAAGGACCTGTAGGCGGCCGAGGCGATGTAGAAGGCGAGGAGCGCGAACATCGTCGACGTGATCGGATTCAGGACCCCGATGTATCCCTTCATGAACCAGCTCTGCTCGCCCGTCCCGGTCGTCGCGGCCGCGATCAGCATGTAGGCGAGCCCCGCGAGGAGGACGTAGCTGTAACGGTAGGCGAACTCCTTGCGGCGGATCTTCTTCAGGTGGAGGTTCACAAGGCTAAGGATCCCGAGGATGATCGAGAAGATCCCGATGATGATGAGCCAATCGAGCGAGGTCTCGTAGAACTTCACCGAACTTTTGTGGGGGATGAAGTACTGGATCGCGAGGAAGAGTCCCGTCACCAGCGTAATGATCCTTGGCAGTTCGCGTTGCATGTTCGATGTCTCCTACTGGACCCGGAAGAAGTCGACGAACCACCGCGCGTTCAGCGCCGCCAGGATCGCGCCCGCCGCGATCAGGAACGCCGAGATCGCCTTTCCGTAGTCCTGCGCCTTGAGGGTTCCGAGGAGCGGGGGTTCCTGGGAGAGGTAGGCGCTGGAAGCGTAAAGCTCCTCGCCGATCAGCGTGTAGTCGCACGCCGCGACGAAGAAGGGGATCTGCGTGATCTCGTCCGTCCCCGCAATCTGGATCGAGCCCGCGAGGTTCCCCGTCTCGGCCAGGACCAGGCTCTCGGCGTAGAACTTGCCGATGTAGAAGTTCGTCGCCGGATGCTCGCGGAGCATGATCCCCGCGACCGCGGCCGTGTAGCCGAACTGGTCCTGCGTCACGAAGTAGACGTCCTGCTCGCGGTAGAGCTCGGGACGCCCCGCGTCGAGATAGGAGGACTTCACGATCTCTTGCGCGATCGTCATCACGATCGGGTCGTAGCAGGGGACGAGGACCTGCGTCTGGTACTCGGCCGTCTTCTTGGCCACGCGCCCGAGGAGCGTGAAGGCGGCGAGCGTCGCGACCTCGCTTGAGCCGCCGATTCCGGGGACGAAGAGGATCGGCTTGCCCATCTCGGTGGCGCGGCCGATCGCCTCATCGACGGCCGAGAGTCCCGGGATCGGGCGAACATAGAAGATCTTCCCGCGCCGGGCCGCCGCGATCAGCGCGATGACGGCCATGCAGAAGATGAAGGTCATGATCAAGGTCGGCGTCTTCTTCGTGTCGAACCACTGCCCGGTCGATTGAATCGGTCCCGCGACCTCGCTCGACCGCCAGTCGCCTTCACCCAGGCCGACCGATCGCACGCGATAGTAGTAGGCAGTACCGTCCTTGACGCCGTTGTCCGTGTACGAAGCGGTCCCGAGGGAAACCTGGCCCACCTGCTCGAAGGGACCCTGGACCGACTGCCCGCGCTCGATCGCGTAGCCGACGAGCTTCGCTGCGGGGTTCGACTCGTCCGGACTCGGCTCCCACGAGAGGTCGATGCTGTCGCCGGGATCGTTTGGGGTGTCGGTGACGACGACGCGGCCCGGCGGGAGGGGGAGCTGCGCGAGCACGGGCGCCGCGAAGGCCCAAGAGACGAAGAGGATCAAGATTAGACAGGGCGCAGCCCTGCCGTTTGCCCGGTGGGGAACCATGGCCTTTCCTCCCATCCGCTGAGTCGATGCCCAGGATCGGCGGTCCCAACCACCGCGACCGGGAGCCGTACGGCGCTCGGATCCTACGGGATCGGGATCTCGGGGGTCAACGGGGTGGGGGGATGCAGGTTTGCGGGCGCTGTTCGCGTGGGCGGCGCGGTGGAATCCTGTCGTCGCCAACAGACTTCAGTCGAACTGGCCGGAGTCACGTAACGAACTCTCCAGAGAACCCGGGGCGGCTCGAGGTCTTCGACGTTGCCGGGCGCCTCATTCGAACATTGGCTGCCGATGGCTCCCGTGCAACCCGGTTCGTCTGGGATGGCCGGACCGAGACGGGCTCCCCGGCACCGCCGGGCGTCTATCGCCTTCGTGGGCCGGGGGCGATGCGGGATCCGCGCGGAGGCCTGGTCAAGATCCGCTGACCGGAAGGCGGCGCATCCCCTCGGATGGTCCTACTGGGGACCGGGGAGTCAGGAGGATAGGGCCGCCACGGCCTCCTCTTCCGTCGCGTGATCGCCGAGCAACTCGAGCATCTTCAGTACGTTGAGGATCACGCGTGCGCGAGTGGGGACCAACGCAAGGGTCATCTTTCCCCCCGCGTTCGTGAGCGACGTATAGCATGCGGCGAGAATTCCGACCCCCGCGCTGGTCACGTGCTCGACCCCTTCGATGTTGAGGACGATTTTCCTCTCTCCCTTCCGAACGCGCTGGGTGAACTCGTCGAGGAACGCGTACGACTCCGGGGTGTTCGAAAGAAGGCCTCGCAGGCGATAGATCGAAGCGCCCGCCTCGCTCCTCTCGACCCGCTCCACGGTCAGCTTGTCCCAGTGTCCCATTTTCTGCTCGCCCCTTTCCGGTCTGCCTCCAGTTCGGGCTGGGCTGATTCTTGCCGAAACGCCTGCCGCCGTCAATCGCGGGCCGTAGTCCGCGAAAACCCCTGTCCAACGGTCGGAGATAGGATTCGCCGTCCCGGTGACGTCTAGTTTGAGAGCGTTAGCCGGAAGGACATAAGTTCGTACTCGGAGCGGGGAGCCAGTTCAAGAACGCGGATACCCGCATCCGGCGTCTCGAATTCCCGCCGAGTAGGTAAGCAAGAGAGAGCGTTCAATTGTATTTCCCCTCGCCGCTGCCGCTCGAACCACGGAAAACCTGCCTCCGTGTCTCCGCGGACCAGGACCGCTGTGTATGATTCACTTGACGGCGGTCGGCGGGACCGGATGGAGTTCCCGGACCCGCCCGGCTTCGGCCATCCGGCTACTCGATACGCACCAGCGTGACCGTCTCGAGGATCTTCCCGCCCTCGCGCGCCACGACCATGTAGATCCCGCTGGGGACAGGGCGACCGTTCGCATCGCGGCCGTTCCAAACAAGGGCCTCGGAGCCCACGCGCGACGACCAGATCTTTCTTCCCGTGATGCTCCGGATCTCGATGGTCCGCGTTGAGCCCGGTGCGGAGCCGCGCCAGGCCGCCGGCAGGAGGACACGCACGTCACCCGGCGCGGGGTTCGGCGCCACGGACATGCGGGTCAGACCGGACGAGGCGTCGTGTCCGACGTCCGCCGTCAAACACCCCACCCCGTATGCGCCCACTTGCCCGCAGATCGGGTTCATCAGGGCGGCGCAGGGTGAGTTGTCTTGCAGTGCGTAGTCGTCGGTGTCCGGCGCGCAGAAGCGCGGATTGGCGAAGATGGGGTTAACGGCATTGTCGCAGTCGAACATGTCGTCCGGGACGTTCTCCCAGAAGTCGTTGCAGACGTTTTGCGGGACGCCGAAGGAGGGACAGTGCAGACCGCCTCCAGCTACTTCGGCCACATTCCTGTAGAAGATGCAGTTGCTGACCCGGGAGGACGACCCGGGACTGTGGAAGACGCCTCCCCCCTTCGGCGCATGATTGCCGGCAAACGTGCATCGGAGGATGAACGGGCCGGTCCCATAGCTCGGAGGGGACACGTAGACGCCGCCCCCGGCCTCCGTGGCGGTGTTGTCGAGGAACAGGTTCCCCTCAATATGCACGTCCGAGGCGTAGTTGACTGCGATTCCTCCGCCCCTTGTGCTCTCGTTGTCCCGGATGATGTTGTTCCGGATGGCCGGGTGAGCGGACTGGAGCAAGGCCACACCACCGCCGGGCGTGTAGCTCCCGTAGTACTCGCGCGAGGCGGCATTCCTGCCCCCCCGGATCGTGAAGCCTTCGATCACCGTGGTCGATAGCGTGTAGTAGGCGTACACGACGCTCCCCCGCCGGCCCCCATCGAGAAACGTCGTCTGCGGTCCGTCATCCGACTTCAGAACGACGCCGGCGTGCTGGTCCATCAGGACGAGATTCTCGTAGTAGATGCCCGCCCCGACGAGGACAGTGTCTCCGGCGGTCGCGGCATCGAGCGCTTCCTGGATCGGCCGCGGACCGTACGGGACGATGGTGAAGGGGACGGAGAGAAGGAGCGGGTAGAAGAGCTCGGTGATTTTAAGCGTGCCGTAGGCCGTGTACGCCCCGGGAGAGGCTGGATACCCTTCGTCGGTGTGCTGACGCCAATCAAGGACATACTCCGCCGATTCCCCGGGTTCGATCTCAAGGCGCGTCTGCGTGTAATAGCAGCTCCAACCGGAGTGCCAAGTGCTCTCGCAACCCGCCTGCCCGGGACCGCAGGAATCGGGATAGACGCCGAACCATTCCTGGCAGGTCGACGCGAAAGTGAAAACGGCCTGGGTGCTCCTGTAGTTGGTGATCCGATAGACCATGCGAACGGTGTCACCGAAGGTGAAGACGGTGCTCGGAAGCTCGAGGCGGTAGAGGATCGAGTCCGCCCAGAGCGTGTCGCAGGCGGTTCCTTCAAGAGTGGGTCTCACAGGGGTCACCGCGTCGCGGGCGAACACCGGTTGCACACGACGTATGTCGGCGTGAGCAGGAGCCGCCGCAAGCGTGCAGATGAGGAACAGTGCTGCGGCGGTGGTCGTGCGGGTGATGGACGCGGAGCGAGTTGACGAAGCTAGGAATGCAACCGCGCCAGGACGGAGAAAGCTCATGGCGAAGCCCTCCTGAGTGCCCGGCAGAACCGTCCGTTCAAGGCGGACGAAGACACGGAAGACCTGCGGCCTCCGCGCACGATAATGATAGACTCGTTCCCATTGTTCGTGGAAGCGATTACCGGACAACAGGTGGGTCTTGATCCGGCTCACCGAAACCGTGATCAGGCAGAATTGAGGAGCGGGAAAGAGAGAATGGTCCGACAAGGGTCTCGTCCGGGGAGCCAGAAACGCATCGTAGGAACTCGCGTGGCGAGAGTGGTCGACTGCTACCGGCGTGCGTCACTCAGCCCGGTCCACCCAGGGTCCAGACCTCGCGTCCGCCCTTGAGGTGCTTCTTGTGGATCTTCACGTCGTCGGTACCCTCGGCCTCGGCAATGGAGAAGAGCTCGGCGACGTCCTCGGGGCTGCCGTCGCAGAATCCCATGGGCCGCGGATTGTTCGGCAGGTTGAGCTGGACCTTGAACTCGCCTCGGTCCCAGCGGGTCTGCGTGGCGTTGTCGTACGGGTGGATCATGGGTTGTCCCTCCTGAAGACTCCGTCGCCCCTAAAACTGTAGCAGTTACGCCGGTGCCGACGCACCCGCCCACCCCGTGGTCCAGGGTGAACTGGAGGCCTGAACCGTCCCAGGTTCTCCGGAGCTCTTGCTACGTGACTCCGGCTGCACGGCGCAAACTCCACAACGGCATGACCTCTGGTGCCTACGTGGGCCTCGGCGCCGGCATCGCTTTCTTCGGGGCGAACCATGCACCCACGACTTCGACGGAGTGTGGCTTCGGGAGGATCATGGGATCGAGTGGGATGGCTGCGGAGCAAGGAGTTCCTGGAGGCCGGGAAGTGCCGGCTGATGGGGGATGCGGTAGGAATACCAGATCTCGCGGGACAAGGATCCCTGATGTCACGCACCAGGTCTGGGAAGACCGGACCCCGGAGTGGACGGTTCGCGAACTCGCGTCCTCCCGGATTCCAGGTAACTGTAGCAGCGGCAATCTAGACGGGGGTTTCTGGAAGGCACAATGGAGAGTCACCACTTGGCTGCGAGTTATTCGGCGATCTTGCCCTAACCCCACTCGGGACGGTCACGAGAGATGCGCTGGTGCGACATGGCAGCCTGAATCCTTGGCGGTGCAGGGATGATGGTCTCGGGCTAGACGATGATGAGCGGGCGGGTCCAGTCAGGCCTGCGCCTGCGGAGGACGACCCAGAAGACGCGGTCCCCGGTTCGAAGCTGGGCACGTTTCTGAGACCGTTGGCAGATGGTGAGTTGCTGGCGCAGGGCGGCGTGATCGCAGCTTGTTCCCGATCCCGCTGGCCCCCGAAGGTCGATGTGCGTCAGCAGTGACCGCCTGGGTGAACGAGGTATGGTCTCCACGATTCCAACGGCGTAGGATCGCCCGAGAGGCAGCTGGACCCGGCGGCGAGATGGATCGTTCTCGACCCGGCCGTCGGATGGGGTGTATAGAAGGCACGGGGTGAGGGGCGTTCGTTCTTCCTATCGGCTTGCGAAGTTCTTTTGGTAGACGGCACTCCGTCATGGGTGGAGGATCTTGCCATCCTCGAGGGAGTTTATTCTGTCCCCCTCGGGACCGCCCCGCTCTCTGCCCCGCAGGGTTGAAGGGTGCACATTCAGATGAGGATTCTAGATGGTCAACACGCTCAGGCCGCTCCGCATCGGCGATCTGACCGCCCGTGTACCGATTGTTCAGGGCGGTATGGGGGTCGGGATCTCGCTGTCCGGCCTGGCCTCCGCGGTTGCGAACGAGGGAGGAATCGGGGTGATCGCCTCCGCCGGGATCGGCATGACGGAACCCGATTTCTATACGGACTACGCCGAAGCCAACCTGCGCGCTCTGCGCAGGGAGATTCGCAAGGCCCGGGCGGCCACGCACGGCATTCTCGGCCTGAACATCATGGTAGCGGTCTCGAACTACGCCGACATCGCGCGCACGGCCATTGAAGAGAAAATCGATGTCATCTTCTCGGGCGCCGGCCTGCCGCTCAACCTGCCGCAGTATCGCGACCAGGACACGCGCACCAAGTTGGTGCCGATTGTCTCCTCGGGGCGCGCGGCAGCCCTGCTCTGCAAGCGGTGGACGACGCGATTCGACTACCCGCCCGATGCTCTAGTGGTGGAAGGACCGCGCGCAGGCGGTCACCTTGGATTCACGCTGGAGCAGATTGCCGATCCGGCCTTTGCCCTCGAACGACTGGTGCCGGAAGTGATCGAGGCGGTGCGGCCGTTTGCCGACGCGGCTGGGAAGGCCATCCCCATCATCGCCGCGGGGGGAGTCTATACCGGTGCGGACATCCGCCGTTTCCTGGACTTGGGCGCCGGAGGCGTGCAGATGGCCACGCGCTTCGTGACTACCCATGAGTGTGATGCTTCCGAGGCGTTCAAGCAGACCTATCTCGACGCCAAGGAAGAGGATATCGTGATCATCAAGAGTCCGGTCGGGATGCCGGGGCGCGCCATCCGCAACCAGTTCATCGAAGCGATCAATCGCGGGGAAAAGCAGCCGTACCAGTGCCCCTATCACTGCATCATTACCTGTGATTTCGAGAATACCCCGTACTGCATCGCGCTGGCGCTGATCAACGCGCAAAGGGGCATTCTCACCCAAGGGTTCTCCTTTGCCGGGGCCAACGCCTACCGCACGACGGCCATCGTTTCGGTGAAGGAACTGATGCACACGCTGGTGCGGGAGTACGACGAGGCGACGGCCGGGTAGGAGGACTCCCTAACACCGTTCGGTCAAGGCTGCAGGTTCACATCCCTCGCGAGTGCTTGATAACGGGGGTCCGATCTTCCCCCGAGGCGGCCCACCCCTTATAATCGAGGCGGGCCAAGTGGAGAGGAGGAATGGAATGCCGGAGTATGCTTATCGGTGCGCAGCCTGCGGAAAGAGCTTTGCCAAGACGATGGGAATCATGAAACACGAAACGGCAAAGGTGTCATGCCCCAAGTGTTCCTCAAAAAGGGTCCGCCAGCAGATTGCTCGGTTTGCGGCGATCACGAAGAAGAAGAGCTAAGGCGTCCCTCCTACAAGCTTCGTTCTCGTCGGCCTGGTCGACGTACCTGCAATCATGGCAGCCCGGACGGGGTTTGCGCGGAGTACGGAGCTCGTAAGCGGAGGGCGACCGCCCTCTCACGATTGCAGCGGTCGCCCTCAGGGAGCAATCACCGCGTCACCTTACGACAATCAGCTTCCTCTCGCTGATCCGCGCGGCCGTGACCAACCGAGCCAGATAAGCTCCGGATGCAACGCGATGACCCTCGGTGTCACGCCCATCCCAGTATAGGGTGTGCTCTCCTGCGGGTAGGACACGCTCCAGAATCGTCGCCACGCGGCTCCCACACACACTGTGAATCGATAGACCGACCCGACCTTCGCCCGTTGTGAGGAAGCGGATCGTCGTATTGTCCTTGAATGGGTTCGGCGCGTTCATAAGAATTCGGTCGCTATCGACGGCGATATCCGCTTCCTCTTCGACGCCGACCGGCACCCAGCTCCGCGCAGCGATTCTCTCCTCCACCATCCCCTCGATCTCTGCCCAAAAAGCATCGTCAATCGGGAAGCCATACTCGGTCGCGAAGAAGCCCCGCAGATCTTCACCGGCCGAGACGCTGACCGCTGCGACGAACCAGGTCGCCTGCTTCTCTTTCGTGTCGATCGTCACGGGCAATGGGGCATCCGGCGGCAGAAAAGTGCTGAACAGGTCGAACCAAAGATCCATGCCGTACTGGTCGTGCAATTCCAGGAGAATGCCGTCGAGGACGTTGGCGTCCATCGTGTCATAGTCAGGTCCGGCGTTCTTGTAGTTGACGAGATCCTGCCGCCAAACGGATTCGTAGTTGCTGAAGTGCTGCTCGATGTCGTTGAGGGCCATGGGTCCCAGCCCTTGCGGCTTGGCCAATACCATATGCCGGGACCACGTCGCGGCCAGCGATGCGAGACCCTCACTGTAGGCGGCGTTGTGCGGACCTGACGGTCCCATGCAGAAGAGATTGAACGCGTAGCAGGCGGATGTGAAATTGTGACCCATCTCGTGCCAAAGTACGAACCACTGCGGGACGCGATTGGCCGGATCGTTCACGATGTAGCAGCTGTTGTGGACCGGCACGCCATAGAGCCACCCCAAGCGGATCGGATTGCCGCTCGCACCGCAAACGGACGTCTCCGGATCGTTCGCCACGTCGAGAACGAAGTACTCCATCCCGCCGCTCGTCGGAACGGTCCCGACCCCGATCGCTTGGGCCAGGTAAGCGCGTTCCGTCGCACCCACAATCTCGTAGTCCTCCGTGATCGCTTCGAGATTCACCCCCTCGATCATCGGCGGGACCCAGAAGGTCACGTGCTGGGACGGGTAACTTTGGTGCGTGACGCCGACGTCGATCGAGTTCACCCGGATCACCGAAAAGTTGTCGGCCATGAGTCCGTCGGCCCAAACCTCGATGTATGGCGTCTGCCAGTGGAACTCAGGCGGGACGATCGCCGTGACAAGCCCCGTCTGATCTACTGTCGCGACCGCATCGTTGGTGCTGTGGTAGGTTATGACATGTTCCTCGTTCGGCAGGATCGCGCCGCCGGCATCCCGGATCACGACATCGATCTGCCCGGTCTCCGGGCCCGTGGGACACAGCTCCAGGATCGGAGTCGTCACCGTGACGCGCGCCGGGGGCGTGTAGGGAAGTGTTTCGCTGTAGGTCACGATCGTATCAGGGTTGCCCGGGACGTACCCTCCGTTCGAGATCCCGAACGATGCACAGCGCCAATCGAAGTCGGCGGGGCTGGCGATCTGCGACAGCCAGATCGTGATAGAGATCGTGTTGCCCGCGATGACGACGGTCCCTACTCCGCCCCCGGGTTCGCCCCCGGTCACATCAACGAAGCCGCCACCATAGACCTGGCCGACGACCGCCCTGACGTTGAACTCGCTGCCGAGCGTTCCGTGAGGTTGACCCGTGGCACCATTCTCATCGGTGTCGATGAACCACAGGTAGGTCAAGACATCTTCGGGGTTGGGCAGCGAGGTCGGGATCGCTCCGCGGGCTTCAATGGTGAAGGTCAGTTGGCCGCCCGCCTGCTCGATCTTCGCCGAGACGATGTCGAGATGTGCCAGGATGGATTCATGCTGCGGGTCGGTCTGCTGTCCGATGATCGTCGCTGCTGAGGCGCACGCGGGGATCAGAGCAGCCGCAAGAACGACCAGAACCCGGGCGAGAATGCCGATTGAACGGAGGAACATCGGCGACCCCCTTTCAGGGCGGTTCTTCCTTATTGCGGAGAAGATGCTAGCACAGCCCGGCGGATCGCGCTATCGAGAATGCCCGTCCCTTCTGTAAACCTCGTCCACGCCTTGGCACGAAGGGGGAAACGCCGAACGCAGCCAAAGGTCCCGTCTGACGTAATCACAAGCGTGACAGCGCCAACGGGGTTCACGAGAGAGACATCGGGTGCAACTCCCCGAAAACCCCCGTAACACCGGGGTCCCCGATGAACGAAGCGAGAAACTCAACGAATGTGGGCGTCCGATCATGCTACATTGACCACCGCCGAAGGCCATGGATCTGCTGGAACCGCGGGGCCAAGTGATCGAGCGGGCGGTAAGCCGCATGACCCAAGGAGACTTCGGGTTTCGGGAACTACGGGCTCCGTTGGAAAGCGGGCCACACCGTCGACGGGCGCGGCCTACCTTCCCGGAGGTCAGTCCCAGAGCTAGCCCGCACTTCTCACCACCGTTCGTCGCGAAACGGCGTCAGAGGGCCGGAGATGCAAGTCGCGCGATGCGAGGACGACGCAGGCATACTCGGTGCAGTATGCCGAGGAGGCCGAGCGAGCGCGGCGCGGCAGGTGCGGCCCTAAACGCCGTTGCAGCAGAATGCTGGTGAGAAATGCGGGCCAGGGTCCCGCGCAGGAGCCGAAGATGAAAGACGGCCTCATCGAGTTTCGCCAGAACGGGTGGCTGGTTCGGGCGGTGCCCGCGCATCAGGAGTTGGCGCGCCGCTTGACTCAGTTCGCACCACCGCCACCGGCGGTCGAGCCGCTGCGCGACGATTATCGGAGCTATGTTGGTGTTTTTGAGGTCGACGGGCTTCTCGTGGTGGCGAAGTCTCCGCGCCTCAAGAACGAAGGAGGCTGGAGTCGCTTCACCACACTCCTCCGATCGGGGGAGGCCGCCGCCACCGTCCGCGCCTGTCTACACGTTCGGCGCAAGGCCATTCCGGTCCCGGAGTATATCTGCGCGCTCGAGCGGCGGTCTCGGGGTATGATCGTCGACTCATGGATGTTCTACTTCTTCGTCGAGGCGACCGCATGCGGTCGAGATCAATACCCTCTGGTGGTACAGACGCTGCAACTGCTTCACCAGATTGGGTGGGTGCATGGCGACCCACACATCGCCAACTTTCTGGGGAACGACTTGGGCGTTCACCTCATCGATTGCCGGCCTCGCCCCGCTCGATTCGGACGCTGGTCGGAGTGCTACGATTTTGTGCTCTTGGTGAACAGCCGGCCAGAGCTTGCCCGCCACCTTGGTTCGATATCAGGGACGTGCGCATATCGGCTCGCGGCCGCGTACGACCGCTTGATCCACGGGTGGAGGGACGTGAAGCACGAGGTGCGTTCCGGGATCGGGCGTCCGCGCATGCACCTTGCGGCGCCCGGATTCGCGTGCCGGCTCTGCGGTGGAACCGACCTTCGCCTCCACTACACGCAGGGAAACGACCGTCGCTATCGCTTCTATCGGTGTCAGCGCTGCCGGCTCGTGAACTACGATCTGTCCGCAGGTCTCAATCAGGGAAAGTACGGTGATGCTTACGTCGACCCTCTCGATGTCGAGCATCGGCACAATCGCGGGCAAACGGCAGCCTGGGACTTCGTCCGCTCGCGGCTCAAGAGCCCCGGCCGGTTGATCGACATCGGCTGTGGGAACGGACGGATTCTCCACCTTGCACATCAAGATGGCTGGCAAGTGCAGGGGCTGGAGCTCTCCCCCTACATGGCCGAACGGGCGCAGGCGGCCTTGGGTGTGTCGGTCGTGGTGTCGGACTTCCTGCTCTACGACGTCAAACGATCTGATATTGCGCGCGAGGGCTTCGATCTCGTCTTCCTGCGGCATGTCCTCGAACACCTGCCGGACCCCATCCTCGCGATGGCGAAGATCCGCGATCTACTCCGGCCCGGCGGTTTGGCGGTCCTCGAGTTCCCGAACATCGACGCCCTCGATCTCCGTGTGAAGCGCGCCCTCGAGAGAGTCGGGCTCAAGCGAAAGCGATATGCCGAGCACTATGTGCCGGGACACTGCAACGAGTACTGCCTCGAGTCTTTTACGCATCTTCTCCGCCGGACGGGCTTCGATCTCGAATGCTGGACCACCTATTCGCTGCAGCCGGTGGAGAATGCTCTTTACCAACTCTGCCCCTGGGGCAACAAGGCGCGGGCCCTGATCCGCCGCCGATCCAGCTAGGGACCGCCTGTGCCTTCTGCAACCCCCCTACGGGCACGAGTGCGGGAACGCCGGGCACAGCAACGGGTCTCGTCCTAAGATGACCTGCCAGCCTCTGCTTCCCGAAAACCCAAACGACCTGGCAGATGCGTTTCCTCGCGACCGCGACGGGGTGATCACCGACTCGGAATGACGTCCTCCCGGGATTTCGAGGCAGGTCGGCGGAATTCGGTTGACCCATATAGAAGGGAATCGCATACTCCTTCGTTTGTGGATCAAGTTCTGCTTAACTCTAGAGGAGAGCACGATGCTCCATGAACCTTCCGCCCGATCGGGCTCGGATCCCGCTGTGGGCTACAAGATGAAGCTCGGGGTCCAGATGTTCATCCCCTACGCGCTGATCTATGCCGCGTTCGTTCTCATCAACTTGGTCAAACCCATCGTCATGGAAACAATCGTGGTCTTCGGTCTGAATCTCGCGGTGGTGTACGGGTTTGGTCTCATTATCCTGGCTCTGGTCATGGCGCTGATTTACAACCGAATGTGTTCCCGGCAAGAACACGCCATGTACAATGCCAGGCCGCGGAAGGAGGAGCCATAGATGGAGCCTCTCGCCGTCGGTACCTTTGTCATCTTCGTCGCTCTGGTCCTCGGTCTCTCCTTCTACTTCGCCCGCCGATCCCGCTCCGCCGCCGGATACTACGCCGCCGGCGGTCGCATCCACTGGTCGGTCAACGGCGTGGCCTTCGCCGGAGACTATCTCTCCGCCGCCTCCTTTCTGGGCATCTGCGGCATGATCGCCACCGCGGGATACGACGGCTTCCTCTACTCGATCGGATATCTGGCTGGTTGGGTCGTCGCCCTCTTTGTTGTGGCCGAACCGATGAAGCGACTCGGCAAGTACACCTTCGCCGATGCCCTCGATGCGCGCTTCAACTCACGCGGGATTCAGCTCGCAGCCGCCTTGAGCACCCTGGTGGTTTCCATCTTCTACCTCATTCCGCAGATGGTGGGGGCCGGAGTGCTCGTTACCCCCCTGCTGGGGCTGCCTCACTATGCGGGCGTGATCCTAGTCGGCGCCATCGTCATCACCATCGTGGCCACCGCGGGAATGACTTCGACCACCTATGTTCAGTTCATCAAGGGCGGCATGCTCATCATCTTCTCCTTCGTCCTCGTCGCGGCGGTTCTCACGCGCGGGCTCAGCACGACCCCCGATCAAGGGGGGCGCGTCCCCTTCAAGGCGCCCGCCGTCCTGACCAGGTCCGAGAACCCCGCAGGCTCCAGTCTGAGCGACCCCGCTTATGCCTTCGCCGGCCGCGTGGAATCCCACGGCATGACCTTTGTGAAGCTCACCCGCGGAGATGCAGTCTCATGGTGGCTCCAGAGCCCCGCCGATCCGGGCCAGGTGAAGTTGCTGGAGACCCAGTACGTAACCCTGACGCCCGGCGGGGGCAAGATCGTCAATGGCGCTCCGGCCTCGCCTGAGAACACTCTGCGCCCGGTGGGGAATCTGCAGTCTCTGCAAGGCCGGCAGGATCCCGGGGCACGCACCGGATCTTTGGGACCGTTTGCCTTTCTCGCTCGGATTGGGGACCGCCAAACGCGGGTCAATCTCTGGAAGAAGGAGAAACTCGAGGACGGCGCCGATCAGGTGACGGTCTTCTACCCTGACCCCGTGGAGGGAAACCGGGTGCTCCGGCCCGGGCTCAAGTTCAAGGTCGATGGGTCCGCCACCGAGAAGCTCAACTTCGCCTCCCTGATGCTGGCCCTCTTTCTCGGCACCGCGTCCCTTCCCCACATCCTCATTCGCTATTACACGGTTTCGAGCCCGGCGGCCGCGCGCAAGTCCACCCTCGTGGCCATCGCGGCCATCGGTTTCTTTTACATCCTGACCTTGTACATGGGGTTGGGAGCCATGACCGGGGGCGTGGTCAACCTGCTCGACGACAACATGTCAGCCCCGCTGCTGGCCCGCTCGTTCGGGACCCTGCTCTTTGCGGTCATCTCGGCCATCGCCTTCGCCACCGTGCTCGGCACGGTCAGCGGCCTGATCGTCGCCGCCTCCGGGGCGGTGGCGCACGATTTCCTCGATCGATTCCTCGGCCTCGGCTACACCGATAGCCAGAAGGTGTTCGCGGGCAAGATCGCGGCCTTCAGCGTTGGGCTGATCGCGATCGTGCTGGGGATCCTCTTCAAGGGGATGAACGTCTCGTTTCTCGTCGGCTGGGCGTTTTCCGTTGCGGCCTCGGCCAACCTACCGGCCATAGTTATGCTGCTCTTCTGGCGCAAGACCACGTCCCAGGGGATCGTGGCGTCGATTGCCACCGGAACGATCAGCGCTCTGGGAATCATTCTTCTGTCGCCCGACATGTACGAGCGGTACGGGCTGGACAAGGCAAGTGCACCGATGCCGTTCGGGAATCCGGCCCTGATCTCGGTGCCGATCAGCTTCCTGACCCTGGTCGTGGTCTCCCTGCTTACGCAGAACCGAGGAAGTCGAACCCGACCCGCTTGAGGAGAAGGGAGATCCGCGCCGAAGCCTGCTTCAGCATGGTGCGATCGAGATCGGTCAAGGACTCGAGCGGGAGGCGGTTGTCCGGGGCATGCCCCTCCCGCGTGAGTTCCGCCTGTCGGCGCAGGCGCAGGCGCATCAGATACTCATAGACCTGTACAACCTCATCGTAAGTCGGGCCGGGCAGGATTCCCATCTGGTGAAGGCGATTCAGCCGCTCGAGCGTATTCGTCGATTCAATGCCGTGACGGAGCGCGTAGAGTCGCGCGACGTGCACGACGGGCGCCATCGCCTCCTTGAGGTTGAAGGTCCGCTCATGCTCGCCGGAGGCTTCAGTAGCCAGCCTTCCGAAGCTACCTACGGGAAGCCGGAACTCAAGGGCATGGCGCGCCAGGTGGATCAGGAAGGGCGGGTTCTGCCTCAGGACACCCCCGATGAAACTGCGCAGACCGCGTGTGATCGCGGCATCCCCGTACACCAACCGAAAATCGAAGAAGATGCTGAAGGCGAGCAGGTCTCGCGGCTCCGGCGTCTCGATCCAGCCGCGGTAGAGATCCTTCCACTCGAGGAGAGGTCGGTTCCAACGAGGATTCTGTGCCATGTTGCCGCCCTCACAGAAGGCGTAGCCGACCCGATCCAGGTCGACACAGACCCGTTCTCCCAAGCGACGGAAATAGGCTTCGGTCACCTCGCGGCCGGTCTCGGGCGGATTCTCATAGACGATGGCGTTGTCCTGGTCCGTGGCCAAGGTCGGTTCTTCCCGCCCTTCGCTGCCGAGCGCGATGAATGCGAATGAAACCGGGGGCGGACCTAGATCCTCGATCGCGAGCTTGATCAGGGTCTCCTGCGTCGTATCCGATACCGCGGTCAGAATGCGGCTGACGCTGCGGGGCGGGCTGCCGGTATCGATCAGGGCCGTGACCAGGCGGGGAACACGGATCCTCAATTCCATGATGGCCTCAGGAGAACGAGCCGTCCGGATCTCCCGAGTGATCGACGCCGGAGAGAATCTCTGCGAGGCGGCAAGCTCGCGGTCGCGGAGCAGTCCGACGATGCGCCCGGCTGCATCGCGGACCGGGAGATGGCGGACGCCGTGTTCGAGCATGAAAAGAAGCGCCTCGCCGGCCAGGCCACTTTCGGGGAAGGAGTGCAGAGGGGAGCTCATGATGCGGTGCGCCGGCTCGGAGGGATCGAGTCTTCCGGCAACGACGCGGTCACGCAGGTCGCGGTCGGTGATGATACCCACGAAATCACCGGAGTCGGCGCGAACCAGAATGGCGCTCATTTCCCCGCGGCGCATGCGCACCGCTGCCCGATGGATCGGATCGTTCAGCCCGCAGGCAAGCGGATCCCTCAGGAACTTCTTCACCGGCTCCTGCAGGAATTGCAGAGAGACCTGAAGCTCCACGGCCAGCTCCTCACGATCCCGCTGCGCCTGCGCTTGGGGGCTCACCTCCCGAATCGACAGGATGGTGGCGTCCCTACCCTCGAGCATCGCCTGGGATGCCGTCAGCACCACCTCACTACGCCCCCCGTCAGGGCGCCGGATCCATCCCTCCCTGGCTTGTGGATCGGACGTCTCGCCTCCGGAGGGTCTCGCAGAGGCCGGGGCCGCCTGAGGATCGGCCGTCCTCCCCTCGAAGAACTCCGATGGCTCACGACCCACAACCTCATCTTCGGGACGCTTGAGAATCTCGATCAACGTCGGATTGGCAAAAACGATGCGTCCATTCAGGAGTAGCGCGATCCCCTCGGTCGAGGCCTCCACCAGCGCGCGGTAGCGCTCCCGCGATTCACGCAGGGAATCTTCCGCCCGATTGCGCTTGCGCTCGATCGACAGGCTCTGCTGCAGGATGAGCAGGAGAAGGAGGGTCATGAGGCCGGCGATGCCGAGAGAGAGACGGACCAGATGCTGCGTGAGCCGGCCGATCTCCTGGCGGACATCCTCCAGGTAGATCCCGGTTCCCACTACCCAGCCCCAGGGGGCGAAGGCCCGGACGTGCGAGAGCTTGGGGACGATGCGTTTTGGGTCATCCTTCCATTGCCAGACGTACTCGACATATCCCGCGCCGTCCGCCTTCGCCCGGTTTACCATTTCCACAAAGAGTCGCTTGCCGCCGGGATCCGCGAAGTCGCTCAGGTCCTGTCCCTCAAGGTCCGGGCGGTAGGGATGCATGACCATGACCGGGCGCATGTCCGTGACCCAGAAATAGTCCTTCCCCTCTTCTCCGTAACGCAGATAGCGCAGGCGGGTGACCGCCTCACGCTGAGCTTGTTCGCGGCCGAGGGTGCCGGCGCGTTCTTCTCGCTCGTACTCCGCAAGGATGCTGACGGCCGAGTGGGTCAGCTCGCTGATCATCTCTCGTTTTCGGTCGAGGATCTGCTTCTCGTAAGTGGGGATGATCACGACGAAGATCGCCACGACGAAGAGACCGATGGCGAGCACGGTAGGGAGGACGACGCGAAGGCCGAATCGGACGTGAGGCCCCGGGGATCTGATGGCCGTCCTCACATGTCTTCCTCCGGTCCGGCCGGATCCAGGGGTGGAATGGAGTGGGCTTTGCAGAGTCGTTCCCAGTGCCATCGCGGCATTTCACACCCCGGCTCGGGCGAGCCAAGTACGCCGTCGCCGTGGAAATCGCTGCCCCCGATGACCAGGAGGTCGTGGCGCCCAGCCAATCGAGCCAGCCGCGACCTTACCTCCCGCGGGTACGGCGTGTATAGCGCCTCGATTCCGTCCAGACCGGCAGGCCGCAGGTCCCCCAACAGGCTCTCCAAACGCGAGAGATCCCCGGCCGGCTGAAGCGGGTGAGCCAAATACGCGAGAGCGCCCGCTTGATGTATGCGATGGATGAGCGATTCCGCCCGCGCCACCGATTCCGCCTCCCTGCCTCGGATGAAGGAGGCATACCCGGATCGGACTCGCGGACTTTCCCGGAAGGGGTCTTCGATCGCAGCAGGGCCCGGGATGGGGAAGCCCAAGGCCAGAATGTGAACCTCTCCCAATGGATGTGAGGCCGTCAGTTCGATGCCGGAGACGAACGCGATGCCGTGCCGGCGGAGTCCCTCTCTGAAGCGGACCAAGCCCTTGCTCGTGTCATGATCCGTCAGGGCGGCACACCGCACCCCGGCCGCTGCGAGCATGTGGGCGACGCCCTCAGGAGGCAAAGCGCCATCGCTGCACGACGAGTGACAGTGGAAATCGACGCGCACGGATGAAGCCATGCACTCCAGCATAAGCCGCAGGCGGGACCGTCGCAAACAAGCGCAACGCGCCGTCCAAGATGTAGCCCGAGGGCGACCTGTCCTGCCGCCCGGGTTCCCAGGTCAAGCTGGTTCCGATCCTGATCCCTTGGAATCGCACCAGACCCTTGATTATTGCCCGCTCGGATGCGAGACTCCGGTCCCGTGATTCTCCCGAGACCATAACCGTCTCTCGGCATAGGCAGTGCGTTCACTATCAGGGAGGCTCTATGCATTCTGCCTCACATCGGATCTGCCGTGCGTTGTTGCGGGCGGGGCTGTCGGCCCTATGTGTCGGAACGCTGACCGGGTCGACTCAGGCCCAGTGGGTCGTCAAGAACGAGGGAGGCAATACCTCGGTCAAACTGGGTCTCCTTTTGCAGGGCAGATCCGAGTGGAGCAAGGTCGAGCACCGCGATCTCGTGTCCCAGAATCTCTATGTCCGGCGAGCCCGCGTTCTCCTGGCAGGGCAGATCCACCCGCGAGTGGGCTTCTTTTTTGAGACGGACAGTCCGAGCCTCGGGCGAGTCGCGGTTGCTGATTCCGTGAAGAGCTATGGCGGCCAGTACGTGCAGGATTTAGTCGCCACCGCTACGGTGAACGACATGATCCAACTGGACGGGGGGCTCATCCTCGTGCCCACCAGCTACAACCACCTGCAGTCGGCCGCAACCCTTCTTGCCATGGACTACGGACCGTTCACGTTCGTGGAGAGCGACCCCATGCAGGAGAAGGTCGGCCGCGATACGGGCCTGCAGGCCAGGGGCGTGCTCGGCCAGAAGCTCGTGGAATACCGGCTGGGCGTGTTTCAGGGCGTGCGAGGTCGAGGGGACGGCAACCCGCTGCGAACGACGGCCCGCGTCTCGCTCCATCCCTTGAAGACAGCGGGCAAGGGCCTCTTCTACACGGGCAACGGCTTCGGAAAAAACAGGGTGTTGAGCCTGGGCGCGGCGGCCGACATGCAGAAGGACTACCGCAGCATTCACGGCGACGTTTACGTGGAAACCCCCCTCGCGGAGGGTTCGTGTCTGAACTTTCAGGGGGATGTCTCCACCTATGACGGGGGTGATCTGCTCGCGGGCCTCCCGAAGCAGCTCACCTACCTGGCGGAGGGCGGACTTGTTCTCTTCCAGAATCGACTGAGCGCCTGGGTGCAGGTGGCCATGCGGGACTACGACAACGAACTGAAGGGCGACGAGACAAACTTCCAAGTCGGTGTCGGTGGGTACCTGGACGGGCACCGGTCCGCCGTGAAGGTGGCCATGGATCGTCGCAGCTACGAAGCGCCCAAGGGCGGGAAATCGGCCCCGAGCCGGACCAGCGTCGCCCTACAATACCAGATCTTCTACTTCTGAGGGTTCTCGTTAGCCCGCATTTCTCACCACCGTTCGTCGCGAAACGGCGTCAGAGGGCCGGAGATGCAAGTCGCGCGATGCGAGGACGACGCAGGCATACTCGGTGCAGCATGCCGAGGAGGCCGAGCGAGCGCGGCGCAGCAGGTGCGGCCCTAACGCAGTTGCAGCAGAATGCTGGTGAGAAATGCGGGCTAGTGGCGGTAAGGCCTCCCCACTAGGAGGAGGCCTCCTCAGGTCGATGATCGGCCGGGCGCCTTACCTTTCGGCCTTCTGGGATAGATCCTCGCCATCGCGGCCCGCGTGTGCCCGGCACATGTCCATCCGTCCGTCGCTGTCGCACCAGGTGGACCAGATGCCGTCGATCTCAAAGCTCTCGAGGTCGATGACGTGGGTCGACGAATCGTAAAGGCCGCACACCTCGATCCTGGTGTTGTACCGGCCCCCGCCCACGACCAGAGCTTCGGAGCGTGCGTTCTCGACGAACGCGATGTACGTGCCGTCGTCCAACTTGAGTGCGTGCTTGTGGCCAAGGTCCTCACATTCCGCCTTCTCACCCATGAGGCCCCGGGCGTCGCAGAGGGGGCAAGTCCATGTTCCCGTCAAGATCTTGAGACCCTTCACCTCGGCCCTTTCGCCGGCAGCGCTTCCTGCCGCGAGCAAAAGGGCGGTGGGCAGAACAAAGATGGAGAGCAGGGCAATGCGCCATTGCGCTCTTCTATTACTCGTCATGATTCCTCCTGTGCATCGGGATGGGATTTGATAGTGAACGCGGGACCATACCTCATTGAGGGGCGTGAGTTGTACTGATTTACCGGGGCATCATTTCCGTCCAAATCGGCGACTATTCGAGACCAGATGCGCGCCCCAGAGTGGGTCAGCAGACGACGTTCTTCGGATCAGATCACGGGCCACTCTTGGAACGGTCGGGCGGCAAGTCGGATCCGGGGGCGCTTGGCCACCCGCTGGTAGATGGCGAGCTGGTGCCGGAGTGCGACGACCTCCATCCGCAACGAGAGACGGGATCGCAGGGGGTCCCGAAAGGACGAATCTAGAAACTCAAGGAGTGTGGGCATCCGGACATGCTATGCAGATGACCGCCGAAGGCCATGGATCTGCTGGAACCACGGGGGTCGAATGGTCGAGCGAGCGGTGAGATGCATCATCCAAAGCAGTTCGGGTTTTCGGGAAGGACCTGCGCCGGAACGGAAAGCGCCTCTGGGAACCGGTCTGGTCGATGAGGAACTCACGGTTCATGCAGGTCATTCATTTGCAAGCGATTACACGACCGAAAGCCCCGGAGCGCAGCCGCGAGTATCGAGTCACATTTTGAGCTCGACGCGACCCCCACGAATATCCGCTCAGTCCGATTCGTCAAGGACCGAAAACTAGACAGGATCCGTGGAAACAAGTCCAAGTGGTTTCCAGCGGAGTCAGCGGAAATGCGGGACGGCGAGGGCGATACAAAATCGCCGCGAGCGCCCGCGCCCGGGGGAAGGTGAGTTCAGCCCAAGGGGGTCTGTCCATGATGAAGATCGTCGTCACCGTGACGCTGCTCGCGGTCCTGATCGTCGCACCCGTTCTCGCTGGTCAGCAGAAGCCGATGTCATTTGCCATCAAGGGTGGAATCAACCCTGCATTTCAAGAGCTGCTTCCGGATCCGGAAACCCGCGACGGCATGCTCATGGGTTTCGGCGGCGGCGCGACGCTGGGCATCAATCTGAGCTCCAATTTCGCGTTGGATACCGATCTACTGTATGTCCGCAAGGGTGGCAGGTACAAAGACGTCTATCGGGATGGAAACGACCTCAGCGACCAGGATCGGGTCTTCAAAAGTGAAATCGCATTGGACTATTTCATCATCAATCCGGAATTCCGTGTCGCGCCAAGCACGACTGGACCGAAACCCTATCTCATGGCCGGGCCGGAGTTCGGATTCCTGATGAGTGCGGAGTGGACCTACGATAGCGACCTTGGTAAGACGACAAAGGACGGCAAGGGAGATTTCAAGAGCACGGATTTCGGGATCAACTTTGGGGGCGGCCTGGAAATCCCTGCCGGGGGAGCGACTTCATTTTTCCTTGAGGGGCGCTATTCAATGGGGCTGACCGATATCGCCGATCATCCCCTGGAAGAAGAGGGTGGCACGGCCAAGAACCGAAGCGTCTTCGGATTTGCGGGGATTCGCTTCTAACTCGTGTCCATGGTTTCTGCGCTGCACTGCAACGCGCCCGGGCCTCGAGAACCTCGCGCCTCGCCACAGGAAGGATGCGGCAAGGCCTCTCCACTAGCCCGCACTTCTCACCAGCCTTCTGCTGCAACGGCGCATAGGGCCACACCTGCTGCGCCGCGCTCGCTCGGCCTCCTCGACATACTGCAGCGAGTATGCCTACGTCGGCCTCGCATCGCGCGACTTGCATCTCCGGCCCTCTGACGCCGTTTCGCGACGAACG
>CAZNRY010000017.1:0-34673 GCA_964575675.1 uncultured bacterium
AGCGCACCGAGGCGCTGATCGGGATCTCGCATCCGAAGTTCAGGGACGAACTGACCGAACGGGCGAAGGAGCGCAAGCTTCTGCCCTGACGGGCTCTCCTCTTTCGCCGGCGCGCGGCCGCCGCCGGGTTGCCCGGGTCTCGTCCGAACCGGCAGCTGCGGCCGTTGCGGCCGTGATCGCCCCGTGGCACGATGGCGCCGGGCAATCCGATCCCGAGCAAAGGGGCATGTATGAAGATCCCGTCGGCGCTCTCATCCCTGGCCACGATGATCCTGCTCGCATCCGTCTCGACGGCGTCCCGCGCGCCCGACTTCGCGCCCCTCGTCGCGGCCCATGAGGGGGATGCGATCGCGGCGCGGCGATGGCTCCACGAGCACGCCGAGCTCTCTCTCCGGGAAGTTCGGACGCAAGATTGGATCCGCAGCCGGCTGCAGGAAGTCCCCGGCATCGAGCTCGTCGGCGGAGAATGGGGAACCGGACTCGTTGCGATTCTCCGCGGAGGACGATCGGGGCCGATTGTCGCGTACCGCGCCGATATCGACGCGCTCCCGTTGACCGAGGCGACCGGACTTTCCTTCGCATGCCAAGCGACCGACACGGTCGGCGGGCGCACGGTGGGGGTGATGCACGCCTGCGGGCACGATCTCCACGCCGCGGTTCTCCTCGGCACGGCGCGGGTCCTCTCGGCACTGCGCGACTCGATGCCGGGTTCGGTGCTCCTGATTGTCGAGCCGGGCGAGGAAATCGGTGCGGGCGCCGCCTCCCTGATTCAGGCCGGCCTCTTCGAGGCTGGCCGCCGCCCCGAGGCGATTTTCGCCATCCACGATCATCCGACGCTTCTTGTCGGCCAGGTGGGCTTCTGCCCCGGGCGATCGGCCGCCAACGTGGACGACTTCCGCATCACGATCCTGGGCGCGGGCGGACATGCCGCCTATCCCCACAAGACGATCGATCCGATCGTGATCGCCTCCGACGTGGTCCTAGGGCTCCAAACGATCGTGAGTCGCGAAATCGATCCGGCGCGGCAGGCGGTGATCACCGTCGGATCGATCCACGGCGGAACGGCGAGCAACGTGATCCCCGACCGCGTCGAGCTGCGCGGGACGGTTCGAAGCCTCGAGCCGGAGGTGCGCGCGCAGCTTCAAGCCGCGGTCATCCGAACGGTCGAGGGAATCGCCGCGTCGCGGGGCGCCCCGAAACCCGAGATCGACTACATTCTGGGAACTCCTTCCATGTACAACGACCCCGTGCTCGTCGAGGAGACGCTGCCCGTCCTCCGGCGGGTGGCCGGAGAGGCGAATGTGATCCGCTACGAGCCTGCCATGGGAGGGGAGGATTTTTCCGAGTACGAGGCGATCGTCCCGGGTTTCATGTTCCGCCTGGGGGTGGGACGCCAGGATCGCCCGATGACGCTGCACAGCCCGACGTTCGACCCGGACGAACGCGCGATTCCGATCGGCATGCGCCTGATGGCGGAGATTCTCTGGGAGCGGCTCGCGCGGGGCGAACGGTAGGACGGCGATCGTGCCGGACGCGGGGGATCGATCGGCGGGCGCGCGGCCGCCGCGCGCATGGGAGATCGAGAGCCCTCTCGTCGCGCTCTGGCTTCTCCTTCCCGGATGCATCTGGTGGATTGACTTCGGCGCGGCGTGGATTTTCTCGGGAAACTCCCGCTGGCGCTGGGGCCCGATCTTCGTCGCGTTGGGTCTCTGGTCACTCGGGACATTCCGCAGGGCATGGCGGCGGCCGGCCGGCCCTTCTGATTCCCTCGCGCACGCACGCGCCTCGCGCACGCCCTTGGCCGTCGGCGGAACGATCGCCTATCTACTCGCGGGGGCAAGCTTCCTTTTCCTGCTCGGCCCGGGAATCGCGCCGGTCCGGTCTCCGATCGCGCGGGGGTTCGTCGGAGCCTTGATGATCACCTGCGCGTGGACCGGTTGGACCGCTCTCCATCCCGGAGCGCGGCGCCTGGCCTTGCGAACCTTGGTCCGCTTGTTCCGGCGGACATGATCGCTCTAAGACCCGTGGGTGACTCACTCGGATCGTCTGCCGGATCGTCTGCCCTCGCTCCGCGCATCCCGCTCGGATGGCTAAACAAGCAGGGCGCCATCCTCGCGGGCGCGCATGCTCGGGCAGACCTTTCCGCCAATCATGCAATGGCCATGCAGGGCCGGAGCATCCACGATTCTATCGACCGAGCACGTTTCGATAGACCCGAAGGGTCTCGCGCGCCGTCCGCCGCCACGTGTATCGCTTGACGCGTTCCGAGCCCTTCCGCCGCAACTCGGCGGCGAGACCCGCGTCCTGAAGGACCCTGCGGATCCCCTCGGCGATCGCCCGCGGGTCACTTGGGTCGACCAAAAGGGCGGCATCCGCCAGGACCTCTCGATGCGCCGCGATGCCCGATGCCACAACCGGCGTGCCGCAACACATCGCTTCGAGGGGCGGCACACCGAATCCTTCGTAAATCGACGGGAAGACGAACAGCGCCGCGCCCGCATACAGGGCCGGCAGCTCCCCGGCGGGAACATACCCTAGAAAGCGAACCGCCCCCCGATGGTTCATGCAGCGCAGTTTGGCGAGCAGCGGAGCGCTTTTCCAGCCCGCCCCCCCCGCCAACCGCAGCTCATGGGGGAGGTTCGTTCCGGACTTCAGGATCTCAAACGCATCGAGGAGCCGGATCAGGTTCTTCCGCGGCTCGACGTTCCCCACAAAGAGGATGTACGGCGCTTCCCCTTGATCTCCTCGGCGAGCCGTCCCAGCCTCGATCTCCCGGGCAAACCGGTGGAACCGGTCTCCGGGGGCGTGGTGGACTGCGAAGATCCTGCCCAAAGGGACGCCGAGGACCTCGTGAATGTCACTGCGCATGGCGTCGGTCACCGTCAGGATCGCCCGCGCTCCGCTGGCGACCCGCGGAAGGAGTGCCCGCGTCAGATGCCGCTTCTGCCAGGTGACGGACTCAGGGTGCCTGTACACACTCATGTCGTGGAAGGTGACAACGTAGGGGTGTTTGTACAATACGGGCGCGAGGAAGTTGGGATAGTGCGTCAGGTCCGCCCCGACGCGCCGCAAGACGAAGGGCAGAAGGAACTGCATCCAGGGGGCACGGAACGGAAATCGGCACCGGGATTCCCACCTGAGACTTTGCGGAAGCTCTTGATTCGATGCCGGGCGCCGGTTGCTCAGAAGGATGATCTCGTCCAACTCGCCGGTCTCGGCCAAGGCCCGAGCGAGGTGCTCGACCGAATAGCCGATCCCGCTCATTCCCGGACCCACCAGTGTGGCGTCGATGGCGATCCTCATCCGATCTCCGCCGGCCGGGGGTGCGACCCGGCCTCGCCCGTCACGACCCAATCCGCACAACCTCTTCGAACCGCCGAACCGCCCGCTCCCATGTGAATTGCCGGATCTCCGCCTGCGCCCGCGTTGCAAGGCGGACCCGGAGTTCCGAATCCGACAGGAGCCGAACGATCATCTCAGCCAGTGCCGGAGCATCCCCCGGCGGACACAGGAGGGCCGTCTCCTGATGGTGCGCATACTCCCGATGGCCTCCGATGTCGGTGGCCGCCACGGCGGCGCCACAGATCATCGCTTCGGAACCCACGAGGCCCCAACCTTCTTCAAGACTTGGACAGACCACGACCGACGCACGATTGTACAGCCTGCGGAGCACCCCCTGTCCGGGATTCCGCGCGTATCGACACCACGACGGGAGACCGCCGGGCGCGGCCCCCGTCCCGAACAGGGTCGCACGCAGAAGAGGAATGCTCGCCCGCGCGAGCTTAAGCGACTCGAGCCCGACGGCCGTTCCCTTCCACTTGGCCGGATGGCACAGCATGACGGCCTCTGGCTCTCGACGTTGATCGATCGGCGCATCGAGGCCGAAAGCGGTGAAATCGAGCCCGTTGGGGATCAGAACCGCCTCTTGCCCCTGCGAGTGCGCGATCTCCTGCAGCCAGCGCGCGATGACGATCTTCGTGAGCGGCAGGGTCCAGGTCGCGCGCACGCGCTCGAAGGTCCCCGACCATGTCTCATCGTGTTGAATCAAGTAGAGGCGCCGGCGACAGGAAGGAAGTCGCGCTTCCGCGAGCCATTCGGCTGTCTGCCACGACGTGGCGACGACAACCTCCGCACCCCGCAGCGCGCCGGTATTCAACCGCAGCACCCATGCGAGAGTGACGGGCTTGCGAAAGCTGAACCATCGCGTCGGACGGAACCCAGTCACCGAGCGCCGGTAGTAGCCCAGGAAGCTTCTGACCCGCCCCACCGCCGTCGCTTCGGACGATGCCATCGCGGCGTGCACGACCCGGACCCCGTAGCCGTTCTCGGCGAGGCCCTGCGCATACTCATAGACCACCTTGAATCCGCCCACCGGAATGTGCCCGGAGCCGGGGAGCAAGAAGGTGACGGAGCGCGGCGCATCCATGGCTCGTCTCCTCAGGACCTGCGGGCCCGCAGCTCTCGGCAGCCGCCTAGTAGACCGTCCATGGCCGCACGCGCCTCCGCGCCGAAGAGGCGTGGCCGTCCGGCGAGGAGGAATCCCGGACCACGGATCAGCATCCGGTACAGGGCCGTACCGATCAGCAGAGCATGGGCCGACCCGATCCCCGCATACCGTCCGACCATGATCATCTGATTTCTCGACAGAAGATAGCGGCGGGATGGATTGTGCCTGCCCAGGGATGAGGCGAACTTGTGGTAGGAGACGGCCCGGGGGACGTAGCGCACCTCGAAGCCGTGCCCGCGCGCCCGCCGGCACAGGTCGTAGTCCTCGTAGTAGGCGAAGAGCTTCGCATCGAATGCCCCCGTCTGTTCGAAGACCCGCCGGGCGATGAGCATCGCGCCTCCCGTGACCGCTAGAACCGGTTCGGCGGCGAGATTCTGCACCTCCTTCAATGGACGGTCGAAATCGCGATCTCGAGCCCGCATCCATGAGTCGATCTCGATCCCGGTGCTGTTGACCACATCCGGCCGATCCAGGAAGAGGACGAGCCCTCCCCAGATGCCCGCGTTGGGATGCTCCCTCTCGTCGGCCAGCAGGTGAACGAGCCAATCGGGATCGAGTCGCATGTCGTCATTGATGAGCGCAACGTGCGTGGCCCCACGGTCCAGCGCGTAGGTGATCCCGCGGTTGTTCCCCTCGGCGAACCCAAGGTTGGCGCCATTCTGCAGGAAATGGACCCGGGGGATCATCCTGCGCGCCTCGTCAACGCTTCCATCGGTCGAACCGTTGTCGACCACCAGCGTCTCGTATTCCCCCCGAAGGGACGCCAAGGCGCCGAGGGAGATGGACAAGCGGTCCCGGCTGTTCCACGTCAGGACGACGATCCAGGGAACGGGAGCCGGTCCGTTCACGAGACCCTCCCTGGGTCGCCCGCCGCGCCGGGGACGCTCGCTCGCCGAGACTCATCCTCGGTGATCTGCGCCAGGCGACGACGGACGGCGAAGACGCCGCACGCGAACATGACAACCTCGGTGAGCAGGGTGACAACCGCGGCCCCGGAGGCGCCGTAGAGCCGTACCGCAGGGAAGTTCAACCCCACGTTCACGACCACCCCGAGTCCGGCGATCAGGATGTTCCATCTCTGTGCGCGCGTGGCGACCAGTAGATGCAGGACGACGTAGTTCGGGAAGATGAACAGCAGCGAAGGGGCCAGGAGGCGCAGGATGGGGATGGCCTCTTCATATCGCGTCCCGAAGAGAAGCCTGAGCCCCGGGGACGCCAAGAGCCAAATCGCCAGAACAACCGCAGCCGAGAGGAGAAACATCCAGTACATGCCGGCACGATAAAGCCGCTTCAGCTCCCCCGCCCCGGAGGACGAAACGGCGGCGAGGGCCGGGTAGAGGGCCGCCAGGAATAGAGCGGGCAAGAACATCAGGCTCTCGATCAGTCTGTAGGCGGCGCCGTACGTCCCCACCTCCACCTCTCCCCGCATCTGCTCGAGAAAGACCATGTCGATCCGGAAGTAGAGCGTCGAGAGTAGCAGGGCCAGACCGATGGGGGCCGCACTGCGAATGATGCTCCAGGAGGCGCTCGCTGGCTGGCGTTCCGGCAACTCGCGACGGCGTCGAAGCATTCCGACGGCCACCAGATTGGTGAGCAGCGCGGACGCGAGCAAGGATCCCAGTACCCCCCGGACCCCATAGCCCAACAGCAGCAGCGCGATTCCCAGGAGGGTGCTGAGTCCTGCGTTGAGAAGGTTGAGGATCGCCTCTGCCTTCAAGGACTGCCGGCCGCGGAAATAGTGATTCCAGAACTCGCACCATGATTGCGCCAGGAGCCAGGCCCCCGAAAGGACCAGCAGAACTCGAACCTCGGCCGGACGGGGGTAGAGCAATGCACCGATCAGAAGGATGGCCCCGGCTCCTAGGCTCAGATAGATCTTCGCGCGAAGCACCCGGCCCAGGATCCTGGCCGGCCCCGTCTCGCCCCTGGCCACTTCGCGCGCGAGCAATAGGTGGAGTCCGAAGTCCGATGCGACCGAGAGGATGCTCCCGAAGGCGAAGGCAAAGGTGTAGAGCCCGAATCCGGCCGGACCCAGCAGGCGGGCCGCCGCGACGACCATGAGGAAGCGTATCGCCTTGGACGCAATGTCCGAGATGGCTTTGACGCCCAGGTTCGAGGCGATGACCGGATTGAGTCGGAAGAGTTCGCTCAGGCGGCCCATGAATGTCCGGACCAACGACACCTCTCTTCTTCACTCAGATGTGGTCGGTCTCCCAGAAGCCCGATCCTTGACGGACGAGCTCCGCCAGATCGAACCGTTCGCTGAGTGAGGCCACCATGAAGATCCCGTCACGCCGGGGAACTGCCTCGAACTTCTCTCGGAATGCGGATCCAGCGGCGCCGGGAGGCCAAGGGGCCGAGAAGCGGACACAGCCGAGATCCGAAGCTCTTCCCTTGAGCGCGCCCAGTAGCGAGAGAAGCGTCGAGGCATCTCCGATTCCCGTCCCGAACTCGAGCATCTTCAGCGTTCGTTCCTCTAGCTCAGCCAGGGCGATCGCGTAACCGGAGACTCGTCCCTCGCGCTCGGCGACGCAATCGACCTGAGTGATCCGGTAACGCGGATCATGCCGTGCCCAAAGCGGCCACCTGCCGAGGAGGAACCCCCACTGCTCGGCATCGCGAAGCAGCCAAAGCGGCTCCCCCGCGCCGGCCGCGCGGTGGATCCGGCGGATCGCCTCCCAGTCGGCCGGGCGGAGGGGTCGAACGTCGCACCCTCCCGCCACCGCGTCTGGGACCTGGTCGATCGGGACATCCACATGGTTGCAGCAGACCGTCTCGAAGCCGAAGCGTGCATAAAGGGATGGATCGATGTCGCTGAAGAGATACGCCCCATCGACGCCTTCCTGCTCGAGGAGTTCGAGCGTCAGGTGAAGGAGCCGGCCCGCGTGTCCCCTGCCCCGGAGATTCTCGGGGGTCAAGACCTCTCCGATACCGGCGAGACGGATCTCGACGTCCCGGTGCATCCCCCGAACGCCGTAGAGACGCAGGGTCGAAAGGCATTCGTCTTCCCTCGAACGGAGTACCAGACTCCGCACGTGATGCCGCACCCAATCGTGTCCCATCTTCTCGCGCATGCAGGCGCGATAGGAGTCGATCGGGATCCCTTCTCCCCACTGCTTGTGATGGGCCGGGAGAATGGCCTCCATCGCGGACCGATCCCCGACGTCCAGGTAGGCATCATCCATGGGGGCAGTCTCGCACACGGTGCGGGCCTACGAAAGTGGGCCGAAAGCGGGCCGGATTGAAAACGAGCCCCCCATCGCCGATAATCGCCTGGAAGCTAGATTCGGACCCGCCGACCCGGCCGCTTGAAGGCGGGTCGAGCTCCACCCTCACAGGAGATGACAATGGCCAAGACAATAGTGGCGGCGTGCAAGGTCCGCCCCGACACCATCCTCGACGACATCCGGAGGCTGATGGAACTGGCGCGCTTTCGCGAGGCGCTCGACCCGTCGAAGACCACGATCCTCAAAGACAACATCTCCTGGCACTTCCCGTTCCCCGGCGCCAACACGACCCCCTGGCAGATGGAGGGTGTCATCCGCGCGCTTCGCTCCGGCGGGTACGACGATTTGTCCTGCGTTCAGAACAAGACCGTGGTCACGAACGCCTTCAAGGGCGAGGACCTGAACCACTACGTCCCGATCTTCAAGGAGTATGGGATCCCCGTTCTGTACAACTTCAAGGAAGAGGAGATGAAGTGGGTCGTCTACAAGCCCAAGGCCTCGATGCTCGTTCTCGACCAGATCTTTCCGGAGGGGATCACGGTTCCAGACTACTTCTTCGGCAAGAACATCATTCATCTGCCGACCGTGAAATGCGTCGCGGGCGAGACGGAAGTGGTTTTGGCAGACGGCTCTGTCGTCGCGATCCGGGATTTGGTTCGTGAACAACTCGAGCAGGCGACTGAGGTCGACAAGAGCCAGGATGGTGACCTGCGTGCCTTCGGCCGCGTCGATCTCCTATCTATGACGGAGGCGGGCGAGGTGCAGCCCACAACGGCGACCTGTTTCTGGCGGACAACAGCCGGCAACCGGCGCGTCGTGCGCATGCGGACCCGAACCGGTCGCACACTCACAGCGACCGCGGACCACCCGGTCTTGACACCTTCCGGCTGGGTATCTTTGGGCGACCTGACGGTCGGCAGCCGATTGGCGGCCGCCCGCAGCATGAGGATCGCCGGCCGCTCCCAGCCCCTTCCACCGGTGGCGGTCAAGACCGAGCTTCTGCCGGTTACGGCACGGGCGGGGCGGAAATACTCCGCTGCATTCAACCAAGAGATCATCGACTCCTACACAGGCGGTGAGACGACCACGGCGATTGCCGCTCGCGTTGGAGTTCGCTGGCAGATCGTGCAGAGCGCTCTCAAGCGACACCGAGTTCCAATGCGCCGCAATGTGGTTCAACTCACCACACATGAGAGGACTTCACCCGAGTTCTGGCGTTGGATGGGTTACGTCTTCGCCGAAGGTAACCTCGAACGCGGCGAATGCACCGACAAGCTTTGGTGGGCGAACTCCCAACCTGAGATTGTCGAGGACTTCCTGACCCTCACGAGGCGCCTGTTCGGCGTCGACGCCCACGCCAAGAAGAACGGCAGGCAATGGTACGTTTACGGCAAGAGGTTGGGTCGCTTCATCGAGAGAATGGGCCTACCCATCCCGTTGAAGTCGGACAATAAGCGCGTCCCGGAGATGCTCTTCCGTTGTCCCGACGAGGAGATTGCCGCCTTCTTGTCCGCGTATCTGGACGGTGACGGACATGTCAGCAAGCGGCAGGCTGAGATCACCGCGACGACCAAGAGCCCCCAGCTGGCCCACGATCTCCAGATCCTCTTCGCGCGCTTGGGGGCAATCTCATCCTGCAAGCCCATCGAGGCAACGATTCCCGGGGTGTGGAGCGAATCTCGCACATACTCCATGGTCACCGTCAGCGGCTCGAGCCTAGAGTGTCTTGCGGGCCATCTGCGATTCCGGCACCCACGCAAGAAGTCTCGATTCGAGATCCAGCTTCGCAGGCTGGCAACGAGCAAACAGCCAAGCAACTGGGATATCGTCCCCCTCCCTCGCGAGGAGTTCCGTTCCGTGCGGAGGGGTTTAGGCCTCACCCAGGCTTCGAGCGGCAAGCCGGGTTCGGCCAACAGCATCGAGAACGGATACACCAACCCAACTCCCCGCGTTGCCCGGTACTTCGTTGACCTATTCGAGAACCTCGATACCGGGAAACGGTACGCCGACGAGGTCTCGAGGATGCGACTCCTCGTGAGCCACGACCTTGCGTGGGACTCTGTGAGTTCCATCGAGGATGTCCCCGCCGGTGAAGTGGAGTTGTTCGACATCACCGTTCCGGAGACCGGATCCTTCATCGGCAACGGCCTCGTGGTCCACAACTGCCACATCTACACGACGACTACCGGAGCGATGAAGAACGCCTTCGGCGGGCTGCTGAACACGAAGCGGCACTACACCCACTCCTGGATCCACCAGACCCTCGTCGATCTGCTCGCCATCCAGAAGGAGATCCACAGCGGGATCTTCGCCGTGATGGACGGCACGACGGCCGGTAACGGCCCCGGGCCGCGGACGATGGTCCCCGAGATCAAGAACTGGATGCTCGCCTCGGCGGACCAAGTCGCAATCGACGCGCTCGCGGCGCGGATGATGGGGTTCGATCCGATGACGATCGACTACATCCGGCTCGCGCACGAGAAGGGACTCGGCTGCGGCGACACACGGGAGATCGAGGTAGTCGGGGACGACGCGAAGGCCGAGTCGTGGGGGTTCCGCGTCGGCGACAACAGCGCGAGCCGCGTGGGCAACTTGCTCTGGTTCAGTCCCCTGAAGCGATTTCAGAATTTCTTCTTCCGCACGCCTCTCGTCAACGTCTTCATCCTCGGCAGCGAGATCTACCACGACTACTACCGCTGGCCCGCGCGGGATCGGAAGGCCTTCGAGAAATGGTTGGGCGCAACGGAGTGGGGGAGACTGTTTCAGGACTACGCGACGCGGGGAACTCTAGCCTCGGCGAGGGAGGGTTAGCTTCAGCGAACGGCCGGCGAAAAACGAGCACGGCCCCACTGGAGCCGTGCTCGTCGTTCCTGTCGCGGCCGGAGCGAACCAGCTAGCCTAGCCCTTGCGCCGCCTCAAACCTCCGAGAAGACCCGCGGAGAACAGACCCATGCCGAGCAGCGTGACCGTGGCCGGCTCGGGGATCGGATTCACGTGGATCTGGACGACCAAGTCGTTGTAATCCTGGTCCCAGGTATGCTGCGGCTTGTCCTCGAAAGCGACCACGTAATCACCCGTGTCCGGACCGCCCATGATCGCATAGGTCACCATGTGGTCCATGAGGTCGGAGTTCTCAGACTCCTTGGACGACCAGGTGAAACCCGTTGTCGAGTCGAGCCCGAAGCGGATCGTGGGCGCCGCGGGAATCACCCCCATCGGCGAGCCGTAGAGGAAGCCGAGACCGCCGGCTACCGTGAAGAGAGAGTTGAAAGGACCACCGCTCGAGCCGACGAAATAGCCGAAGGTGTTGTCGGCCCCGGCATACCGAGCCTGTGCGTAGGCATCTCCGCCCCAGGCCCAAGGGAAGGTCTGGTCGCCAGGGAGCGGACCATCGTCAAGGCGGGTCACATTGGCCCAGCCGTAAAGCTGATCGAGCACCCCCAGCGATCCATAGAGCTGGAGTTCGAACCCGGGAAGGATCGGAGTCTGGTAGGCCCCGGCAACCGGTGCGATCAAAGAAAGCAAGGTAACCGCAGCCACCCCGCAAGCAAGCAAACGAGCTGGCTTCATAACAGGAACTCCTTTCGACCGACAAAGCACGCGACCAAAGCACCGACAAGCATGGGCCGGTGCATACGGGTCAATAGTACCCGAACTGGGCTTGAGATCAAGAGTATTCGATAGCTAAATCGATAATGTGCGCGGCTTGCCGCCGCTTTTCGAGTGGGTCTCCGCCCCCCCCCCGGAGGAGGGGCACTGAATTGGGGGGCCGCGCATCCTACGTGGAAATCATGCCCTCTGTCCCGTAACGCAATGTCAGAAAGTGCTTTATCACCAACTCACAAACCAGACGAACGTCGCCAAAGAGGTCAGGAAGGTGATGAGGAGGCTGATCAGGACCGTCGTGCGGAGCACCCGCCCCTCCTCCCCGATCCGATCGATGATCGCGGCGGCGTTTTGCAGCTTCGCCGGCGAAATGACCGAGGCCAGCCCCCCCCCGATGCCGCCCGCCGCGGCCAGCATCAGCCCCACGAGAACCGGTTTCCCGAGCGCCGCGGCCGTCTCCATGTGGAAACGGCTCAGCATCGCGATCGCGCTGGTCTCGGATCCAGAGATGAACCCGGCCAGCAGCCCGAGATAAGGCGCGACGAGTCCGTAGGCGCCTCCGAACAACCCCGCGGCCGCCGCGGCCACCACGTGGATCATGTTACGGCTGCGGTCCGCGAGCGCCCACGCTGCATCCTTTCCCGAATGGTCGATGACGAGCGCGATCGCGAAATAGATCGCGGCGGCCAGCATCGGACGGGGGGCGCGCCGTGCGGTCCTGAAGAGAATCGATCGCCAAACCTGTCGCGACGGTCGAAAGAAGAGAACGGACGCCACAAAGGTCGAGACGAGCACCCATGTGTAGGCCTGCCACAGGAATCGGGTCGAGGTCGGTCTACCGGGAATGATCGGGATCGCCAGAGGCAGGCGCTCAAAGAGAAGCCGGAAGAACGGGAGCGCCTTCAGGTTCACGATCGTCGCGAAAAGGAGGAGTAGGATCCACGGACTGGCGGCCCGGAGAAGGCCGATTCCTTGCTTCACCTCAAGATCCGCGGCGGTGAGACCGCTCTCAAGATAGACCGGCCTGCCGCGGAGTTTCAGGGTGAGGGCGATGACGAGGATGATGGCCGCCCCGGCAACGATTCCCGTCAACGGGACCAGATCGGCCACGGCCATGAGATAGCAGCAGAGCCCAGCCACCGCGCCCGTGATGAGCGCGGGAATCAATCCCTTGGCCATCGTCCTCCATCCCCCCACAATCCAGAACATCCCCAGGGCGATTCCGGTCGTGACGAACGGGATGAACCGCGCGAAGAGAAGGCCGGTGTCCTGTAGCGTCAGGGTCACACCCCCGGCCTTGGCGATCGGTCCCAGAACATCGGTGAAGACAACGGCGGGGATCGCAAGCAGAGCATACGTGCAGAGGGAATCGTAACCGATCGCGGGAAGGGCGATCGAGATGAAGCTCGAGTAGCCGAGCGCCATCATGATAGGCGGCAAGATCGAAACGGGCGTCGCCCCGAGAGCCGTGACCAGCGTTCCGAAACCGACGTTGATCATCAGGATCTGAGCGACACGGTCACGTGGAGACACCGACTTCATCGCGACGACGATTCGCTTCACCGCGCCTGTTTCGAGCATGAAGGTCATCTGGAAGATGCTGGCCCCGACCATGAGGCTTATCGGGAAAGACGAGACGATCCCGGCGATGCTCGCCCGCACGGCGACACCCGGCGCAGTGTGGAAGTACAGGACGGCCACGGCGAGGGTCACGAGCCAGCCGATCAGTCCCGCGATGTCGGCCGCCGTCCGCCGGAGCAGGAGGAGCAAGAAGATCACGAGAACAGGGCTGATCGCGAGGAGAATGCTCAGCCCACCCATCTCATCCTCCCCCGCTCAGAACCGGGCAACGAGCTGCCAGCGGCCGTACCAGGCCGTCGAAGCGGCCTTCGGATAGTAATCGCCGCATCGCGGCGGGGCGGTCCGATGGCAGGCGGATCGCCATTCCTCGATGCCACCGAACGCGGATTCTAACCGCGAAGACCGCCACAGGCTACTTCGATTCCAACTGACCCCGCCGGAAGGATGGCGTAGGCTTTCTCCTCGTGGCATGAGCGAAAATGAACAAACCCAGCCGGATCGAATCCTGCGGATCTCGGCCCTGATCGGCGGGCTGGCCTTCATCGCGGCCTATCTCTTCGTGGCGTTGTCCAGGATCGGCTATCCCTTCGAGCTCGAGTGGATGGAGGGAGGATCCGTTGAGCACGTGCGGCGGATCCTCGCGGGCCGGGCCCTCTACGTCGCGCCCTCCTTGTCGTTCGTCCCGTTCATCTACACGCCCCTGTACTTCCACGTCTCGGCGGTCGCGGCACAGATCGTAGGCGTCGGCCTTCTGCCGCTACGCCTCGTGTCGTTCGCCTCGTCGCTCGGTTGTCTCGCGTTGATCGGGGCGATCGTCCGCGGCGAGACACGCTCGTGGCGGCCGGCGATTCTGGCGGCAGGACTCTATGCGGCGACGTTTCGGCACTCCGGGGCATGGTTCGATCTGGCCCGTGTGGATTCGCTCTTCCTCATGCTGCTCCTCGCGGGCGTCTACGCCCTGCGCGCGCGCCGGACGCATCGGTCCTTTGCGCTCGCCGGTGCGCTCTTCGGCCTCTCCTTTCTGACGAAGCAGGCAGCGTTGCCCGTCATTGCCGCGATGACGATCTTCGCGATATGGACGGGCCGGGGACGCTCGCTCTCCTTCATCGCCTGCGGGTGGGGATTGATCGCGAGCAGCACGCTGCTGCTCAACCGCATGAGCGACGGATGGTACGTCTACTACGTCTTCGACCTGCCGGGACAACATCCGATTCTGCCCGGAAAGATCGTGGGGTTCTGGATCGGCGATCTCGCGGGACGGTTGCCGGTGGCGGGTGCCATCGCGATCGGTTGGATCTTCTTCCGTAGCGCCGCGTTGCGCGGCCATAGGATGTTCTATGCCCTCCTCGGCGCCGGCATGGTCGGAACGTCGTATTTGGGCCGCCTCCACGCGGGCGGGTACGAGAACGTCCTCATGCCTGCCGACGCATTCCTCGCCGTGATGTTCGGGATCGCGACGGGCGGCTGGCTCTCGACCGGCCGGACCGCGTCCCATCCAGAGGCGCCCGCGGTCCGCACGGCCGGCGGACCCTCCGGCAGTCCGGGACGCGAGAGCCTCATCTACGCCGCATGGATCCTCCAGCTCGGCTTACTCCTCTACAACCCGGCGAAGCAGATCCCGCGCGCGGCGGATGCCGGCGCGGGCCGGAGGCTGGTCCGCATCCTATCCGAAGTGCGGGGGGACGTCCTGATTCCATCGCACGGATACCTTGCCGTCATGGCGGGCAAGGAGTCCCACGCCCACATCATGGCAATCCGCGATGTCATGAGAGGCCGGAAGGGGAAGGCGAGGAACCTGCTGGACGGAGAGATCCTCGACAAACTGGGCGGACGCAGATTCGGAGCGGTCGTGCTGGACGCGGCGAGCTTCGGAGAGGATTCTTCGAGCCGGGAATGGCAGAATCTCCTGAAAAGGGACTATGAAAGTCCTCAGAACTTGTTCGAGGAGAAGGACGTCTTCTGGACCGTCACCGGGCTTCGAACGAGGCCGGAGCGGCTGTTCGTTCTGTCCGCTCCGAAGAGGTGAGGGAGTCGATGCACGGAATTCATCCGCCTGTTCTCACACCGGGCGCCCGGGTCGCCGTGAGCTGTCCGGCCAGTCCCGTCGTCGATCCTGAGCGGCTCGCGAGGGGGATCGCCCGCCTGCGCGCGGCCGGCTTTGACGTCGTGATCGGAGAGAGCTGCGCGGTCCGCGAGGGCTTGTGGGCGGGCGACGACGAGGCGCGGGCGAGGGAGCTGACCGACTTCCTCCTGGACCCGAAGATCGAAGCGATCTTCGCAGGACGCGGGGGCGTCGGATCCATGCGCCTGCTTCCCCTCCTCGACGATCTTCCGCAAGACATCGCGCCGAAGTGGATCATCGGGCGCAGCGATCTGACCGCGCTCCACCTCGCGTTCTGGAGGCGGTTCCGATTGATCGGCCTCTCCGGACCCATGGTTGCCACCGACTTTGGCGGCGACCCGCCCGGCGGCGTCCTCGCAGACACCCTGCGCATCCTCACCGATCCCGAACCGATCGGCCTTCTCGCCGCCGGTTCCATGGAGGTCTGGCGGGAAGGCTCGCCCGATGGCCCCCTCATCCCGGCCAACCTCTCGCTGATCAGCTCGATGGTGGGCACGCGCTACATTCCGCCGCTCGCGGGCGCGATCCTCGTCCTCGAAGAAATCGGAGAGCCTCCCCATCGATGCGACAGGATGCTGACCCAGCTTCGCCTCTCGGGCTCGCTGGACGGGCTCGCCGGGCTCATCTTCGGCCAGTTCACGGAGTGCGTGCCGCACGGGGCGGATCCTTCCCCGGGTGCGCTGGCGGATCTGCTCCGCGGTCACGCCGACGAAATCGGGGCGCCCACGCTCGCGGGGTTCCCCTACGGACACGAACCCGTATTCAGCCCCCTCCCGGTCGGCGCGCGCGCGCGGATGAGCAGCGATCCTCCGGGGCTGATTCTATTGGAGGGGGCGGGGGCGCCGAGAGCCGGGAGAGTCTAGCCGCCGTCGTACTGGAGAATCGCCTCAACCAGGAAGGGGACGATCGAATGAAGACGCGTGCCAGGATTGGGATCTTGACCGGCGGCGGAGATGTGCCCGGACTGAACTCGGCGATCCGCGCCTTCACCCTGCGCGCGGTGGACGATGGCCATGAGGTCTGGGGAATCCGGCGCGGCTGGGGCGGCCTCATCGAGATCGACCCGGAGAATCCCCCAGGACCATCCGTCATTCCCCTCGACCGCGACCGGGTCCGCACCGTCGACCGGCACGGCGGAACCTTTCTCCATACTTCGCGGACCAACCCGGCCAAACTGAAGCGATCGGAGATGCCGCCGAGGATGGCATCTCTCCGAGAGTCGGGAGAGGGGCCGGTCGACGCGACCGAGCATGTGCTGAAGGTCCTCGAATCGCTCCGCGTCGATGCCCTGGTCGCGATCGGCGGGGATGACACCCTCTCATACGCCGTCCGGCTCGATCGCGAGGGGTTCCCCGTCGTCGCGATACCGAAGACAATGGACAACGACGTCCCGGGGACCGAGTACTGCATAGGCTTCTCTACTGCGGTCACCCGGAGCGTGAACTTCCTGATCGACCTGCGGACCCCGACGGGGTCGCACGAGAGGATCGCCGTTGTGGAGCTCTTCGGCCGCTACTGCGGCGAGACGGCCCTCTTCACGGGGTATCTCGGCAGTGCGGATCGAACTGTGATCTCAGAGGTGCCGTGCAATGTCGAACGGCTCGCAAACTACTTGGCCGAGGACCAGGATGCCAACCCGAGCCACTATGCGATTCTCGTGATCAGCGAGGGGGCGGTTCTCGAGGGGGGCGATCGGGTGCAAGGCGGCAAGCCGGACGCCTACGGGCACCTGAAGCTAGGAGGAATCGGCGATCTCGTCGGCGCCGAGATCGAGCGGATCACGGGGCGGCAGACCCTCGTTCAACGCCTCGCCTACCTCATGCGCAGCGGCCCGCCGGATTCGGTCGATCGCCTCGTGGCGACGAACTTCGCGAACCTCGCCTATGACCGTATCCGGGGTGGACACAATGGGGAGATGGTCGCGCTGCAGAAGGGCTGCTACACCGTGGTGCCGATCGAGACCGCGATCTCGGGAAAGCGGAGGGTCGACGTGGCCGCCTACTACGATCGCGAGACCTACACCCCGCGGATGTCGCAGGTGCTCGGCCTGCCGATGTTCTTGACATAGTTCAGCGACCGGTCAAGCGCTCTTGGGCGATCATTCGGGGCGTGCCTTCGCTCGGCGCATGGCGCAGCTCGCTCCGGCATCGCCCCTGCATGATCGCCAGGTCGTCCAGCGCGAACGGCACGCCCCCGCATGATCGCCTAGCCTCGGTCCGCGGGGCCTACCGGAGCAGCGTCAGCCGCCGGGACCCTTGTCCAAGTCCATCACGAGCCCCGCGAACCCCCGCTGCAGGCGGAACCCGAACTGATAGAAGTAGTGCGGCTGGAAGAACCCGGTCGTCACCCGGCTCTGCCCGAGACCCCGCATTCTCTGGAGGAAGCTCTCCATCAGCTTCTCTCCGACTCCCTTTCCACGATGCCGGGCTCCGACCACGATCTTCTCCATGTGAACCGTCCCCGGCTCCACCGACCGATAGAAGAGCCCGCCGGCTACGGCATCCTGTTCATCCAGTATGAGGAGGAACCGGTGTTCGGGCCGGAAGAGGACGGATAGACCCGCCTGCTCGAAAAGGTGGTGGAGACGGATTGCCTCCTTCGGACTGGCGGGGGTGCGGATCGTCAATACATCCGCGCTCGAATCGCGCACTTCCTCGACCAGCTCCGCTTTCGCCTCGCCACCCTCCTCCACCAACTCGAGACGGACCCGCTGCGCGGGATTCAGGTGGGAGTAGGTCATGCGGGCGAGGAAATAGGATTCGGCATCGGTCAACTGGACCGTTTGGTGGAGGACCGTCATCCTGCGCAGCAGCGCATCGACGATGAGCGGGGCGCCGCGATGGCTACGGATCAGGGCGTCGAGCTCGGCCGCTAGAGGCCCCTGGGCATCGGAGAAGACCGTCATCCGGAAAAACCGGATTCGTAGCTCTGGATGCCGTGGCTCGAGGGTGAGGAGCGCGTAGGTGTCGTAGAGCTCCTGGAGCATCATCGCCTTCGCAGCAACGGACGCATCGGGATTCAGCCCCGCCCACGCGTGGTATCGGCGGACCGCCATCACGAGCCGCCGCGGAGCGTAGCCCTCGCGCTCGATCTCCCCAAGGTACCCATCCAGCTCGTCGTGCCACTCTTTCCACGCCGGATCGTCTCCGCGATTCGCTCGTTCCCTCATTTCCGATCGGGCGCGTTCCAGAAGCGGGACCGCATCCGCCTCCGAAAGCGCCTCGATCACGCCCGCGAAGGCGATGCGCCGCGGGACGGCTCCGCGAAGAACCGGGAACGCACCCTCGGTCGCATCGACGAGCCCTTCGTACAGGAACCGGATCATCTCGCCCATCCCCTCGTATCGCATCCGGGAGGAAACGGAGACGAGGCGCGAGCCCTCCTGATAGTCGTGCGGCGCGACGATGATGTTCTCGCCCGCGGGGTCCGAGAGGACGATTCGCCGCCCCGCGCGCAGCCAAAACGTGACGAACGAGGCCAACGCGCTCCACGCGAGGTGCGGCCAGAGGGTCGCGGCCCGTCGCGCGCGTTCGGGATCGCCCCGCAGAATCATTCGCTCGAGGTAAGCAGACACGGTCTCGCCCGAGACGTACTCCTCCGTCCAGAGGGCGGGCGCCGGCCAGAAGCCGCCGAAGTCCGCGACGAGACGGGCATCCGGATCGGGCGTCCCGAGGCGAATCATCCACTCGGCCTCGGCGGCCAACTCGGAGGCCTCGATCCCGGCGGCGATTTTGATGACGAACTCGTGCCGCAGCCCCCGGCGCGTGCGGATGGCGGTCCGCACGACCGTCTTGCCGTGGCCCGACCCGAGATAGCTCACCCAAATCCCCCCCCGCTGCATCTCCGGGCCTGCCAGCAGAACCTCATCGCACAGGAGGAATACCGACTCACGGAGGAGCGTCGTTCCGCGGAAGGCTTCGAGGAGAAGCGCGCGCAGGGCTGGGTCGATCCGCTCGTCGAATCCCACCGCCATTTCCCAAGGAACGGAATCTCCGGTGTTCGGATCGACGGGATCTGTCCAGCCCGAAGCGATCCACGTTCGAAAGACCAGATCGCAGCGGATTCGTTCGGCGGCCGAGGCGGCGGCCGTCTCCTCCTCCTCCCCGGGCGAACTGCGCATCAGGAACACCTGCCGCACCGCGCGATACCAACGAGGCCGGGAGGCAGCGAGCTCGCCGGCGAGCCGCAGGAGCGACGCCACCCGCCTGCGTCCAGAATCTCCCGTGCGCACGTCAGGCTCGGGCGCTCTCTCCACCATCAGATCGAGGAGGGAACGCACTGTAGCCGGCGGCATCTCCCGCTCGATGATGATCGAGCGCACTTCCCGAGTCAGAATATCGGGGTCGGACGCGAGGAAACTCCGGAGGGTCCCCACGATCTGTTCGTCCGCCTGTTGCGCGAGGAGCAAGGCCAGGGCGCGGCGGCGCACGGCGGCGTCGCCGTGGAACCGTAGAATCGCGAGGAGGTCCCGTGCGAGCGCCGCCTCCTCGGTCACGGACAGCTCGAGGAACTCCGCAAGGACGCCGAGCGCATCGAGCGCCTCCTCCCCTTGGGCGCCCAAGAGAAGCGACGCCGCATGATGGACGGCCACCGCCCCCCGCTCCCCCTGCTTGCGCGAGGCGACGAGTCCCTGCCGGGAGGCCTCGATCAGGGCCCGGCCGGGCCGGACATACCCCTCCACGGTGATGCCGACCTGGGCCACGTTTCCGCGTCTCGGTTTGCGGAGCATGCCCTCGCCCGCGAACTGCGCCAGCTCTGCGTTGCCGACCCAGTAGCGCGGAAGGCGCAAGAGCGGGTCCAGATCGATCGGAATCGGTCCCTCCCGTCCGCCCGCCTGCGGTTCGAGGGAGTAGACGTAGCTTCCGATGCGGTATCGCCGGGGCGCACGCGGGACCCTCGCGATCGTCAGACGCTCGCCCGTCCGCCGCAGCCGGATTCCGCCCGACTCGGCGATCAGCGTGTCGGCCGTCAGCCCCTTCTCGCGGAGCAGCCAGGTCGGCACGCGCACGTCGAGCCCGTCGACGCGGACCATCACGTAGACGCGGGCATACAGAGCGTCGATCAGATCCGCGAAACTCCTCTCGACGACCTTCCGGACGAAGGTCCCTTTGGGTGTGAGCTCCCCCTTATCCTCCCGGAAGTAGCGCGGGAGGAGATCGAAGTCGACGACGCGCTCGTAGGGGGCCAGGAACCGATTGACCGACACCACAAACGAGGAAAGGTATTCGCGGAGATCGTCCCGCAACATGCGGGCGAGCTTGCCTTCAGCGGCGTCGTAGTCCGGATAGACGAGGAGCGTGTTGTACTCACGGCCATCGCCGACGAGAAACGACCGCTTGATCTCCTCGAATTCGTCGAAGAAGTTCTCGATTCGCGCGGGGGCGATCGTCTGGCCCTTGATGTTCTTGTAGATGTCTTTCTTGCGATCGACGATCGTGATGTATCCCTCGGGATCCTGCTTCACCACATCGCCGGTCGCGAACCAATCCGTCTCGTAGTCGCGCGCGTCCTCATCCGGATCGTCATAGCCGAGCATCATGTAGGGACCGCGAACCAAGAGCTCGCCGTCATCCGCCCGGCGCACCTCGATTCCCGGGAGGGCGACGCCGACCGTTCCGCGTCGATATCGTCCGGGGGGCGTCATCGTGATGCCGCCCGTCGCCTCCGTCATCCCGAAACCGCTGATGAGTTCGATGCCGTGGCGCTGGAAGAAAGCGAAGACATCGGGGTCGAGATGCCCGGCCGCCGACAATCCCCATCGTAAACGCCCCCCTGTGATTTCGTGGAGCGCCGCCCGCAGCCTGGCCGGGGGCAGTTCCTGCAAATCGATCGTCCCGCCGCCCGCGAGCAGGACCGCGCCCTCGTGGATCTGGATCCACCGCTTCGGGATCGAGATGAACACCGAAGGACGGAAGCGCCGCATCCCCGCCAGAACGGCCTCGATCGACGGGTTCTCGGCCGCGTTGTAGCAGGCGCCCCAGAAGAGACACCCGGTCATCTCGAGCCAGCGCCCGAAGGTGTGGAAGAGCGGAAGATAGCAGAGGAACTCGTCATCCTCCCCGATCTCCGGCAGGGCGACGGCGCGACAGAATCGCTTGTAAACGATGTTCCGCTGGTTGAAGCGGATCCCCTTCGGATTCCCTGTCGTTCCGGACGTGAAGAGTATCGTCGCGAGATCGCTCGATCGGACCCGCGGCAGGTCGACCGGTCCGCCTGAGCGCCCTTCCTCTTCGATCTCCGACAGGAGGCGTAGCTTGAGGGCCGGCCGGGCTTCCTCGGGGGGATCCATCAGAACCACGCGGCGCACGGAGGGGAGTGGCCCCGCCGAGAGAACCGACTCAAGCCGGGCCTGGTCGGATACGACCAGTATCTGCGGCCCGGTCCGCTCCAGGATGAAGCGCACGTGGTCGGGCGTCGCATCCGCCGCGATCGGCACGTTCACGATCCCATGAGTGAGACAGGCCAGGTCGGTCAGGATCGTCTCGAGCCGGTTGGGAGCCAGAATCGCAACCACAACCCCGCTCGGCCGGCCGTCGATCGACCGAATCAGACCGGCGGCCAGGCTACGCACCCGCTCGCCCACCTGCCTCCTGGACAACTCGAGGACCGAGCCGTCCTTGGCGGGGAACCGGAACATCGCCAGATCAGGCTGTTGAGCCACGCGAAGACGGAAAAGATCCCCCAACCCCACGTCCGCTTCCCCGATGGCGTCGAGGACATCGCCGAGCCACCGGCCGGCCAGCGGGGTCTCAGCGATCCGGCGGAGGAAGACGGGATGGCGGCCGGCCTCAAGGAGATCGAGGACCCATTCCCGGGCGGTCTCGCGCTCCGCGCCGGGGGGCGCCGAACGAAATCCGGCGAGAGCTTCCTCCAGGGCTGCGACGATTTGCTCCGGGATGGTATGCTGTATTGTCCCGTTCGCCGAGACACCCCCATGGAGAGCGGTCGCTATCTCCCGCGTTCTTGAGGAGAGTCCAGCGCGGAGATCCTCTGGGGAATGTGTCACGGACCCTCCACATGCGGCGTAGGACAAGTCGTTCCAGCCGCATTATAGGACAAGGTTCCACTCGGCAGGGGACCAGGTTGGACCCTAAACCCCGGGGTGCTATTGGCGCGCCCCGCGAGAAGGTGAACGACTATGACCACTATGGCGGACATGGACAGGCTGATCTTGGAGGCGAAGGAGAAGGCGTACCGCGAGACGAACGATGAGCCGGAACCAAAGATAACGGGTGCGCACGAGTGGCCCATGGAGGTGGCGATCGGCAAGGGCCTGGAAGGCGCGCCGGCATGCGACACCCTCGTCGGCTACGTCAACGGCGCCAAGGGCTGGCTCGTCTATCGCGGGATCAACATCTTCGAGCTCGCCCAGCACTCCACGTACGAGGAGACTGCCTACCTCCTGCTATTCGGGCGTCTACCGAAGCAGACCGAGCTCGACGGATTCAAAGCGAAGCTGCGCGCGGCGGCGACGATGGCTCCCGAGGTGCAGAAGATCCTCGAGATGATCCCGACCGCGAAGGCCCACCCGATGTCGACGCTTCGAACCTGCGTGTCGATCGAGGGGAATCTCGACCCGCGGGCCGACGACACCTCGGTCGAGTACGAGACGGAGATCGCGATCCGACTGACCGCCCAAATGGCGACGATCACGGGGGCGATCACGAGAATCCGCCAGGGCAAGAAGCCGATCCCGCCCGATCCGGAACTGTCCCATGCCGGCAATCTCCTCTACATGATGACCGGGAAGAAACCCGATCCAATCATAGAGAAGGCGATGGACATCTCCCTGATCCTTCATGCCGACCACGGGATGAACGCCTCGACCTTCACGACGATGGTCGTCAACTCCTCGCTCTCGGACATGTACGGGAGCATCGTCGCGGGGATCGCGAGCCTCAAGGGGCCTCTGCACGGCGGCGCGAACGAGAAAGTTCTCTATGACCTCGAGGAGATCGGCTCGGCGGCGAACGTGGAGTCGTGGTTCAAACGGGCGCAGGAGACGAAGAGGAAGGTCATGGGATTCGGGCACCGAGTCTACAAAGCCTACGATCCGCGGGCGAGAATCTTCGGGCCGATGGCCGGGGTTCTCTGCGAGGGCGACGCGGACGTGAAGCGCCTCTACGAAATCGCCGTCAAGCTCGACGCTCTGGTCTGCAGTCAACTCGGCGAGAAGAAGATTTTCCCGAACGTGGACTTCTACTCGGGGCTGATCTACCGGGCGATGGGAATTGAAACCGCGATGTTCACGCCGATCTTCGCGGTGAGCCGGGTCGCCGGATGGACGGCTCGGGCTCTCGAGTACTTGCACGACAACCGGATCTTCCGACCGCGCGCGGTCTACGTCGGTCCGATCAGCGTGCCGTACACCCCGGTGGAGAAGCGATAGCAAAGGTTCGTTGTGGAAGCCCGGCGCGGAGGACGGTCCGCGCCGGGCGATTCAATTGGGGACTGTCCGCCCGCGCTACGAGCTCCGGCGAATCTCCTCCTCGATGCGGCGGCGGTAATCCTCTTCGGATCCCGGCGCGGGGCGCTTCGGCGGGGCGGCGGGTTCGGTGGGCTCGGAAGCTCCGCCTCGCGGGCCGGCGGCCGATACGGCGGGCGCGCGTCCTCTTCTCCTCCGTCGGGATGCCATCGCGATGAGTAGAGCGCCGGCGGCCAGTCCAAGGGGCGGGACCAGATAGGCGGCCAGGTTGAACCCCTTCTTCTTCGGCGATGCGAGGATCCGCTCCCCGTACTCCTGGACGTAGTGATCGAGGATCGCCTGGCGCCCCATTCCCGACGCCAGCATCCGGCGCACCTCTGCTTGGATGCGCGGCGCGGCGCCCGAGCCATGCTGTGCCACGGTCGTCGTCCAACAGCAGGGCGAGATCAGCTCGTTGAAAATCTTCAGAGCGAGGGCTTCTTGATCGGGCGGCAGGGTCGGGCTCACATCCACCACCGGTTCGGGCGGCTCCTCCTCGGTCGTGTGCTGGGTTTCCGACGCGGGGGTGGCGAGATCGCTCGCACCTGGGCCCGATTGGGCCGGCGCCGGCTGAGCGGAGAGATTCATGAGCAGGACGAGCGTCGCGAGCGGGATCAAACCGAGATCACCGAGCGGAGCCCGGCATTGGCGGATGTGCCGTCGATTCATGGGTGATCCTCCATGGCCCGATTCTAACAGATGCTGAAAAGGGATCTTACTGGCGAATCGGGCGTCCGGCTGGTATAATCTCCTCGAGGAAGAAAGATAAGCTTCCCGAACCACAGAAGCCCACGCCACAAGGAGATCTCCCATGTCTCGCCTCCGGGTCATCCTTGCCTTCACCGTCTTGGCTCTCTCCCTCGCGACGGCACCGCCCGCGGCGGCGGTTTTGATCGGGGATCTTCACTGCAACGATTCATCCGGAAGACCCAAAACGCCGTATGTGATCGGAACCGCGGTCACCGTTTCTGGAATCGTGACGGTCGGCACAGGGTCGTTCTCCGTCACGAATACGGATTTCTATCTCCAGGATGCGACCGGCGGGATCAACGTCTTCAAGTATGGGATCACGCAGACCTTCGCCATGGGCGATTCGGTCACGGTCAGCGGGACGATCGCCCAGTATCGGGGCCTGACGGAGATCGCGCCCACGACGATGACCACCCTCGCGACCGGCCGTCCGCTCCCGACCCCGTACACGATGACCTGCTCCGAGGTTGCGAACCAGTTCAACCCCGTCACCTATTGCGAGCCGCAGGAGGGGATGCTGATCCGCATCGCGGGCGTGACCTACACGGGGACCTGGGGCGCGAACCTGGTCGTGACCCTGCACGATGGCACGGGCACCTGCGACATGTTCCTCGATTCCGATACGGGGACTCCCGCAATGACCCCGCCCGCCGGACACTTCGACGTGGTGGGGATCTTGAAGCAGTTCGCCGGCTTCTCGGCGCCCTTCAACACGGGTTATGAGATCGTCCCGCGGATGGCCGCGGACATCACGCCGCTGCCGGGACCGGGAATCCTCGCCGGACCGACGGAGACAGACATCCTGCCCAACTCGGTCACGATCATCTGGACGACGGATCAGGCGGCCGACTCGCGAATTGACTACGGTTACACGACCGCCTACGAGTTGGGGACGATTTCGGATGCCGCGCTCGTCACGCAACACTCTCTGACGCTGCCAGGGCTGGATCCGGCCCGCATCCATCTCTACCGGCTGACCAGCACGAACGTCCTCGGGAGCATCAGCCTTCCCGGAATGCGATTCTGCTCGGGCAGCCGCTCCTCGGGCGAGACCCAGGCCTTCTTCAACAAGAGCGTCGACACCTCGCTCGCCCTCGGCGAGAACGCCCAGGGGAACGTGGATTTCGTCCCAAAGCTGGTCGAGAAGATCAACGCGGCGCAGGTCTCGATCGACGCGGCGATCTACAGCTTCGACATCGCGGGTCCGGCCGACGCATTGATCGCCGCGAAGAACCGCGGCGTGGCAATTCGCTTCGTCACCGACGACCGGGGTGGCACCTACCAGACCCAGGTCAATCGCCTCATTGCGAACGGGATCACCGTGATCGATGACGCCTACGGCCCCAACAACTCGGGTAGCGGGCTGATGCACGACAAGTTCTGGGTCTTCGACCATCGTCTCGATACCGACTACGCGAACGACTGGGTCATGACCGGATCCTGGAACATCACCGATTCGGGGACCTACAGCGACTTCCAGGACATCATCCTGATCCAGGACGAATCGCTCGCGGAGATCTACACGGCCGAGATCGACGAGATGTGGGGATCGACGGGCAACACGCCCGACCCGAATCTCTCGCGCTTCAGCGCCCTGAAGTTCGACGACACGCCCAAGCGCGTCTCGATCGCGGGGCACGCCGGACAGGTCTACTTCGGCCCCTCCGACAACACGATGCCGGTGCTCTCGGCGCGGATCGGCGAGGCGGAGTACTCGTCCCACTTCTGCATCTACGCGTTCACGCGCGCCGACGTCTCGAATGCGCTCTACGAGCGATTCCTGAACGTTCCGGGCTTCGAGGTGCGCGGCGTATTCGACAGCGCTCAGGGAAGCTCCCCTGACAGCGAGTATGCGGACATGCATGGAACCGGGACCTACCCGTGGAGTCCGCCCGCGGACGTCTGGCTCGACGCCGAGAGCGGAACGCTTCACCACAAGTACATGATCCTGGATGTGAACAAGCACGCCGGCCGGCCCACGCTCATCACGGGAAGCTCGAACTGGTCGAGCGCAGCCACCAATGAGAACGACGAGAACATCCTCATGCTCGAGGACTTCCGGGTCGCGAACCTCTACTACCAGGAGTTCGCGGTGCGCTATCACGCCGCGGGCGGCACGGCTGATCTCACGGTCGATGCGCCAGAGGGCGCGATTCTCTCCCGGTCAACCATCGATGTCTTTCCGAACCCTGCCGCGACGGAGGTTACGGTGCGTTTCGTCTCGCCGCGGGCAGGCGGGGTCGACCTCGCGCTCTACGACGTCCAGGGGCGGCTTCTCGAGAGCCGGAAGATCAACCTCGAGGGGACGGGCGAGCCGTCGGTTGGAATCGGACTCGAGTCCTATCCGACCGGGGTCTATTTCCTCCGAATTGCGGGGGCGGGGATCGACGAGGAGAGAAGGATCACCCTTCTGAAATAGGGCGCCGGCTGAGGCGGCCGACAGAGTTTCGTTCGAGGTCCCCGGGTGGCTCGATGCCGTCCGGGGACTCGCGCATCAACGGGCGAGCCTCCGCAGGAGCGCGAGGTTCTTCCGGTCCATCTCGTCCTCCTTCGGGGTTTCGAGGATCTTAGGCGTTTCCGCGAACCGCGCATCCCTCATCAGGTGGCCGAAAGCTGAGGTCCCGACGAACCCCTTGCCGATGTGCTCGTGCCGGTCGACCCGGCTGCCCAGATCCTTCTTCGAGTCGTTCACGTGAAAGCAGAGAAGTCGGTCGATGCCGACCAGATGATCGAACTCCCCAAGGACCGTCCGATACCCCTCCTCCGTCCGCATGTCGTAGCCGGCCGCGAGCACGTGGCAGGTGTCGAGACAGACGCCGAGCCTCTCGCGCGCCTTCGTCCGTTCGATGATCGCAGCCAGATGCTCGAAACGGTGCCCGAGCGTGGTCCCCTGCCCCGCCGTCGTCTCGAGGAGCAGGGTTGTTCGCGACTCTTCGGACCGCTCGCAGACCCAGTCGAGACTCTGCGCGATGCGCGCGAGCCCCTCCTCCTCTCCGCTTCCGACATGAGCGCCCGGATGGAAGATCAGGCAGGGGACGTCGAGAAGATCGCAGCGGCGGACCTCCTCCAGAAACGCCTCGCGGGATCGCGAGAGCAGGACCGGATCGGGCGAAGCGAGGTTGATCAGGTAGGAGTCGTGGACGACGATCCGCATCGGGTGTTTGGCGATCGCCTCCCGCCAGGCCGCGACGTCCTCCTCGCCGAGCGGCCGCGCCGCCCACTGGTTCGAGGACTTGCTGAAGATCTGAAGGGCGCGGCACCGATACTTGGCGGCTTCGAGAACCGCGTTGTGGAGGCCGCCGGCGATCGACATGTGGGCCCCGACCATGGGCGCGTCGCGTCTCGAGCCGGAGATCATCGTTTCGATCCCCATCACGCCCATCGCCAGGGACTTGGAGTCGAGCGCCTTGTAGCCGTAGATGTTCTCGATGCCGAGTAGTCGGGAGGCAGCGGGCCTGATGCCTCTACATCGACGGAGAAATAGACGGTTGGGATCTTGCTCAAGAGCGAACCTCCTGACGTTGGAATCGAGCCCGACAGGCTAGCACGAAGGGGCGCCGTTCGTCACCCGCTGCCGGACCGTCTTCGCCGGGCCGTCCCAATGAGGCGGCCTGGGACATTCCCTTGGCCGCCGGCCCGCGGTATCGTGACGTCAAGGCCCGTCTCGCTCGGATCGTACGCGGGCAATCGAATCATCCCCGGGAGCGCCCTGAGGATGTGATCACAAAATGGCAGCGCAAGGGTGTCCTTGCGGCGGAGACCGCCTAGGCCGCATGAAGCAGGCGGTGGACCGCCTTCCGTGGCTTCACAGCGGCGTGTGCAGGGTCTCCTTGGCGAGCACGATGTCGGGGATGTCCCACCCCTTCCAGTCCATGAGCTCGATGTACGCGCGGCGAAACAGCAGGGTAACCGTCACATGTGCGTCGTCCGCGGCCAACTGCCGAAATGTGTAGGAGGTGGTATCGCTGGCCAGGGCCGCTAGACGATTGTCGCTGACCAGCCGCACGTTGTTCCAGTACGCGCCGGTGGGCGAAATGCCGGTCCAGCTCTCCTCAAGGATCTTGGCGTACGCCTGACCGGGAAGTCCGGCCAAGTGGCCACGCGTTGCATCGCCTACACCCGCCCACTCGGGGAGCCTGGGACCGCCCACCTGTTCGAGCGCGGCTCCCGTACCATCCGTCGCTTCCACGACCAAGAGCAGGTGACGCAGTGGAGAATCCGTCGGATAGTGATGGCCCGCCTTCTCATTCCTCACCGTGACCATGACATCTACCTGGCCGCCCTCGTTGCTCGCCGACACTCGCAGCGAAATCGCGTCGCGCAAGAAGTCCGGGTCAGCCGCGCCGAGGTCGATGTGCGCGTGGATGGCCGCCGGATCCCGCTCCAGACCGCCGTTTCCAGGTGCGAGGTTGGTAAGCGCCTTTCCGTCGAGGATGCTGGGCGACGGCATATGACACTGCTGGCAGGTCCTGCCGGTCAGCGGATCGCTGTACGGACTCGCCAACCACTCGCCGAAGGAGTTGTAGATGGGAACGTTCCAGAAACTAGCGAAGTGGCAGGGGGCGCAGAACTCGCTCTGCGAGAGCAGCGGCAAGCAGGCGTCGCCCGATTCTGCATTGGGGTCGTCGAGGGTGCCGAAGAAGAGCTGCGAGTTGTCGGGACCCTCGAGGAACGGGCGGCGGATGTCCGCGGACAGCACACCAGGCCGGTTCGGGTACGGCAGGCCTGTCGACTGGTCAAGCAGCACCGTGGCGACCTTGTGGCAGTAGTCGCAATGGATCCCGTTCGCGTCCGCGCCCGCCACCTGGTTCGGGTCGGTGCCGTACGGAGCATCGACGGCGGCGCCCGGGATGTGGCAGGCCGCACAGTTTCCGGCGATGTCCGGGAAGTCAAGCTTGAACCCAGGACCGTAGTAGGGCAGGCTTGGATCCGGCGGCAGCGGGACCGAACCGTAGTCCTTGGTGAACCTCCGTCGCGTCAGGGGGCTGCGATTCCCCTCCACGTCGGCGCCGTTGTACATGGAGAGAAAGCGTGGATTCTTCGCCGACCGGGAGTGTGCTCCCTTGGCCCAAAGCGCGGTCACGGCAGGGTGGCAGGTGGAGCACGACTTATCGCCGTACGGCGGGATCCACGCGTAACCAGGGTTGTCGTTCGTCTGGTATCGCTCAAGGTGGATCGTGACCGGTCCGGAAGGTCCGACCACATCCCGGATCAGGCTGCAGTAGTAATCCTGCTTCCAGGCAGAGAGCGTGACCGTCTCGCCTGTGGCCAAACCCGAGAGGACGAACTCTCCCGCCGCGTTGGTCCGGGTCTCGTTGGCGGTGGCCTGCACGCGGACCGTGGCGCCTTCCAAAGGACCTTCTGCATCCACCACGACTCCCGTGACGAGTGTAGCGATTTCGGTGGGTGGCACGCCCTCAGCCGGGGAGGAGCCGGCCGCATTGAGCGCAATCGCCACCAGGGTTACGGCCATCAGTCTGGTCTTGACAGTTGCCATGGAGGATCAGTGCCTAGCGGATCTTCACGACCTTGCCGCGGAAGACCTCCTGCCCGGCCTCCAACCTGACGAAGTAGATCCCTGCCGCAACTCGGCTTCCCTGCAAACTCCGGCCGTCCCACGCCACCTCGTGATCGCCCACTGTCCGCAAGCCCTTGTCCAGGACGGTCACGAGCCCGCCCAAGATGTCATAGACCCGCAGATCCACTTTGGCCTCATGAGCCAGCGCGTAGCGGATCACCGTCTCTGAGACGAAGGGATTGGGCCCGCTGGACAGCAGGCCCATGAGCGGCTGTTGCGGAGCGGCCGGTGTGCCCAAGCGAAAGGTGCCGATGCTCGATACGTACAGCACTGACCCGTCCGTGCTCAGCGCCAGAGATGAGGCCAGCAAGGTCTTTCCGGCGAGTCCCTGATTGAGTGGCAGGAACGACTGCCCGCCGTCCGTTGAGTAAACAACCCCGGCGCTGGTGCCAACATAGACAACCGTCGGGTCCGCTTGGTCGAAGAGGATGGCTCTTGCCTGAGCGCTGGCGTCGATGCCGGCGGCCACTTGCTCCCACGTGGCGGCGGCATCGGTGCTGACAAACAGGCCCTGTGTGCTGCCGAGCAAGATGTGGCTGGCGTTCGACGGATCGATGGCGAGTGCCTTGATGGAGCCCACCGGTCGCGGCAACCCCTGATTTCTGCTCGTCCACGACTCGCCGCCATCGGTGCTCTTGAACACGCCGATGCCGAAGATTCTGCCACCGACATAGAGTGTCCCCGGGTCACTCGGGCTTACCGCAATGGCTCTGAATCCGAAGCGCGCGATCTTGGGGTTCGTGAGCGTCGTCCAGCTCTTGCCGCCGTCTGTGGACTTTGCGATGCCCAGTCCGTTCGGTCGCGAGGCGCTGGTATCCTCGGGTTGGATCGTGGTGTTGACCGTGCCTACGTAGATCGTCCTCGGGTCGGAGGGTGCGAACGCGAAGTGGCTGTGCATGATTCCCATGCACTGCTCCTCGGACAGATCAGGCGGGCACTCGATCGTGCGGCGTTGGATCCACGTATCGCCGCCGTCTTCCGTCTCGAAGATCCTGGCGAACGAGTCGATGAGGACGTGATCGGGATCGGTCGGGTCCACCCCCATTGCTTCGCCGCCCGCGACGAGGGCGGGGAAGGCCTTGGGAACCCAGACAGAGCCCCCGTCCTGCGACTCCCACGGCGCCATGCGCGTCACGGTCCAAACGTGCGCGTCGTCGGCCGGGTCCACGAAGATCCGCGGCGGGTCCGCCCCCGTGTAGCCATGGGAGGCAATCTTCCAGGTCTCGCCCCCGTCCACGGAGAGGAAGTTGCCGCCGACGTAGTTGTTGATGAACACGCGGTCGCAATCCTCGGGGTCTGTCTGCATGTCAACCGGCACGCCGGGGGCAAGACCGGGCGGCCCCCAGGTTCGGCGGACCTCGTCGCTGTAGCGCGTCCAGGTATGGCCGCCGTCGGTGCTGCGGAATGCTGCCCGCTCGCTGGCGGCGTAAGCGATCGACGGATCCTTCTGACAGTACTCAACCGAGGTGATGTGCTCGTTGGCAATCACCTCTTGCCAGTTATCGCCGCCGTCGGTTGTCAGGTAGGCTCCACCGTTGGGCACCTCCTCACCCTCGACGATCTTCCATGGCTGAGTCATGATGCTGCCGGTGCCGGCCAGGAGGGTCCGCGAATCGCCGGGTTTCATGAACAGGCTGCCGACGTACAGGTGATCCAGACCACGCTCCATGCCGAGCACCGTCCAACTCGTGCCGCCGTCGGTGCTCCGTAAGATTCCCAGTCCACCCATGTTGTCGGGTGTGGGATCGGTGGGTAGGTTCATCGGCTCACGATCGAAAAAACCCGTGGAAACGTAGATGCGGTTCGGATCGTCGGGAGCGATCCAGATGTAGCGAGCCAACGCATCTCCTTCCCAGACCACATTCCAGTTCATGCCGCCGTCGCTGGTGCGATACACACGGCCACCCGTTCCCCGTGTTCCCGGGGGCTTTCTCCCCTCCTGGATGAATATCTCGGAAACGAGTTCGCTGGCCACGTAGACGATGTCGGCTGAATCCGGGTGGACGGTGAACCCACGAAAACTCTGGCCGCTATGGGGCGTGATGCCGTTTTCCATCGCCACCCACGTCGCGCCACGGTCCGTCGACTTGTAGACATGTCCCACGAGGTCCAGACCTGTCCACACCGTGGATGGGTTGTGGGGATCGACGGTCACGCAGAAATTCGCAACCCTGAAGCCCAGATCTCCGTCAAGCACGTGCAGACCCTCGTTGCGGGACATCCATGTGCTCCCGCGGTCGTCGCTGAAGAAGAAGCCGGCGAAGTCGTCGGTGACGTACCAGCGATTGAAGTCGCTGTAGTCGTAGCGGATGTCGTAGCCCAGACCGCCCGGCGGCCCGCCGAGCGCCACCCAAGCCGATGCAGCATAAGCCGGGCTTCTCGGCTCGGCTCCGCCTGCTGCAGTCACGGATCTCCCGCTCGGGGAGCCGTACGGTGAGACCGTTGGCCAGACAAGCAACAAGGCGAGCAGGCCTGCCGCTCGCGTTGGCGGTGCCCGCCGCAGGGATCGGGCGTCAGGGTCGGGTGAGTGGTTCTTTCCTCCGGCAGGTCGTGGCGAAGCCATGAAGCCTTCCTCCTGTGTCTAGGGCCCCAAACCAGCCCCGTGCAGGCGCCTCAAACTCAGCCAGCTCTTGAGATGCCGCCGCGAACAGGAATGTGTCGCCTACTGAGCGGTGCAGCAGCGCCCTTCAGCCGGTGGGAAGAGCCATCGTCCCTTCCCCCCTCCGAGTGACCGCAAGCAACCATAGCCGAACTCTGAGGGCGATACGAGGTTCTTCTCGGGCTCACCCTTGGGTAGTGCCCTTGACGCTTACTCCTACGCCGCCGCCTTCCGCCCCTCGGTGTAGATGCGGTAGCAGGCGAAGGCGAGGGAGAGAACCGCCGGCCCGACGACGACGCCCAGAAAACCGAATAGCTTCAGCGCCCCCAGGATCGACAGGAACAGCCAGACGATCGGAAGCTTCATCTCGCGTCTCGAGCCGGAGATCATCTTTTCCAGTCGAGGAGGGCGATCAGAATCCGGGCCTGGAATCGCGCATCGTGGAGCGCGTTGTGGGCCGTTTCGTCCGCAGTGAGCCCGGCGAGACCCGGGATCGCCTCGAGCAGAAAGTCCTTGTTCGCGTCCCACCAAGCGATCCCCATCACGCCCATCGCCAGGGACTTGGAGTCGAGCGCCTTGTAGCCGTAGATGTTCTCGATGCCGAAGTGATGGAAGTAGTAGTTGATGTAGGCCCAGTCGAAGGCCACGTTGTGGCCCACGAGGACGGGCTGCTCCCCCGGACCCAAGCAGGACTTCGTCCATTCGGCGAACAAGCGCATCGACTCGCGAGAGTCGGTGCCGTTCTGCTCGAGGTGCTCGCGGGGGATGCCGTGAACCGCCATCGATTCGGCGCGAAAGCCGGGGAAGATCGGCTTCAACTCGACGTAGAACTCGCGGCCGAGACAGTGCCCTTCTGGAGCCGGCCGCACCTCGACCGCCCCGATCGAAACGAGGTTGTAGTCGGGAGGCAGCGGGCCTGATGCCTCTACATCGACGGAGAAATAGACGGTTGGGATCTTGCTCAAGAGCGAACCTCCTGACGTTGGAATCGAGCCCGACAGGCTAGCACGAAGGGGCGCCGTTCGTCACCCGCGCGGTTCACCATGCCCCCAACGCCCGTTCCCACGGCCCGTGTGGAGGGCTATCTTGAATCTCATGGCTCCATTCAGGCTCCTTCGCGTTCCCGTTCCGGCCGCCTCACGGCGGACCCACGTTCTCGCCGCGGGGATCATGTGGTCGCTGGTCGGGACGGGGATTCTCGCGGCGGGATGCGTCTGGATCTTCCGCAGCCGGTCACCCGCGGCGGTTCCCGTCCTCTTGCTCGCCTTTGCGGCCGGAGCAGCGAAGGCGCGAATCGTCCTCGATCGCGCGGCGAGAGAAATCATGGCTCGGATCGAATCCCGGGGAGACGGCAGATGTTTGGGCGGATTTCTCTCCTGGAAGAGCTGGCTATTGGTCGCGACGATGATCCTCCTGGGCCGGGCATTACGGGCAAGCCCGCTGCCGCTCATCGTCCGCGGTGGAATCTATGCGGCGATCGGCGCGGCGCTCCTGATCGCGAGCCGCTCTTTCTGGCTCGGCCGACGCGGTCGCTCGATCGACGGTCCCGGAGTCCCCGATTCCGCTTGAAGGACCAACCTCGAATCCGCTCCGCTGCGCCCGGCGAGTGCTTGTCGACACAACCCGTTCCGATCTGCTATAAACGGTCGGTTACGGTCCGTTTTGGATCGTCCTTGGGTGCTGAAGCGCCTGCGGTCCCGCAGGCGGCCAACTCCCTCTCCGCGCGGGGATACGTGGGACCCGCGCCGTTTCCGATGGTCACATGAGGGGGTCGAAATGACGGTCAAATGTCCCAACGCTCGAAGTCTGTTCTGTTCCCTTCTGTTGCTCGCGCTCCTGGCGCTGCCGATCTCGGCCATTGCGGCCCCGGCCGCGGCTCCGCCCGTCCATCACGGCGGTGAAGCGTCCCTGGTCCTGCCGGACCTCGGCCAGGTCCAGTTTCTTGGGATGAGCGGCCGTACCTTGTTGACCCTGGGGCTCTTAATCTGCGCTCTTGGGCTTGTCTTCGGTCTCGTGATCTACACGCAGATCAAGGGCCTGCCCGTGCACAGTTCGATGGCCGAGATTTCCGCGCTGATCTACGAGACCTGTAAGACCTACCTTCTCACCCAGGGCAAGTTCCTCCTAATCCTCTGGATCTTCATCGGCGCGATCATCTCGATGTACTACGGCCTGCTTCAGCACTTCAACCTCACGAAGGTCTTCGTGATCCTTCTCTTCCGCTTGGTCGGGATCGGGG
>CAZNRY010000018.1:0-34031 GCA_964575675.1 uncultured bacterium
TCTCGCCTACTCCTACCATGCGACCTACGACCTTCCGATCGTGGTGACCCGCTGCAGCAATAACTACGGTCCGTACCAGTATCCCGAGAAGCTGATCCCTCTCTTCGTCACCAATGCGATCGAAGGCGAGCCCCTTCCGGTCTACGGAACGGGCAAGAATGTGCGAGACTGGATCCACGTCGAAGATCACGTCTTGGCCCTCGACAGCATCCTGAGAACTCCCGGGTGCGAGGGGGAGGTCTTCAATGTCGGTGCATACAACGAGCGTGACGTATTGACGATCGCCGCGGGGATCCTGCGAGGGCTCGGCAGGCCTGAGGGGCTTTTGCGCCACGTCGTGGACCGCCCGGGGCACGATCGCCGGTATGCCGTGGCCTGGGAGAAGGTTAGGGAAAGGACCGGTTGGACCCCGCGCCGGGACTTCGAGCAAGGACTCGCGGAGACGGTCGCGTGGTACCGGGACCATCCCGAATGGTGGCGCCCCTTGAAAAGCGGCGAGTTCCTGGAATACTACAAAAGGAACTACGTTTTCCCGAAGGGCGGCGAGGTGTGAGCGCGGCCCCGTCGGCCGCGAGCCGCACGGACCGCACATCGGGCGCCCGGGGTGGAAGGAGCAGAGGTTGGCGCAGGTTCTCGTAACGGGAGGCGCCGGGTTCATCGGCTCCCACCTGGTGGACGCCTTGGTCGCGGAAGGGCAGACGGTCCGCGTCCTCGACGATCTCTCGACCGGGCGCATGGAGAACCTTGCGGGGGCCATGGCCTCCGGGTGCGTCGATCTCCGCGTCGGCACGGTTGTCGATCCCCGCGCCGTCGAATCTGCCGCGGAGGGTTGCGAGCGGATCTTCCACCTGGCCGCGACCGTCGGCGTCCGGCGCGTTCTCGCCGACCCGGCCGGGGGATTGCGGAACAACATCTTAGGGGTCGATTCGGTGCTGCGCGCGGCGCGCAGCACCCAACCTCGCTCCCTCGTCCTCTTCTCCTCCTCGGAAATCTACGGAAGGACGAGCGGTGGCCCGCTCGCCGAAGACGCCGCCTCGCTGATCGGCCCGACCAACGTGCCGCGCTGGAGCTACGCCGCCGGCAAAGCGGTCGGCGAGTACCTCGCGCTCGGCGAGTATCGCCGGCACGGCATGCCGGTGACGATCGTGCGCTGCTTCAACACATGCGGCCCGCGTCAGATCGATGCCTACGGGATGGTGATTCCTTCGCTCCTCCGCCAGGCATTGGCGGGCGTCCCGATAACAGTCTATGGCGATGGCCGGCAGAGCCGCTGTTTCTCTTACGTCGGCGACGTCGTGCGCGGGGTCCTCGCGCTCTCGAAGTGCGACGGCGCTCGGGGAGAGGTCTACAACATCGGGACCGATCATGAGGTCACGATCTTGGACCTCGCTCGATCCATCAAGAGAATCTGCGGGAGTCCCTCGCCGATCACGCTGATCCCCTACGAGGAAGCCTACGGCAGCGGATTCGAGGACGTCCCCCGGCGGATTCCCGATCTCCGCAAGCTGCGGGACCGGATCGACTACTCGCCGCGGGTCGACCTCGAACGGCTTCTCGAGATCACGCGGGAATGGATCGTGGAATCCCGCTCGGTCGACGCCCCGGTGGTCTCGGAAGCGTGACGGGCTCAGGGCCGCTCGTTCCCTTCCTTCTCGCCTGCCTGATCACGCTCCTCGTGGCGCCCGCGGCACGCGCCCTTGCACGCGCCACGGGTTTTGTGGCCCATCCCCGCGCCGATCGGATCCACCGCATCCCGACCCCACTGCTGGGGGGAGTCGCCTGTATTCTCGGGACCGCCGCGGGCTTCGCGGTCGCTTCTCTCATCTTCGATCGCGTGGGACCGGCGGCGGTTCGAGCCTTCCGCTCGGCCGCAGAAGCGGCCGGGGCCGGATCGGGCGCGGGGCCGTTTCCGTTCGCGGCCGTCTGGGCCGGGGCAGCGGCATTCCTCTGTCTGGGCCTCTGGGATGATCGCTTCCCGCTGCGTGCCGCGGTAAAGGGGGCGTTTCAAGGGATCATCCTGCTCGCGGTCATTCTTCTCTGGCAGCCCCAGGGTCTATTGGCGTCCTTGCCGGCTCGAGCTCTCCTCTGGATCGCGGGGATGCTCCTTCTGAACGCGTGGAACTACATCGATCACGCGGACGGCCTCTTCGCCCTGAACGCGCTTGCGGCGGCGGCGATCCTGGCCGTCGGCAGCGGGCGCCTCGGGGCGGGAGGAAGAACGGTCGATCTGCTCGCCGCCGTCGCGGGCGCGTGCGCCGGGTTCCTCTTCTGGAATCGCCCCCCCGCGCGGATCTTCCTCGGCGATGCCGGGAGTCTCGCGCTGGGGTTCATCATTGTCGCTGCGGCGGCATGGTGCGTCGACCAAGGCGGCGCCGAGGCCCTGCCCGGAGCGATCGGAGCGCACGGGGTCGTCTTGGCGGACTTCCTTCTCGTAACGGGGGCGCGTTTGAAAAGGGGAGCGAACATCTTCGCCGGCGGCTGCGAGCACTCCGGCCACCGGCTTTCGGCTCGAATCGGGGCCGGCTCGACGCTGATCGCCTTCGCCGCGGCCAATGCCCTCTTCGGCCTGATCGCGCTATGGGGCGGCCGGAACCACCCGGGGACGGCAACCGTTGTGCTCTTTCTCCTCGTCCTCGTCCTGCCGTTTGCATGCGCGAGGCTGGCCCCGCCCCGCCCGCGCGCTTGAGATCCCGACCCGCGGGAGGCGATGGCCTCGCAGGGGCTGTCCGCACGCCCCCGCAACGGTTTGACCCCCGCCGGGGGGCGTGTTAGATTGGCCCGGCAGGCGGTTTCAGACGTGAATTTGGAGACACGCAAGGATGCTCGATCCGAAACTCGTCCGCGCCGATCCGGCGCGCGTCCGCAAGGCGATCGCCGACAAGGGAGAGTCGGCCGACCTCGACGCGATCCTTGCGCTCGATGAGAAGCGCAGGGGGATCCTCGCTCAGGCGGAGCTCAAGAAGGCCGAACGCAATCGCGCCGGCGAGGAGATCGCCCGCCGCAAACGCGCCGGCGAGGACGCTTCGGAACTCCTGACGGCAATGAAGGGCGTCAGCGAGGAGATCGGCCTGCTGGATGCGCAGGCTCGCATCGTGGATTCCGCTTTCGAGTCGATGTCCCTGTGGCTGCCGAACATACCGCACGAAAGCGTGCCGGTCGGCCCTGATGCACAGTCGAATGTCGAGGTCCGCCGCTGGGGAACGCTTCCGCCCGAGGACTTCCAGCCTGCGCCGCACTGGCAGATCGGCACCGAGTTGGGGCTGCTCGACTTGGAGCGGGCCTCCAGGATATCGGGCTCCGGCTTCATCCTCCTCACCGGCCTCGGGGCCCTGCTCGAGCGGGCCCTGATCCAGATGATGATCGACCTGCACGTCTCGCGGCACGGCTACACCGAGATCTGGGCCCCGTTCATGGTGCGGCGCGAGGCTTTGCAGGGGACCGGACAACTCCCGAAGCTCGAGGCCGACATGTATCACTGCGGGGAGGAGGACCTCTTCCTCATCCCCACGGCCGAGGTCCCGATCACGAACCTCTACCGGGACGAGATCCTTAGCGGCGAGAGGCTGCCGATCAAGCACGTCGGCTACACCGCCTGCTTCAGGCGCGAGGCGGGGGCTGCCGGGCGCGACACCCGCGGACTGATCCGAGTCCACCAGTTCGACAAGGTCGAGATGGTGAAGTTCGTCCGTCCTTCGACGTCCTACGACGAGCTGGAATCGCTCGTTCAGGACGCCGAGGATGTCTTGCAGGCGCTTGAGCTTCCGTACCGCGTGCTGGCCCTTTGCACGGGGGACCTCTCTTTCGCCGCCGCGAAGTGCTACGACCTTGAGGTCTATGCCCCAGCCGAGAAGCGATGGCTCGAGGTTTCGTCGTGCAGCAACTTCGAGGCGTTCCAGGCGCGACGGATCGGCATCCGCTACCGCAATGAGCAAGGGCGCGTCGAGTACGTCCACACGCTGAACGGATCGGGGCTCGCACTGCCGCGCGTCGTGGCCGCGATCCTCGAGCTGTTTCAGACGCCGCAGGGCACCATACGGATTCCCGAGGCTCTCCGCCCTTACATGGGCGGACGGACGGAGTTGGCTCCGATCCGTTAGGGCATCGCGGGAGGAGGTTTCCCGGGGGCAATGACCGTTTCCCGATCCAACCTGCCTGGACTGCTCCGGGCCTACCTCTTCCTCGGGGGACTGATCCTCGTCGCGATCGCGGTCGTCTACACCGCGAACCTGATCCACCGGCTGAACGATCAGTCTCGCGCCCTATCGGAGATGTTCGCCGAGTTCTGCGCGATCACGACGTTTCCGGCGATGCAGGACCCCGAGCTGCGCGACGTCTTCGAGCGCGTGATCAAGCCTGCGAACTTCCCGATGGTCCTCACCGATCGCGACGGGCGTCCCTTCGTATGGCGGGGCGTGGACGTCAAGGCGGACACGGTCGACGTTCGCATGATCGCCTCGATCGACCCGAAGAAGCCGCCTCCGGGGCCGATCGCCGATCTCATCGCGGTCGTCCGGTCTTTCGATCGCCGGAATGTCCCGATTCCGATCCGGAGGCCGGGGGAGAAGACGATTTTCGGGTACGTTCATTACGGCGAGCCGGCGATCGTAGGGCAGCTCCGCTGGATTCCCCTGGTGCAGCTTCTCGCCCTGGTCGCCTTCGTCGGGTTGGGGTACGTCGGCTACCGCTCGATCAAGACGAGCGAGCAGCGCTCGATCTGGATCGGTCTGGCGAAGGAGACGGCCCACCAGCTCGGGACCCCGATCTCGTCGCTCCTCGGGTGGGTCGAGTTGCTCGGCGAGCGGATCACGGAATCGAAAACCTCGGGGGGGGTGGTGCAGCTGCCAGCGCCGTTCCTCCACGAGGTGGTTGACGAGATGGGCAACGACGCGGAACGCCTGCAGAAAGTCGCGATGCGCTTCGGCCAAGTCGGGAGCCTCCCGCGGCTCGAGCCGCAGGATCTGGCCCCGATCGTGAGCGAGGCGATTCGCTACTTCCGCCGGAGGCTCCCGCACCTGCGCAAGGACATCGAGATCCGGGAACGGTATGACCTGGTCCCCCCGGTCAACGTGAATCGCGAGCTGATCGAGTGGGTCGTGGAAAACGTCCTGAAGAACGCAATCGACGCGACCGACACGAAGCAGGGCGTCATCGACATCGAGCTGGCGCGCCGGAGGGAGACCGAGTGCGTCGAGGTTCGGATCACCGATCAGGGAAAGGGGATGACCCCGCGGGAGGTTCGACAGATCTTCGATCCCGGCTTCACGACGAAGCAGCGGGGCTGGGGACTCGGCCTCACCTTGGCGAAGCGGATCGTCGAGGACTATCATGGTGGCAAGATCTGGGTCGATCGCAGCCAGCCCGGGAAGGGAACGACGTTCATCATCTCCTTCCCCGTTTAGCCGGGGTTTGGAGCGGCGGCCCGCTTCTAGTGCGCGTGAACCGGCCGATCTAGGTCTCTACCAGGAAGGTCCCCTCGAAAGCGATGGAAGCCCCGACCCGAAGGATTCTCTGGGCCGACGACGAGATCGACCTCCTGAGGCCTCACATCCTCTATCTCGAGGGGAAGGGGTTCGAGGTGACCCCCGTCTCGAACGGCGAGGATGCGCTGGCGATCGTCGGAGAGGAAGCGTTTGACGTGATCCTCCTCGACGAGCAGATGCCCGGGATGGGGGGTCTCAAGACGCTGGAAACGCTTCGCGAAGTCGCCCCGCAGGTGCCGGTCATCATGATCACGAAGAGCGAGGAAGAGCACCTCATGAACGAGGCGCTCGGCCGCCAGATCACCGACTACCTGACGAAACCGGTCAACCCCAGCCAGATCTGGCTCGCCTGCAAGAAAGTCTTCGAGTCCGAGAGGCTCGTCCGGGACCAGAAAACCCGCAATTACGTGACCGAGTTCAACCGGATCCTCCAGCTTCGGCAGGGCGACCTCGGGTGGGACGACTGGCTCGAGCTCGCGGGAAGGATCTCGAGTCTCGACCTCGAGCTCTCGGACGGCGACGAGGGGCTCTACCAATCCCACCAGGATGAGAAGGCCGCGATCAATCGGGAGTTCGCCCGGTTCATCGAGTACCACTACCCTCGCTGGGTGCGTCTGCCCGCGCCCGAGAGGCCGCCGCTCTCGGTCGACATCTTCCCCCGGTTCGTGGTCCCGCATCTCCGCGCGGGCAAGCGCGTCGTCTTCATCGTGATCGACTGCATGCGGCTCGACCAGTGGCTCGCCCTGGAACCCCTCCTTGCCCCCTACTTCCTCATCAAGCGGGACCACTACTTCTCGGTCCTGCCCACGGCCACGCCGTACAGCCGCAACGCGATCTTCAGCGGCCTCTATCCGATGGAGATCGCGCGACGCTATCCCGATTGGTGGCTCGAGAGCGCCGGCAGCGAGACGGGCAAGAACCGATTCGAGAAGGCCCTCCTGCGGAAGCAGCTCGAACGGGAGGATCTGAAGCTCGAGCGCGTGCGCTATTTGAAGGTTTTTACGGCCGACGAAGCGGCTGAGTTGAAGAAGCGGGTCGTCTCTCACATGACGGCCGACCTGCTCGCCCTGGTGATCAACTTCCTCGATCTTCTAGCGCACGGACGATCCGAAAGCGATCTCTTGCAGGAGCTCGCGCCGCACGAGCAGGCGTTCCGGTCGCTCTTGATCTCGTGGTTCACCCACTCGAGCCTCTTCGAGATTCTGAAGCTCTACGCGAGGCAGGACGTCACGGTCGTCTTGACGACCGACCATGGGTCGGTCCAGTGCAAGAAGTCATCGCTCGTCTATGGAAACCGCGAGACGTCGACGAACGTCCGCTACAAGTATGGCGACAACCTCGTCTGCGACGTGAAGGAAGCGCTGCACATCAAGAAGCCCCAGGATTTCATGCTTCCCCTCGACTCTCTGACGAAGAACTACATTCTCGCCCGCGAGAACTACTACTTCGTCTATCCGACGAACTTCCATCAGTACGAACGCCACTTCCGAGGGAGCTTCCAGCACGGAGGGGTTTCGATCGAGGAGATGATCCTCCCCGTCGCAACTCTTACTCCCCGTCCCGCCTGATGCGCCCGCTCATCGTCGAGGCGGTCTCCCGCTCGGAGGAGGAAACCGTTCGCTTCGGGGAAAGACTCGGGGCGGCGCTGCGCTCGCGCTCGGTCATCGGGCTCACGGGCCCCCTCGGGGCGGGCAAGACGCGACTCGCGCAGGGGATCGCCCGGGGCGCCGGCTACGGAGGAAGGGTCCGGAGTCCGAGCTTCGCCCTCCTCCACATTTACCGCGGACGACTTCCGCTCCGGCACTTCGATCTCTACCGGCTTGACTCGGTCGACGACGGGACTGCGGGAGAGTGGGAGGAAGCGATGGAAGCAGAGGGGATCAGCATGATCGAGTGGGCGGATCGCGTTCCCGGGCTGCTTCCCGACGATGCGGTCTGGATCGATCTCTCTGTGACTTCCGAGTGGCATCGCACGATCCGTCTGCGCGTCGACCTGCCGACAAGCTCGATCGGCGATTGGATCTTCCGTTGACCCCCGCACCCGGAAACGGTCGGGTGCTCGCGCTCGAGTCGTCCGGCCTTCTGGCCGGCGCGGCCTTGGTCGATGGCGATCGGCTCTTGGGGGAGATTGCGCTCGACACGCGGACGACCCGGACGGAACACCTCCTTGTGGCCGCGCGGCGGCTCCTCGACGATCTGGGGCTCGGGATCGGCGATCTGGATCGCGTCGCGATCTCCGAGGGGCCCGGCTCATTCACCGGCCTGCGCATCGGTATGGCCTCGGCGTTGGGTCTCGCGCTCGGCTCTCACCTTCCGGTCGTGCCGGTCGGGAGTCTCGAGGTTCTGGCATACCCGTGGCGGCTCCTCGGGGGGATCGTCGTCCCCGTGTCGGGACTAAGGCGCGGGCAGCTCTTCTTCGCGGGATACGAATGGACCGGCACCCGCTTCCATCCGGCGATCGAGCCGGTCTGTGCCCCCATCGATGCTATGTTCGAGCGCTGCGGGAGTTTGCAGGCGGAACGTTTCCTTTTCGTTGGGGATGCGCTAGATTCCCTCGCAGGATCGATCTTGTCCCGTTTGGGGGGGAGGGCGCTCCCCGTCTCGGCGGATCCCCCACGCGCATCGAGTCTTGCGCGGTTGGGCCAGGATCCCGACAGACCCGTATGGACGGGCAATGAGCTGGAGGGGCGGACCCCACGGTACCTGCGTGATGCAGATGCGAGAAAGCCAGGACCGCGGACTCGGCCCTGAGGATTCCCCTCCGGGGCCCGATCGCCCCGGCGGAATCCCGGAGGACGGGCCGCTCGAGCTCCTCCCGATGGCGCCCGAGGACCTCACCGAGGTCGTGGCCCTCGAGGCCGTGTGCTTCGCGGATCCTTGGTCGAGGAAGAGCTTCGAGGCCGAGCTTGCGGCGCCGCCGATCAGTTGGCCCCGGATTTTCAGGATGGGGGATCGGCTCGCCGGATACATGATCGCCTGGTTCGTCGAGGACGAGACCCACCTCGCGAACATCGCCGTCGCGCCCTGGGCCCGACGAAGGGGATACGCGGAGGAGATGCTCCGGATGTTGGTCCGCGAGGCGTACCTCAGGGGGAGCCGGATGATCGTTCTCGAGGTTCGCGCCTCGAACCATGGCGCGGTCGCGCTCTACGAGAAAAACGGCTTCACGCCCGGCGGCATCAGACGGAACTACTACGACCACCCGCGGGAGGATGCCGTCGTGTTGGTTCGCTCCCTCCGGTTGCAGGAGGCGTCCACGTGAACTGGCTTTCGAACCGCAAGGAAGGCCCGAAACCTCAGGAGAAGAGGGACGTCCCGAACGGGATCTGGGTCAAGTGCGGCGGATGCGGGGAGATCCTCTACCGCAAGGAGGTCGAGCGCAACGCCTGGACCTGCATCCTCTGCGGGCACCACTTCCGGATCTCGGCGGATGACTACATCGCGATCCTGACCGACCCCGGGAGCTTCGAGGGACTGTTCGATTCGGTGGTTTCGGTCGACCCGCTCCAGTTCAAGGATTCCAAGCCCTATGTCGATCGAATCCGCGATGCCAGCGCGAAGAACCGGCACGGTGAAGCGATCGTCTGCGGCCGCGCGCGCATCGACTCGGTCCCGGTCGCGCTGGGGGTGATGGACTTCGGGTTCCTCGGCGGGAGCATGGGTTCCGCGGTCGGCGAGCGGATCGCACGGATCGCCGATGTCGCGATCGAGGAGGGGATCCCATTCATCATCGTCTCCGCCTCGGGAGGAGCGCGCATGCAGGAGGGGGTCCTCTCGCTCATGCAGCTGGCAAAGGTCCAGGTGCAGCTCGCCCGCCTGGGCGAGAAGGGGAACTTCTATCTCTCGATCATCTGCGATCCGACGACCGGCGGCGTCACCGCGAGCTTCGCGATGGTCGGCGATATCAATATTGCCGAACCGAACGCCTTGATCGGCTTCGCCGGCCCCCGCGTGATCGAACAGACGATCAAGCAGGAACTGCCGAAGGGATTCCAGCGGGCGGAGTTCCTTCTCGATCACGGAATGGTGGACATGATCGTGCCACGCCGTGAGATGCGCGAGACGGTCGGCCGCATTCTCCGCCATTTCTGGGATAGCCGCCCCGACCGCCTCGGCGCGCCGTGACCTACGAGGAAGCCTGCACCTTTCTCTTCTCGCTGGAGAGGCGCGGGGTCCGGCTCGGCCTTGACCGCATTGTCGGAGCGTTCCGGGATCACGGAGATCCGCAGGAGTCCTTCTCCTCCATTCTCGTCGCCGGGACGAACGGAAAGGGGTCCGTGACCGCGATCCTCGCATCCTGCCTCCAGGCGGCGGGACGGCGGACGGGCCTCTTCACATCCCCCCATCTGCTCGACTTCCGCGAGAGAATGAGGGTGGACGGCCTCTTGATCCGCCCGGAGGAAGTCGTGGACCTGGCGGGTGAGATCCGGGGTTCGATCGATCGCTGGGAGCTCTCTTTCTTCGAGGCGACGACGCTGATGGCGTTTCTGTGGTTTCGCAGCCGCGGCGTGGAGACGGCCGCGGTCGAGGTCGGTCTGGGCGGAAGGCTCGATGCCACCCGGCCGGTGCGGGCGGCGGTGACGGTGATCACGAACATCACGCTCGATCATGTGAAGATCCTTGGGAACACGCCGGCGGCGATCGCGGCGGAGAAGGCAGGAATTCTGCGGCACGGCGCGCCGACGGCGATCGGGGTTTCCTCCGCCGACGCCGTCGCCGTGCTCGCGTCCCGGGCGCAGGATGTTGGCTCGGCGCTCCACGAGAGAAGGCGCTGCCTGCACGTGGACCGTATCGAGCCGACCGAACGCGGCAGCCGTTTCCGCCTCCGCCCGCGCGGCGCGCCTCGCGGCGCCTCGAGCGGGGGACGATTCGATCTTCCCCTGCGCGGCCGCCACCAGGTCGCCAACGCCGCGCTCGCCGTCCTGGCCCTGTCGCTTCTTCCCGAGGGCGAGCGGCCGGATCAGGATGCGGTGAGGACGGGCCTCGCGCGGGTGAGGTGGCCGGGGCGGTGCGAGACGATCCTCGATTCTCCCCGCCTCTTGTGCGACGTCGCGCACAATCCAGACGGGGCGCGAAGCCTGAACCGGACCCTCCGCGAGCGAAATGTCGATCGACTCACGCTCGTCGTCGGAATGGTGGAGGGGAAGGACCACCAGGGTTTTCTCGCCGCGCTTGCGACCCGGGTTCGGTTTGTCCACTACTGCACGCCGCAGACCGAGAGGGCTGTGCCGGGAGAGTTCTTGGCCGCGGCCGGAGAGAGGCTCGGGCTCCGGGGGATCGTTCATCGAACCCCGTCGATGGCCGTCGCCGCAGCGCTCGAAGATGCCTCCGGAGACGACACGATCCTCGTGACCGGCTCCTTCTACACGGTCGGGGAGGTGATGGTCCACCTCGGCCATCGCCCTTCCGATTTTCTGTGGCAAGGGGAGGCGAAGGACCGTGCCTTCTGACTTCCCTCCTCGAACGGGCGGGACCTGGCCGCGCCTCGCCTCCCTGATCCTCGCGACGCTCTCCCTCGCCCTGTGGGGAAGCGGGGTCGCCGGGGAGGGGCAGACGCCGGTCGCGGCCGCGCCGCCCGAGTCAACCCGAACGCCCGTTCCCCAGGCCGTCCCCGCCACAGCCGATCCCCCCGATTCTGGACCCGACTCGCTCATGTCCGTCGGGGCGCCCTGGACGATCACGGGCGAGCGCCTCGAGGGGAACAAGATCGGCGTCACGACCCTCGTCTCGCCGCGCGCCAGCCAGGAGGGAACGAGAATCTCGGCGCGCGAGGGGCTCTGGTATCGCAACGACGACCTTCTCACGCTGACGGGTGATGTGGTCCTGGAGGATTCCTCGCGAATCTTGACCGGGGATCGGGCGACCTACGACCGCCGCCGAGGTCTCGCGATCCTCACCGGGCGCGTGAGGGGCGCGGGGCCCGAGGGGATTCTCGTAGCCCGCGAGCTCTGGTACTGGCGCAACGAGGGGAAGCTCGAGCTGATCGACAGCGTCCGGGCCGAGGACGGCGGCCGGACGATCTCGGCGAGGAAGCTCGTCTACGATACCCGCTCGCAGAAGGCGGTGGCGACCGGTGACGTCGTACTGTCCGATGCGCGGGACAGCACGCGTGTGACCGGCGGGCGCTGCGACCTCGACCGCCTCGCGGACATCGCGGTCGTGACCGGTTCTCCCGAGCTCCATCGCCCGGGCCGGCCGGGAGAGCGCGACCTGAACGTTCTGGCCGACACGCTCGAGATGATGTCGGGCCGCCGGATGGGGTCGGCGCGCGGAAACGTCCGGATCCTGAGGGGGAGCGTCGAGGCGCGCGGCGGCAGCGCGGTCTTCGATCTCGATCAGGATCTTCTCCGGCTGCGAAAGGAACCGATCGTGATCGATCCGGACGGCGAGGTGACGGGCGACTCGATGGCGATCGTCATGAAGTCTGGCCGCGCCGAACGACTCGAGGTCCTCGGGCGAGCCCGCGTCCGCTATCACCCGAGCGACAAGCCGGGAGAGCGGAACTTCATCTGGGGCGACACCCTGATCGCGCAGCTCGACACGCTGGGGGTTCGGGAGATCCAAGTCCGCGGCCACGCTTCCAGCTTCTACTTCCCGTCCCCCGAGGATCGAGGCGACCGTGTCGGTAGCAACCTCTCGCGCGGGCGGGAGATTCGCGTCTCCTTGGAGGACGGCCAGGCGCGGCGGGTCGATCTCGATCAAGCGGCGAGCGGCGAGTACCTCCTTCCGCGGGAGAAGCCGGACTCCTCGGTGACCCGCCTTGCCGATTCCGTTTATGTCGAGCGCGCGCTGTCCTTGATCATGGCATCCCCGGACCTACCGCTTCCCGATTCCCTCGAGCGCCAGGGTCCCTTCGATGTGGCGCAGCGCGTCTCCTATAAGGGAGATAAGGTCGTCTTTCACGTTCCCGACCGGAAGATCGAGATCCGCGGGAAGGGAAAGGTCCGCTACCAGAATCTCGAGCTCGATTCCGAAGAGATCGACTACGACGCCCGGCGCGACCGTGTGACCGCCCTCGGCGAGCCCAGCCTCACGGATCCTAACAGCAAGCTGGTCGGCTCCCGGATGACCTACCGGATGGACAGCCGCCAGGGGTTCGTCTACCAGGGAAAGACGGAATTCGACGGCGGATTCTACTACGGACGGGAGATCAAGCGCGTCGACAGCAAGGTCCTTCTGGTCAAGTCGGGCGATTACACGACCTGCGACGCGGACACCGCGCACTTCCGGTTCCACTCGAGAAAGATGAAGATCCGATTGGGCGACAAGGTCGTCGCACGCCCGATCGTGCTTTACCTGAAGGACATCCCGCTCATGGCCCTTCCCTACTGGGTGTTCCCTATCCGGAAGGGGCGCCATTCAGGGATGCTGATGCCGGACGTGGAGTTTGGGTTCGATGTGAACCGCGGCCGTTTCATCCGAAACCTAGGCTACTACCTCGCGCCGAACGATTACGGCGACGCGATGGTCTGGGCCGATTACTACGAGCGAAATCCCCGGTTCATCGTGAACGGCCAGCTCCGCTACAAGCTCCGGTACGTCCTCTCAGGGAACCTCTTCTCATCCTTCTCGCGGCAGGAGACCTCGACGGGAAACCGGACCCGCTACGATCTTCGCGGCAACCACGATCAGGAGCTGGGGGAGAAGGCGACGATCAAGTTCCGGGCCGATTTCGTGAGCGACAAGGACTACAGGGATCAACGGGACATCGGAGGCTCCGTCGACGAGAGGCTGAATCGGATCCTGAAATCGAGCCTCGACGTCCGCAAGAGCTGGTCGACGGTCAGCCTCTCGAGCACCCTCGATCGAACAGAGAACCTGGATCGGGAGACCTCGAGCTTTCAGGTGCAGCAGAGCCTCCCGAGCCTGGACCTGTCGATGAACCAGTTCCCGCTCGGGATCAAACCGGACGATCGGGGACGCGGGGGGAGGCTGCCCTTCCTCTCGACGGTCTACTCGAGCATGAACGCCTCGTTCCGGAGCACCTTTCTCAAGCCTTGGGGCAAGAAGACGAGCGACAATCAGGCGGCCCGCCTGAGCACGGGTCTCTCCGACAACCGCGTGATCGGCCAGTATCTGAAGATCTCGCCCTCGATCTCCGCGACGGGGGCCTACTTCCGCAGGGACAATCTCGGCCGGAGCCACGGATTCGGCGCGGTCTGGAGCGCGGGCGCCTCCGCCCGGTCCGGTCTCTACGGGACGTTTCCGGTGGCGCTCGGGCCGCTGATCGCGCTTCGCCACGTTGCGGAGCCGTCGGTCTCCTATCGCTACGCCCCCGAGATCGACTACCTCAAGGTGCGCCGCGATGACGGCATCGAGATCTCGCGCTATCCCTCCGTCGGAGGGATAGGCCTCTCCAGTTCCAAGGTCAGCTCGATGTCGATGAGCTTGAACCAGCGGTTTCATCTGAAGCTGAAGGGCCGCGACCCGCGCAAACCCGTCAAGATCGACAACCTGATTCTCATGACCACCTCCACGGGCTACAACTTCCTCGCGCGCGGCTCCGAGAAGAAATGGTCGACGGTTTCCAACACCCTTCGCCTGCAGCCGGCCAGCTTCTTCGACAACTCGTGGACCGTGACCCACGACCCCTACCGGAAGGTGATGCGATCGCTCTCCGTGCAAACGAGCCTGCGGTTGACCGGGTCCGGGGTTGGGGCGTCGGACACGACGTCGACCCGCGGCTCGCTGGACGAGTACGCCGGATTCGGCCAGGCCGCGACCGGCTCGGGCCGGCCCGGCCAGAGGACGAAGAGCCATGCTGGCCCGTGGACCTTGAGCCTCTCGCACAGCTACTCGAGGGGCGAGAAGCGCTCCTCGGAGTCGAGCACGATGAACGTCAACTCGTCCCTCTCCCCGACGGCGAACTGGAAGGTCACGTACAGCTTCTACGTCGATCTCCGGAAGCGGGAGGTCCGCTCGCAGGCCTTCTCGATCTACCGGGATCTCCACTGCTGGGAGGCCCATTTCGACCGGAGGGTCTCGGGGGCGAGCTCCTCCTACTACTTCCGGATCAACGTCAAGGACTTGCCGGACGTCCAATACGAGCGCCAACGCCAGTAAGGGGATAGGGAACCTCGGATCCCCCCCGGTGTGGGGTAGGCTCGGGGGTGGACATCCGGCTTGAACCTGTCGATTCATGGGTGGTACGCTCCGCCGTCATGGGACTTCGGCCGATTTGAGAGGTCCCGCACATTGGAGGACGAACTCAAAATGATGCGAATGCTCAGCGCGACGCTCTTGGTGCTGCTCGCGATCGCCATGCTGCCCGGCTGCGCCGGGATGATGGGGACCGAGCGGCGGGACACGAACGCCGAGATGATCCTCACCTCCTATGGCTCGATCAACGGCGAGCTCGCCCCATGTGGGTGACACTCTAGCCAAAAGGGCGGCCTGGCCCGTCGGGCCAGCTTGATCGACTCGCTTCGTTCGGCAAACAAGAGCTTCGTGCATATCGATCTCGGTGACTTCGTCAACAGCGAGGCCACGGTAGGCGACATGAAGAGCCGCTTCATCTGGAAGACGATGAAGCAGATGGGGTGCCAGGTTTCCGTTCCCGGCGTCCGGGAGTTGAATGTGTGGCCGCTGTACCAGGAGCTTCTCTCCGACGGACAGATCCACTCGGTCATCTCCAACCTGACCGTCCTTCAGGGCGGCGTCGAGAAGGCGGCCGGGCTGCCGACCTATGTGATGGATGTGGGCGGCGTGCGAGTCGGCTTCTTCGCCCTGCTGGGGGCCAACGAGCTGACGACCGCAAAGCCTCCCGAGGGGGTCGAATTCCGCTCGCAGGACGTCATGTCCACGGCCCAACGGATCGTCCCCGAGCTCCGCAAGCAGGCCGAGATGGTCGTTCTACTTTCCCAGATGTCCCCGCAGGAGACGGACGATCTGCTCCGGAAGGTGTCGGGGATCGACGTCGCTCTCTACGGGCGCAACCCCGGCTGGAAGGAGAGGGCGGAGAAGGTCGCCGCCACGATCACGCAGCAGACGGGGCTCCGCGGGCAGTATGCCGGCCAGCTCGTTCTGATCGTCGATCCGGAGGGCCGGATCGTCGACTGGGGCTCCCGCAACGTCTCTTTCGACGCGAAGATCCCCGAGAACGCCGAGGTCGCGGCCAGCGCCAAGGTGACGGAGTCCCAGGCGCGCGAGATCTTGAAGACCGAAACGAACAGGAAGTCCTCCGAGATCGAGGGGAAGATCTCCTCCGAGCGGTTTATCGGCGCCGACAAGTGCGGGCGGTGTCATGAGGCGCAGTACACGCAATGGCTGACGACGTCCCACTCGAAGGCATTCGCGACGCTGGAGCGGGACTCGAAGCAAACGGAAGAGAAATGCATCGGCTGCCATGTGACCGGTTGGCAGAAGCCGAACGGTTTCGCCATGAACTCATCGGATCCCGACCTGAAGAGCGTGCAGTGCGAGTCCTGCCACGACGTCGGAACGAAGCACGGGCGGGGGAGCCAGGTCGCGAAGGTGACGAAGGACGTCTGTCTGAACTGCCACACCGGCGAATGGGCCAAGGGGTTTGACTTCGCGTCCTACCTTCCGAAGGTGACTCACTAATAAAGCGAACAGCCTGCCGGACGGGTGAGCCTCCCGGCAGCGGGGGGATCACGCCTTGAGCGCAATACCGCGCATCCACGACAACATCCTGCAGACGATTGGGTCCACGCCGCTCGTCCGGCTGAACCGCGTGGCGAGCGGGGTCAAGCCGCAGATTCTCGCGAAGGTCGAGTTCTTCAACCCCGGGGGAAGCGTCAAGGACCGCATCGGCGTCTTCATGATCGAGAAAGCCGAGAAGGCGGGACTCTTGAAGCCGGGGGCCACGATTGTGGAATCGACTTCCGGCAATACGGGCCTTGGGCTCGCGATCGCGGCGGCGGTCAAAGGATACAAGGCGATCCTCACGATGCCCGACAAGATGAGCAGCGAGAAGATCAACCTGCTCAGGGCCTACGGGGCGACCGTCATTGTGACCCCCACGGCCGTTGCTCCCGAATCGCCGGAGAGCTACTACGAGGTCGCCAAGCGGATCGCGCGGGAGACTCCCGGCGCATTTCTGGCCAACCAGTATTTCAACCCCGACAACCCGCAGGCGCACTACCTGACGACCGGCCCCGAGATTTGGGAGCAAGCCGGCGGGAAGATTGACGCCTTCGTGGCCGGGATGGGCACCGGCGGGACGATCTCCGGCATCGGTCGCTTCCTCAAGGAGAAGAACCCCTCCCTGCGCGTGGTTGGGGTGGACCCCGAGGGATCGATTCTTCGTGAGAAGTTCGAGACGGGCCGCATGGGAGATGCCCACGCCTATCTCGTCGAGGGGATCGGGGAAGACATCATACCCGGAACGCTCGACTTCTCGGTGATCGACGAGATCCTGACGGTCGGCGATTTGGATTCGTTCAAGATGGCGCGCCGTCTGGCCCGCGAGGAAGGGATCTTCTGCGGCGGTTCATCCGGAACCGCGGTCCATGGGGCCCTCGCCGTCGCATCGCGGATGAACGAGGGGGCCACGATCGTCGTCTTGATTCCAGATACCGGGGAGCGCTACCTGAGCAAGCTCCACAACGACGATTGGATGCGGGAGAAGGGGATGCTCGGCGCCTAGGGCGCAGAGATTGCGGGCGCTCGAAGCGCGTCCGACAAGGGGAGGATGGCAACGATGGGATTCGCAACCGACGCGATCCACGCCGGGCAGGAGCCCGATCCGACGACCGGGGCGGTCAGCGTCCCGATCTACCAGACATCGACCTACGTCCAGGAGGCGATCGGCAAGCACAAGGGATACGAGTACGCCCGGACGCAGAACCCGACCCGGGGCGCCTGGGAGCGCTGCATGGCGGTGCTCGAGGGGGGGCGGCACGGGTTCGCCTTCTCGTCGGGTCTGTCGGCGATCATGACGGTCGTGCACCTGCTGAAGAGCGGAGATCATGTGATCGCATCGAACGATCTCTACGGGGGCACCTACCGCCTTTTCGAGCAAGTCTCCCGCGAGCTCGGCCTCTCGTTCAGCTACGTGGACGCTTCCGATCCCGCCAATCTGGCGCGGGCGCGGCGGCCCGAGACGAAGATGGTCTTCGTCGAGACCCCGACGAACCCGATGATGACGATCGTCGACCTCAGGGCGGCCGCCGCGTTCTGCCGTGGCGCGGGGATCGTGATGGTCGTGGACAACACGTTTCTGACCCCCTACCTCCAGCGCCCCCTCGTTCTAGGGGCCGATGTCGTGGTCCACTCGTCGACGAAGTACTTGAACGGACACAGCGACATGGTCGGCGGCGTGGTCGTCGTCTCGCGGGACGATCTGGCCGAGCGGTTGGGCTTCCTGCAGAACGCGATCGGCGCGGTGTCGGGTCCGATGGATGCGTGGCTTGCGATGCGGGGCGTGAAGACCCTGCCGGTCAGGATGGATCGCCACGGCCAAAGCGCCCTTGCGATCGCCCGCTACCTCAGCACGCACCGGCGTGTCCGCAAGGTGCTCTACCCGGGCCTCCCCAGCCATCCCGGGCACGAGACATGCCTCGGCCAGGCAAGCGGCTTCGGCGGGATGGTCTCCTTCGTCCTCGACGATCTGGAAGAGGCGAAGCGCGTCGCTTCCAGGACCCGCCTTTTCGCCCTGGCCGAAAGCCTCGGGGGCGTGGAGAGTCTGCTCTGTCACCCCGCAACGATGACGCACGCCCCAATTCCGGCCGAGGATCGGGCACAGAGGGGATTGGTGGACGGCCTGCTCCGTCTCTCGGTCGGGCTCGAGGACCTGGAAGATCTTGAGGCCGATCTCGAGCGCGCTCTCGCCGTTTCCTGACGCCTGATTTGCAAGGAGCCCATGGCTGTGCTTATATTGATGGTCGGTCCTGGATCTGTCACGAGAGGTGTCCGGTGCGGATGTGGGCGGCGGGCTATGGGGGGACACGGAGCCTCTCGAGGGCTCTCGCCGTCGGAAGGCCAGGGTGGCCACCCTACTTCCCTCCGTACAGATGAGTTCTCCTGGTAACGGGCGCAGGGAGGCCGCTTTTCTTGGACGCATTCGACGCATGCATACGCAACGGTAGGCTGAAGCCGATCGAGGCTGGCGAGGAGGCCCTCGCAAAGGACATCCGCACCGCCTTGGAGGAGCTCCAGAAGGCTCGCTCCTGCTTCCATGACGGGCGGCTCGAGGAGGCCGTCGTCCAGTCCTACTTTGCGATGTACAGAAGTTGCAAGAGCCTCTTGCTCGCCGGCGGCTTCAAGGACAGCAACCTCTACAGCTTGGTCGCCGGGATCGACCGCCTTTACGTCACTCCGGGAGCCGTCGATCCAGAGTTGATCGATCTGCTGAAGATCGCCAAGGATCAGAAGGATCTGGTTCAGGAGGGGGCGCGGTGCGGGCGCAAGGATACCGGCGTGATCGTCGGGGCGGCCGAGCGGCTCGTGATCCGCACCTGCGAACTCCTCGCCATCCCCGGGATCGTTCCGCCGGAGCCGGCGACCGAAGAGCCAACCGATTAGGCATCTGAAGGGAACTCTCGCCGGCGACCTCGCGTAGAGACGGGGGGTAATCCCGGGAGGACCCGACCGAGCGATGCACTACGCCGACCTGCTCGCCGCCGTCTACCTTCTCGTCGGCGTCCTCACGGCGCTCCTGGGCCTCGTCATCCTCAGGGAAAATCCGGGCGCGCGACTGAATCGCGTGACCTCGATGATGCTCTTCTTCGCGAGCGTGGGCGCGGTGTTGGGCGCCGGATCGCTGCTCGATCCCGGCGGAAACGCTCCGGAGGCCCGCACGTCCCTGGTCGCCAACTTCGCCTACCTGTGGGAGTTCTTCTTCCCGACCCTTCTGCTCTTCGCGGCATCCTTCCCGCAGGAAGTTCAATGGCTGCGAAGGCATGGCTGGGGTGAGATCGTGATCTACGTTCCGCACACGATCCACTTCTTCCTGATGTTCCTCGCCACGATCTGGGGAACGGATTTCGGCCTGGAGCAGGTTTCCGACCGGGTGCCGATCGTGGGAGGGCTGCTCGGCCTCTTCCGCGTCCTGCTGGGGCTCTTCTTCACCTGGCACCGGCATCTCTTTTCGCTCGTCAACCTGACCGCGGTCGGGCTCGCGGTCGGTTTGATCGCACGGAATCTGGCCGGAGTCTCGAATGTCAGCGTGAGGAATCAGCTTCGCGTGATCCTCTCCGGGATCGGAATCGGGGTCGTCCTCTATAGCCTCGCTGTTCCCCTGAACGTCCTGCTCGATCTCCGCATGAATCGCGGCCTTTCCTCGACGCTGCTCGTGACCGCCTTGGCCGCATGGGCGGGCACGATCGCCTTCGCCATCGTGCGCTATCGGTTCCTCGATGCCCGCTGGATCGTGAGGCGGACGATTCTCTACGCCCTGGCGAGCGCGGTGATCGTCGGCGTTTACTTACAGATCGCCCGCGAGGTGGGCCGCGCAATGTCCGGCCTGCTGCAGATTCCCTCGGGGGTCTTGGATTGGATCGTGCTCGTCGTTCCCCTCGTCCTCTTCCAACCGATCATGGGTCGTCTCGAGGAGTCGCTCGACGCCCTCATGATGCGCGGGCGCAGGGAGCTTCGCAGCGTCCTCGCCCGCCTGTCGCAGGAGATGGCGCTCTCCCTCGATTTCGACGCCCTGGCGAAGGGGTTGGTCCACGAGATCCCCGACGCCCTTCCGGCGAGCGGCGCGGCCGTTCTGCTGCGCACCGATCGATCCGCGGATCAACCCCGGTTCCAGACGGTGGCGATGCACGGGTTCCAGGACGACGCTGCCGGGCTCCTGGAGGAACTTTGCGCGCACCTTCCGGATCCTGTGCCCATGGGACGGCCCCACGCCCTTCGCGACTGGATCGACGCGGCGGCGCGATCCGGTCTGGAGCGCGTTGAGTGCGAGAAGCGCCTTCGCGCGTCGGGCCTGGGCCTGAGCTACGAGTTGCGCCACGGAGGCGAGCGTTTGGGGCTCTTCGTCCTCGGGACCAAGATCTCCGGAATGCGCTACAGCCGCGAGGAGGTCGGCCTCCTGTCGTCGCTCGCGAATCAGGCCGGGGTGGCCCTCAAGAACAGCCTTCTGTACAAGGAGAACCTGGGCAAGGCGGTTCTTGAGGAAGAGCTCGCGCTCGCGCGCAAGATCCAGCAGGCGTTCATCCCCTCGCGCTTTCCAAAGGACCTGCCCGTCGAGGTGTACGGCATGAACCTTCCGAGCAAGCAGGTTGGCGGGGATTACTTCGACTTCTTCCACGTGCGCGGCGGAGGGTATGCGCTGGCGATCGCCGATGTCGCCGGAAAGGGGATGGGGGCCGCGCTTCTCGCGAGCATGCTCCAAGCGTCGCTCCGCACCCTGCTTCAGGATGGCATGCCCGCGGGGCGGGTAGCGGACCGCGTGAATGTGATGCTCTGCGAGTCCACCTCTCCGGACCAGTTCGTCACGCTCTTCCTCGCCCACCTCGATCCGGAGAGTCTCGAGTTGGTCTACTCCAACGCCGGACACAATTACCCGATCCGCATCAAAAGGGGTGGGGAGAGCGAGGCACTGTGGCAATCGGACCTGGTGCTGGGAATCGATGAGCGCGTCTCCTACCGCGAGCACCGCAAAACCCTCCGCCGCGGCGATACGCTGCTTCTCTACACCGATGGGGTGACCGAGGCGAGGAACCCGCAGGGAGACGAGTTTGGCGAGGAACGGCTCACGGCCATTCTCTCCCGATGGGAATCCCGGCCGGCCGAGGAGATCGTCAAGGGCCTGAGGGATGAGGTACTTCGTTTCTCCGGATCGGGCGAGGTCCAGGACGACATGACCATGCTCTGCTTGCGCGTCCCCTGAGGCTCGCGCAAGCATGGCTGCTAGTGGCCCGAAGCCAGTCGCGCGAAGGGACATGGCGAACGACCCGCGGGGCACCAACCGGCCGATCGGCCTTACCCCGCGACCACCGCGAGCGCGCCGTATCCCACGACGTACCCCCCGATCCGCCCGGCCGCCTCGTCGGAGTTCGTCCGCGCCAGGAGGCGCGTTTTCGCGGCGCCGCGCAAGCGACAGGCCTCGAGGACGGCGAGGATCGGCCCCCGGCCACAAGCTTGAAAGCGGCCCGAGGCGAATCCCTCGGCGAGCTCGTCGGGATCGTTGCGTTGGAGGGCTCCGAGCGTGCGGTCGTCGGTCTCTCGACATGCCTCGCGCGATTCCCCGTGATAGAGGTCCGAGGAGGCGACGAGCAAGATGCGCCGCTCGCCGATCGCGAGCGCGAGGGCCTCGCCGATCCGGCGGCAACGATCGGTCCGGTCCTCCGCAAGGACGAGGGGAAGGATCGGTGCGTTCGGTGCGATCGTCTGCAAGAACGGGATCTGCACTTCCACCGAGTGCTCATCCCTGTGGCCCAACACATCAGGATGGATCCCGACCCCGGCGTTCGCCAGGGCCGCGGCCAAGTCGAGCGGCTGGGGCGCGTCGCCGAGCGGCGTGCGGTACCCGACCCCCGGCCAGTACGTCGGCCCGCGGAACAGATCTCGATGGCTGGGTCCGAGGACGACCACGGCCTCGGGTGGGCGGTTCCGCAGTTCGCGGTAGGCAAGACCGGCCGTGGCCCCCGAGTAATCGTAGCCCGCGTGGGGACAGATCAGTCCCACGGGACCCGGGTCGTTCAGGGTGGGGCCGCCCTCGAGAAAGGCCTCGACCCTTCGCCTCAGGACGTCGGGGCGGCCGGGGTAGAAAGCGCCCGCCACCGCAGGCTCCCTGAACCCCTTCTCCTCGATCATGATTGGTACCTCCGTGCGCTGCGAGGCTAGCACCCGGCCGCTGCCGATTCCAGGGGCGTCCCTTGACGATCCACTCTCCGGAGATCAAGATAGTTGGGTCTGAAGCGGTTTCTCCGATTGGTCCTCGCGCTATCACGGCCAACCTTCCTCCAAGGGAGAGGGGTGAGCTTCTTGAGCGATTTCCACAAGGATCGTCTGCGGGGGGTAGGCAGGGCATCGGGACGCCCGATCGGCCGATGGTCGAAGCGGGTCGCCCTCTTGGGCCTCCTCCTGTTCGCGTTCGCCGGGTGGTCCGGCGCCGCGACCCTGCGTCGCGGGGATCTGATCCTTTCGGACCGCTCGGCCGATCCGTTGTTCTACCACGACAGCCGCGGCGCCCTCTTCCTGGTCGGACCCGATCCGACGGAGCACGTCATTCCCCTCGCGTCACCCGTGGGCTTCCTCAATCCGACCGCGAGTATCGTCCGCTACGACGGCAAGATCGTGGTCGCCGATGCGGATGCCGATCCCGCAGGGCTCGGCGGAGCCCGCGGGGCTCTCTTCCTTGTCGACCCCACGCTGGAACTTCCCGGCGTGGCGGAAGTGTTCGCGACGAGTCCCGCCTGGGACAATCCGGCCGACGTCATGGAGGAACCCTCGGGCGACTACCTGGTGCTCGATTCCGACGCCGATCCCCTCCGGTTGGGGAATCGTCCCGGGGCGCTGTTTCGCGTCGACAGGGAGAGCCGGGAGGTCACGCTCGTCGCGGCGAACATCTTCTTCTCGGATCCGCGGTCGATGATGTTCGACATCGACGGGAAGGTCCTTGTCTGGGACCAGCGGGCCAACCCCCGCCAGTTGCCCGGTCTACCCGGCGCGCTCTTCCGCATAGATCCCTCCAACGGAAACGTGGAGGTGATCTTCTCCTTCGCCGGGGTCTTCACGAGCCCAGGAGGAATCGCCCTGGATGCGAACGGCGATTATCTGATCCTGGACCGCGACGCGAACCCCGAGGGCCTCCCGTACGTCGCGCCAGGCGCCATCTTCCGCGTCCGGCGAATCGATCTGACGGTCGAGCCGATCTTCACAGATCCGCTCTTCGTCGAACCTTACGATTTCGTTCTCGATCCGACCGGAGACGTCTGGGTGCTCGATCGCCGGGCCTATGAGGGCGACGTGTTGCATGCCGGGGCCCTCTTCCGATGCGACCTCTCGACCGGAGAGATCACCCGCAAGGAGTACTCGGACTATTTCAGCACGCTCTCCGGCCTGACGCAGTTCGCCGGCACGCCCCTCGACGCGTCCACCGTCACGTGCGATGACCTTTCAGGGCAGCCGCTGGAACCCGGGGACCGCGTGCGGGTCACGCCCCGGGTGCACAACGGCTTCGGGAATGACCTGCGGGTCACCTTCACGCACTCGATCACCTCGCTCTGGGATTTCCGGGTCGGCTCCGGGTCCGCCCCGACGGGGGAGATCACCTACGACCCAACATCGCGCACCGTGAACTGGACCGGCGACGTTCCTCCCGGCGGGGACGTCGATTTCGCCTATGAGATCAGACTTCACGACGAGGCACCCGTAGGCACGGCCGTGCATGAGCCGTTTGCGGTGGCCATCTCTGGCGCATCGAGCCAGACGGCCCTCTTCTACGATGCGGTTGTGCAACCCGGGGCGACCCCCGGACGCACGTTCTGGGCAGATTACGAAGTGGTCGCAGGGGTGACGGAGGGGGTGATTTTCGAACGACAGGCCGAGCAAGTCGCCCCTGTGCGAATCTTCCACGGGGCGCCGCTCGTCACCCCCGACGACCTGGCATTCTTGCCGAGCGGCGAAGTCCTCGTCCTCGACCGCTTGAGCTATCCGCGCGGTCCGACGCGTCCTCCCGGTGGCATCTACAAGATTGACCCGGCCACGTCCACGATCGACACGCTCCTCGCGTTCGAGGACTACCCTTCGTTCCGCACGCCCGTCGGGATCGCGGGCGGCGCTCCCGATCAGCTCCTCATCGTCGACAAGGATGCGAATCCCCTTGGATACGCGGGCAGTCCCGGCGCCGTCTACGGCCTCGACCTCTCGTCCATGGAGATACTGCTGGTTGCGACCAGCCCGCAGTTCTCCGAGCCGGTCGACGCGTTTCTCGAGTCGACGGGCCTGATCCTCGTCGTCGACATCGACGCCAACCCGTCCGGGCTGTATCCCCATGCGGGGGCGCTCTTCGAAGTCGAACCGTCCACGGCCCAGGTCCGCGCCCTGCCCCATCCTGCGAACACCTTTGCCGATCCGATCGGGGTCGCGGAGGGGTTGGACGGGAAGGTGTTCGTCGCCGATTTCTCCGCGGACCCGCTCCACTTGGGACGCAACACCGGCTGCGTGTTCGTCGTCGACCGGCTAAACGACAACACGGTCCAGGTGTTCTCTGCCGACGGCCTTTACGTCGATCCGACGGACGTGGTCGCGCGGCTCGATGGAAGCGTGATCGTCACCGACCGCGACGCCAATCCCTTCAACCTGCCCCCGCGCGATTACGGCGCCGTCTTTCAGGTCGCGCGGACAGGCGGCCGGCCGAGCGTCTACAGCGCCTCTCCGATCCAGTACGGCCCGTCGGCCGCTGCGGTCTTCACCGGGGGCGATCTGCGGACGAGCGATTCGTATCTTGTGGATGTCAATGGTCCGCCGCTGCTGCAGGGAGACACGCTGCGCTTCGAGGTCATGATTCACAACACCGGCCGGCTCACGATCCCGGAGGCGATGGCCAATGTCATCCTCTCGCCGCATCTCGGTCTGATCGATGTCGCCGGGGCCGACGGCGTCATCATCGACCCCCTCTTGCCGGGATTGAACTGGGTAGGGTCGGTCCTTCCCAAGCAGACGATCGGCCTCACGATCCGAAGCCGAGTCGACATGGAGGGGATCGACTTCGGGACCATCGTCCACAACCGCCTCGAGCTCTCGGGACCGCCCGGCGCGATCCGCGACAGCTCGGGGGCGCGGGTCATGACGCGGCTCGGCACCGGCGACATGATGCTCGTCGATTCCAATGCCGATCCGGAGGCAGGGGGCTCGCCGCGCGGAGCGCTCTATCTGGTCCGCTCGTCCACGGGGTCAACGGATCTCATCCTGCCGTCGAGTCCTCAGTGGTTCGATCCGACGGCGCTGGAGAGATTCGATGAAGAACGGGTCCTCCTCGTCGATCCGATGGGGCCTGACCCGGCCCGGGTCTACCTCGTCGACTATCTTCGCGAAACGACGAGCACCTACATCGACGATGAACGGCTTGGCAACCCGGCGGACTTGCTCCGCACGCGCACGGGCGACCTTCTGATCGTGGACCCCCAGGCGATCTTGATCCCTCAGGGCGCATCGAGCCCGGTCGTCTTCGTGCAAAGGGCGGGGCAGCAGGGTCTTTCGATTTTCACGCAAGGGCCGCAGCTCAGGCAGCCGTCCCAGGTAGTGGAGGACGAGGAAGGGCGGCTCTGGCTCGTCGACCGAAACGCCGATCCGAATCCCGCGGCCCCCGGCGTCGGCGCCCTCTTCCGCCTCGACGCGGTCACGGGCGCGATCATCGACACCTTGCAGTATCCCGAGTTCACGGCCCCCACGGGGGTGACGGCCTGGGACGACCGGGGATTGATCGTGGTCGATAGCAGGGCGTCGGTGAGCCCGAGCTCGATCGGCGCCGTGTTCCACGTCGATCCCGACCGCGACACGCTTCAGACATTGGTCACCGACAGCCGGTTCATCCAGCTCCGCAATGCCACCCTTTCGGCGAGCGGCGACATCTGGCTCGTCGATCGGTTCGCGCGCGACGGGACGATGCCGGACCGTCCCCACGTGCTGTTCCGCTACAATCCCACGACGACGCGGCTCGATGCCGTCCCGCTGCCGTCCGACGCCGTCACGCCCTCGGAGCTGTATGCGTTCCCAAGTCCTGCCCCGCGCTTCATGGCCTACGGCTACGAAGACCTGAACGGCCCCCCGCTGCAGCCGGGCGACGATCTCCTTTTCCGAGCGCGCGTCGGAAACGTGGGTGTGAAGCCGACGATGGGCGCCGCATTCCAGGACAGTCTTCCGCTCTGGGTCGTGCTCGATCCCTCCACGATCCTGACGGATACGGGAAGCGTGCAAACGGTGGAAGGGCGCAACTTCCTCATCTGGAACCTGGATCTGCCGGGCCAGAGCAGCTTCGAGATCTCCTATCGCGGAAAACTGAGGCCCGATACGCCGCAGGGGCAGGTGCTCGATTTCCGGTCCCACGTCTGGACGGCCGAGGGAGTCCATAGAATTCGCAAGCTCGACGCCCGCATGCCCATTCTCTTCGAGGACGGGTTTTTCTACCTGGCGGACGGCGAGGCCGATCCCTTCGGACTCGGATCGGGATACGGCACGCTGTGGAAGATCAACCTCTTGTCAGCGCAGTTCATCGCCATGGGAAGCTCGACCGCGATGAAACAGCCGGTCAATGCCACGGTACTTCCCGCTCTGAGGCCGGAGATCCTCCTCGTCGACTCCTCGGCGAACCCGATGGGCTATACGAAGGGACAGGGGGCGCTCTGGCGGTGGGACCCCGAGAGCCTCGAATTCGATCTGATCGTGGCCGACTCCACGTTCATGAGCCCGCGCACCGCGGTGCCGATCAGCGACCACGAGGTCCTGCTCCTCGACGCCGAGGCGGACCCGTTCGATTTGTTCACGCGACCTGACCTCCCGGGTGCGATCTACTACGTCGATGTGGCGGCCAAGACGGTCCGGCCGTACTACTCCGATTCCCTGATCGCCACGCCGCGGGACATCGTGCTCGACGGACGTGGAGGGGTGTTCGTGATCGATTCGGACGCCGACCCCGGCAACTTCGGTTTTCGTGGAGGGGCGGTTTTCCACGTCGACCTCTTGCAGAAGCGGACGACCCTCTACTGCGCCTCTGCCGATTTCCGCGGTCCCATCGCGGGGACGATCGGCCCCGATGGCTTGCTCTATGTGCTCGATCGGGACGCGACGTTGACGGTCGACCCTGCGGCCCACGGGGGAGTCTTCCGGATCGACCGCATGGGCAACGCGGAGCTCTATGCAACCTCGGTCCAGTTCCGCCGGCCGACCCACCTCTCGTTCACGGCCGGCGGGGGACTGATGGTTTCCGACGAGATCGCGGACCCATCCGCGTTCGGGGAGCTGCACGGGGCGGTCTTTTTGCAGCCGAGCCCCGGCAGCGAGTTCGGGGTCCTCGTGGCCTCGCGGCGGACGAAGATGCCGGGCGGCTTCTTCGTGCGCGACAGCCTGACGCCGATCGAGGTGACGGGGCTGGAAGCAACTGCGGTCGAGGATGGGATCCGGATCCGCTGGCAGGTTCCCGAAGCGCGGTTCGAAGGGTTCGTCTGCATGCGCGCAGAGGGAGAAGAGCCCCCGGCCGAGAGCTTCGAGTTCCTGAACTTGGATAACCCCGTTCCCGGAGATGGGCCCTGGGAATATCTCGACGGCGATCTCTCGCCCGGCGGGACCTACGCCTACAAGATCGGGGCGATCGTTCCCGGAGGGGGGATGCGCATCTATGGTCCCATCGTCGCGAGGGCCCTTCTCACGCAACCCTTCGCGCTCTTCCCGGCGGCGCCGAACCCGGCCATCGGCTCTACGACCCTCTCGTTTCGGATTCCGCGCGCCGGGCGGACCGTGCTCCGGCTCTATGAGCTCTCCGGACGCCTCGTTCGCACATTGTCGGACGAGACGTTCACTCCCGGACGCAAGACGATCGTCTGGGATGGGCGAAACGACCTAGGCCATCGCGTTGCGAGCGGCATGTACTTCGTCCGGCTTCGTTGGGTGGAGCGGACGGGGAAGGAACGAACGGCGGAGGGCCGCGTGATCCTCCTTCGATAGTGCCCCTTTCCCGCAACGGCACGCGATCTTCGTGGCGAGCATCCGGTTCCCGAACGACGAATCCTGGACACCCCCGCCGTCGAAAGCCCGTCGGTCCTTCCCAGATCTCCCCAATCTGAGGCCTGTGCGGCCGCCAGGTTGCTTGGCACGCCTCTTGTTTCCATCTCCCCCGGGGGGGGAGGCGGATGTTCCATCATGGTCGGGTTGAAAGGGACTCGGGCAGGCCGCGCGCCCCTGCGCACGAACGGCTCGAGCGGCTGATCGAGGCGAGACGGGCCTTCTTCGCGGGCGACGTCGAGCAGGCGCTCGGCGCCTACACGAAGCTGCTTAATCCCGCCACACCCCATCCATCGGCGCTGCTCGACGTACAGAAGATTCTGCTCGCTTTCGATCAGATGGCGGCTCTGGATTCTGAGTTCCGGGTTGCCCGCGGTCGGCTGCGCAGAAGGCTCGTGGAGCTGCTCAACGGGAGCGGCTAGTCCGGCTCTCGGGGCAGCCTAGACCGCTTTGACTTCGGCTGAGAAGCGAGCCCGCGCGCCGCGAGGTCCGGCGCCCCCGGAACAATAGCCGGGCCGAGCGGATGCGCGAGGCGAGCTTCTCAGATCTACTCAAACTGGTTTAGTCCGCTCGCGCGGCGAAACGATCAGAGGCGCCAGGAGCCGCTGAACGGCTCGACCCGAGCCGCGCGCCGCCGCCGTCGGAAGAACGGCAGGAGCACCACCCCCGCGAGGAGCCCTCCGATGTGGGCGAACCACGCGACCCCGCCGCCGGCGCCCCCCGATGCGGCGCCCTGGAGCAGTTGAATCCCGAACCAGATCCCCACCCAGAGGAGCGCGGGAATCGGGATCACTGAGATGTAGAAAAACAGGAAAACCAGGGTCTGGATACGGGCCCTCGGGAAGAGGAATGCATAGGCGCCAAGCACCCCCGAGATCGCTCCGGAAGCCCCCACCGTGGGGATCGTGCTCGCCGGATCGCTGGCGTAGTGGACGAGGCCCGCGGCCACCCCGCTCAGCAGATAGAAGGTCAGGAAGCGAAACGAACCGAGCTCGTCCTCGACATTGTTGCCGAAGATCCAGAGAAAGAGCATGTTGCCGCCCAGATGAAGCGGACCGGCGTGGAGGAACTGCGAGGTGAGCAACGTGAGCGCCGGCGCGATGCCGGGGATCGGTGCGCTTCCGCCGAGCCGCGCCGGGATCAGGGCGGCCGCCTGCACGAGGGCCCTCCCTGATTCTCCGGGCAGAACCCACTGCCAGATCGAAACGAGCACGTTGACGCCGATCAAGAGGATGGTCATCCGAGCCGGAGACCGGGTCGGGTTCTCGTCGCGCAAAGGGATCATTGCGCACCAGGTTACGCTCGGGGGCTCCGGCGCGCTACGATGGGCCGATGCGGACCGATCCGCGCGCCGGAGCGCGCGCCGGAACCGGGCAGTTCTTCCGGGGCGGTGGTTTCTTCGGCGGCCGGTCGAGGGGGGGAGTCGTGGCTCATGCGAAGCGAGGCGCCTTGCCGGGCGATCCCGGTCGCTACCGGTGGATCGTGGACGGCCACAACGCGATTTTCGCCCATTCCGATCTCGAACGGCTCCAAACGGGCGGCGAGAAGGGTGAGGCGAGGCGCCACTTGGAGCAGATGCTCGAGCGGTTCGCTGCACGCTACCAAACGACCGTGCTGATCGTTTACGACGGCAACCGGATCGAACACAACCCCGGTCGCTACTCCGGGCCTAGAGTTTCGAGCAGCTACACGCTCGCGCCCGAGGAGGCCGATGACCGCATCATCTGGATGGCCACGACGGCGGCCGCCCGCGGGGAGAGGATCGCGGTGGTAAGCTCGGATCGAAGGACTCTCGGTTCGCGCCTCCCGCAGGCGGTCGTCCAGGTCGAGCCCTCCGCGCTCTATGAGCGGCTTAGCGGGGGGGGCGGAGACGAGGAACGCCCTCGGGGCCGGCCGCCGGGCGATTACGGCGATATCGAACAGCACTTCCTGGATGCGGGGGGCCAAGCGCAGAGAGACGATGACGACGCGCCCCCCGAGATGACGCCGCGGCCGGTCGACCTCGGACGGAAGGGCTCGCCGCCCACTGCGAAGGTTGCCAAGGCGGAACCGCCGCGGGCAGTGGGGAGCGGCCTCACGGCCCAGCCCGCGGGGAGTCCCTCCGATCTTGACGCGAAGAAAGAACGCGGGCGGAGGAAGCACGAGCGGCGGCTCGCCCATCGGCAGGCGGTCCGGAAGAAGGCTGGCAAGCGACACTGACGAGTCTGGCATCGCGAAAGGAGCAGCATGATCGACAGAGACGCAGTTCCGAGTCCGCGCGACCTCGGGACGGATCCTGAAGGCGACGTCCGACTCGATCTTTCCGGACTTCTGTCCGAATCGATCGGCCCGGCCCACGGCATCACGCAGTCGGAGTGGAAGGGGATCGAGCAGAACCTGGAGCGGGTCGCCGGGGAGATCGACGAGTACCGTCAGCAGGGCAGGCTCGAGGTTCTGGATCTTCCCTATCGCTCTGAATGCATCCCCGAGATCCGCGAGATCGCTTCCGCCTGCCGGGCGGCGCGGAACTTCGTCGTCCTGGGAATCGGCGGATCTGCGCTCGGTGCGCGCGCGATCTACGACGCCTGCCTGCCCCCCTTTCACAACCTGCTCCCCGAATCCAGCCGGGGCGCGCCGCGCCTCTTCGTCGCAGAGAACGTCGACCCCGAGACCCTCGATGCGCTTCTCCGCGTTGCCCCTCCCTCGGAGACGGTCTACAACGTCGTCAGCAAGTCCGGCTCGACGATCGAAACGATCGCGCAGCTTCTGGTCGTCTGGGAGCGCCTGCGCCGCGAGCTCGGGGACCGGGCGGCGGAGCATATTGTCGTCACGACCGATCCGGAGCGCGGCTTCCTCCGTGGACTGGCGCGGGAGAAGGGGCTTCGCGCCCTTCCCGTCCCCGAGGCGGTCGGGGGGCGCTTCTCGGTCCTGACCGCGGTCGGCCTGCTTCCCGCGGCCGTCGCCGGCATCGCGCCCGAGGATCTTCTTCGCGGCGCGGCGCGGATGGACGAGCGCTGCCGCAGCAGGAGCTGGCGGGAGAACCCAGCGCTCGCGCTCGCGGCCTCCCACTTCATGATGGACAGGATGAAGGGGGCGGGGATCGCGGTCATGATGCCCTACTCCGATGCGCTTCGCTCCTTCTCGGAGTGGTTCTGCCAGATCTGGGCCGAGAGTCTGGGCAAGCGGGCGACTCCCTCGGGAACCCATAAGGCGCCGGTTGGCCAGACACCGGTCCGCGCCGTCGGGGCCACCGATCAGCACTCCCAGCTCCAGCTCTACGTGGAGGGGCCGAACGACAAGCTCTTCACGATCCTCTCGGTCGAGAGGCCGCGCACGGAAATCCCGATCCCGAAAGAGCCGTTGCCCGGGTTGGCGGAAGCCGGGCTCGCGCACATCGGCGGGCATGGGATCGGCGAGCTCCTTTCCCTCGAGAGGTGCGCGACGGAGCTCGTCCTGACAGGGGAAGAACGGCCGCTTCTGTTGCTCGAGATACCGCGCCTCTCGGCCGACGCTCTTGGGCAGATGTTCTTCCTTTACGAGTGGGCGACGATCGCGGCCGCGATGTTGTACCATGTGAATCCATTCGACCAGCCGGGCGTGGAGGAGGGCAAGCGGCTCACCCATGCCGCGATGGGCCAGTCGGGTGCGGAGGATCTTGGAGAGCGGGTGCGGGGGTACCGTGAGCGCGCGGACCGCTACCGGATCTAGACTGGATTGACCTTGGCTGAGAAGCGAGCCCGCGCGCCGCGAGGTTCGGCGCCCCGGGGAGAAAGCCCTAGCCGAGTGGATGCGCGAGGCGAGCTTCTCAAGTCTGCTCAAACTGGTCTAGTCGGGTCTGAGGCCGCACGAGAGGAGGAGATGATGACGGGTCGATCGACTCGGGTCGCGTTCTTCGTGGTGCCGTGGCTTGTGGTTCTCTTGATGGGCGCCCTCCACCCGGCGCTTGCCGGCGATCCCCCCAAGGATCCGGTGGCTCTTGAGGGCGAAATCCGCGCGGAGTTGGAGAAGACTCCGGGCGACCCGGATCTCCTCTTCAGGCTCGGCAATGCCCTTTACGACCAGGGCCGCCGCCAGGAGGCGCAGACGAGCTTCGAGAAGGCCGTGGCGCTGAAGCCCGATTTCGTGAAGGCCATGGTGAATCTCGGGGTCGTCCTGAATGAGAGCGGCAAGTCCGAGGAGGCGCTGAAGTACTTCGAGTCGGCCCTGGCGCTCTCCCCGAAGGACGTGACGGTTCTCTGCAACAAGGGGCAGGCGCTCTACGCCCTGCGGAAGTATCCGCAGGCGATCGACCTCTATCGGCAGGGGATCCAGGTCGACCCGGGCGCGCAGCTCCCGCACTATCTGCTCGGCGTGGCCTTCGCGGACGCGGGGATCTACCGGGAGGCGATCGTCGAGTGGGAGAAGGTCGTCCAGATCGATCCGAAGACCGAGGCCGCGACGACGGCGACCGAGGGGATCAAGGTCCTGCGCACGCTGCTTCCTCCTGAGGAGCAGACGAAGTAGGGTTGCTCGACCCGGTTCGGCTCGAACGAGACCCGACGGAGCCGCCGCCCCGTCGGTCTTCTCTTTGGAGGAGAGGAGTCGATTGGCGCATCCAGACGTCCGGCCTGGAGATCCGATGCGCGTCCTCGTCGCGATGAGCGGCGGCGTGGACAGCACGGTCGCCGCTTTCGTGCTCAAGGCCGCGGGACACGAGGTCTCGGGCGTCACGATGAAGCTTTTCTGCTATGACCGCGAGGAGGGACCGAGCCGCCCCTGCTGCGATGGGGAGGCGATCCGCGCGGCGCGCCGGAGCGCGGATATCCTCGGAATTCCACACACCGTCACCGACCTCGAAGAGACCTTCCGAAGGGACGTGATCGACGACTTCGTTTCGGAGTACGGACGCGGCCGGACGCCCAATCCGTGCATCCGGTGCAACAGCCACGTGAAGTTCGGCCCGCTGATCGAGAAGGCTCAGAAGATGGGGTTCGATGCCGTGGCGACCGGGCACTACGTCCGCCTCCTCCCGGCCGAACCGCCCGAAGCGGGGTGGGCCCTTCATCGGGCCAGGGATGCGGCGAAGGACCAGAGCTATGTCCTCTGGAGCCTGCCCGCGGAGCGGCTTCCGGCCTGCATCTTTCCCTTGGGCCGGACCACGAAGGGTGCCGTGCGCCGGCTTGCCCGCCGGCTCGGTCTGACGGACTGGGACCGGCCGGAAAGCCAGGACATCTGCTTCGTTCCGACGGGGGAGCACGGTCGGTTTCTCGCAGAGAGACTCCCCGAGTCGCATCCGATGCGCCGGCCGGGTCCCGTCCGCCTCGTCGGGAGTGGCGCGCAGATCGGCGCGCATGCCGGGCTCCTGGGGATGACGATCGGCCAGCGGCACGGGACCGGAGCCATGGGGGGTGGGCGCCTCTATGCGGTCCGCCTCGACGTCGATCAGGCGACGCTCTGGGTCGGTCCGCGCGAGGCGGGGCTATGCGCAGGGCTCGTCGCCTCGCCGGGGAACCTTCTCGCGCCCCAGGGCTTGCTTGCAGGGGCAGGGGTGGGCGCCCGGATACGCTACCGGCAAACGCCGGTCCCATGCGGGGTCCGCCTGCTGGAAGATCGCTGGGAGGTCCGTTTCGATGCCCCCGAAGGGGGGGTCAGCCCGGGCCAGTCCGTCGTCTTCTACCTGGGCGATCGGATGCTCGGGGGGGCGAGGATCGAAGCTCCGATTCCGCTCTAGAACCCCGGGCTGCGCCGACCCGCAACCACGGACTCCACCGGCACGAAACTGCCGTCTTCACCGGCTCGTATCTGCTTCCAGCCGGCAAACGGCTGGCGGGCACTCGCCTTGACACCCTTCGACCGGGTTGGTACCTTCCCAGTTCGGGATGGAGGGATGGCCGAGCGGCTTAAGGCGGCGGTCTTGAAAACCGCAGGTCGAAAGACCCGTAGGTTCGAATCCTACTCCCTCCG
>CAZNRY010000019.1:0-33916 GCA_964575675.1 uncultured bacterium
GTACAGTCGAAGTTTAACGGGTGTCTACCAGGTCAAATGCGGAATCGCTGTCTCCCCGGACTCCTCACGTCGCCCCCGGACGGCGCCGGCCCGCGGGAGCGCCGGGGTCCCTGCGGTGGGGGCGGCCCCCATTTCCGGGGGCGCAGGGGAGGCGATTTGGGTAGAATCGGAGCTTCCTGCAAGAAAACTCGGGATTCCCCGGTTTGGGGAGGGCCGGGTTTCCGGGCCCTTGCCCCGGGAGGAGGCCAGCATGGCGGAGCGATTGCTCTCGGAGGCCAACACTCGTCCGCTGCCCGGCGGATACGGCTGGTACTACTTCGATGGGATCAGCCTCGACGGACGGTATGTCCTGGTCGTGACCTGGTACTCGGGATTTCTCTTCTCCCCCCGCTACTACGACGAGGTGCTCGAGCTCCGCGAGCGGGCAGGCCTACAACCCGGCGAGGGGGTCGAGCTCGCCGACCCGTCGAACTTCGGGGCGTTTGGATTCGCCCTCTACGATCGGGGGCGATCGAAGGCCTATCTCATCGTGGAGGCCCCGTTGGTTCGCGGAGGTTCGGACCCGTGGTTCCCGAACCTCCATGCGGGAGAGCCCGGGATGGGATCTTCGCCGCTTCCGGATCCCGATTCGACCCTGAGCGTCGGAGAGAATCGGGCCACGCGCGAGAGCGACGGATCATTCGTCCTCGAGTTCTCGGACCACTCCAAGTGGTTCCACACGGGGGTTGAGGGGAAGCTTCGGATCCGGCCTCTCGCCCCGGGGAGCGACGTCATCCCGTTGACGGCCGAAGGGGATTCGGGCATGGAGGGGACGCACGAGTGGCAGATCCTCGCCTCCCGCACCGAGGTGACGGGAAAGATAACCTGGAAGAGCCCGTTCTCACGGCGGCCGCAGACCCTTGAGGTGCAGGCCCTCGGGTATGTCGATCGCAACGTTGGCCGCCTGCCGATCAGCCCAAAGGTCGGCCGGTGGCTTTGGGGACGTTTTCAGGGTAGCGAGAAGACGATCGCCTACTACCGCCTCGATCCCGCGAATGCTCCCCTCGAAGAGCCGAGATCGCGGGCGGCCGACGCCGCGGTCGACCTCTCCCGCGACCACATTTTCCATGGCGACCGGACGGGCGGGGCATTGGTTGAAGGGGGATCCCTCGAGCCGGCCCGCGTCCGTCGAAACCGCTGGGGAATGCCCCATCCCCTCGAGATTCGCGGCGAGGCCGCGGGGCGGTCGTGGAGCGCGCAGGTCGTTCGGGTGGTGGACCGCGGGCCGTTCTACGTCCGCTGTTTGAGCCGTCTCTCGTGCGACGACGAGGCGCTCGACGGCGTGCTCGGGATCACCGAGTGCTTCCTGCCGGCCCGTTGGGATGTGCCGCTCTACCGTCTCGTCGCGCGGGGACGGATCCGGCGCGGTCCCTGAGGCGATCGATGGCGCACATTCCCCCTCCCTCCATCATCGTCTTCGACAACGACGGAACACTCGTTCCGTCGCACGAGGTCGCGAACCCCGCGATCCAGGCGGCGTTTTCCGTTTTCTGCGCGGGGAGGGAGATTACGGCCCCGGTTCCTACCGACGAGAGGATCCGCGAGCTGACGGGGCAACCGGGGGACGTGTTCTATCGGGCACTCCTTCCCGCCGAGCATCAGGAGTTGGCCTCCGCGCTTCGCTCGTTCTGCCTCGACCATGAGGTGGAGGGGATGCTCCATCGGGCTCGCTTCTATGACGGCCTCGGGGAGATGCTCGTGGTACTGCGCTCGCGCGGCGTCCGATTGGTCCTTGCGAGCCATGGCGGGGAACGGTACATCGGCGCGGTCGCGCGGCGGCTCGGCTACGAGGCGATCTTCGATCGGATCTACTTCCACGGTCGCGACGGGTTGGTCTCGAAAGGGGATATGGCCCGGCGCGCCCTGACCGAGTTGGGGGAGTCCCGGGGGCTCTTCGTGGGGGACCGGCGGGCCGATCTTGAGGCCGCACGGGAGGTCGGGATGCACTTCGCGGGCTGTCTTTATGGATACGGCGGCCGGGATGAACTGGAGGGAGCGGATCTCTTATTCGACGACCCTGCGGATCTTGCCGATAGTCTGCTCAGTTTAACTTCGCTCTGAATCGGCAATTCCATTATTTAGCGTATTAGCATTTTTCGCTTCTCTGCTTTGCCAGTATGAGGGAAACTTCACCTGGCCGCTCTCGAGTTCTTCCCGAGTCTCACCACAGTTCTCCAGGAACAGGAGGTCCCGGAATGCATCAATTGCCTAGCATCAAGCGCGGGGTGGCCGCCGTCGCGCTGGTTCTCACGCTCGCCGCGTTGGGTATCGCAGAGGCGGAACCCGCCTTCTTCACTGCCGACTGCAGCTCCTGCCACGCCGCGCAGGGACCGACATGCAACGGCTGCCACCATCACAAGGGCACGCTCGGGGCGACCGCGGACTTGGCGACCTACAACCCGGGCGCGCCGGTTGTCGTGACCCTGTCGGGAGGGACGGAGGGCGGTTGGTTCCGCGCCCTGCTCTACGACCAGAACAACACGGAGGTCGCGCGGGTCGATTACGCGACATTCCCCGCGGCGCTCTCTGCGACCGCGCCGGCGGCGCCGGGCGACTACGTCTGGAACGCGGCCTGGTACGGAAACAACGACGGCAGCGGACATCTCGAGGTCCGGAAGGCGGTCACGATCCACGTCGCGCAAAATCCCGCCGATGCGCCGGACGACCAACCTCCGGCCCGGCTCGGAACCTGGGGACGGATCCGGAGTCTCTTCCTGAAGTAGGTCGCGCGGCCGGCCGATCCGATTCCGAACGGGGAGGCGGGGGCGCAAGGAGAGCGTTCCCGCCTCACTCGATGCGGTGCGGGGTCATCGGTGGTATCCTCGCTGGGGCTGTGGACCGTGCGGTCCTCCAGGATCCACGAGATGATCGATCCATACTCGCGCAGGCTGCGCGGGTGCGATGCGCCGGGGCAGAGGAGGAAGCGCCCCCGGGGGAGCCGTCATGGCGCTGCAAATGGGAATCATCGGCCTGCCCAATGTCGGCAAGTCGACCCTCCTCAATGCGCTCACCTGTGCGCACGCCGAGGCATCGAACGATCCGTTCTGCACGATCGATCGCAACGTCGGCGCCGCGCCGATCGATGATCCCCGCCTGGCGCGACTGGCCGAGATCCTGAAACCCGAGGAGACGATCCTCGCCGCGATTCGATTCACCGACATCGCCGGCCTGGTGCGGGGAGCGGGCAAGGGCGAGGGGTTGGGCAACCAGTTCCTCGGTCACATCCGGGAAGCGGACGCGCTCGTCCACATCGTCCGGTGTTTCGAGGATGAGAAGATCGTCCACGTCGACGGGGCGGTCGATCCCGTCCGCGATCTTGAGATCATCGACGCCGAGCTGATGCTGGCCGACCTCGATACGGTCGGGCGCCACCGGGCGAAGATCGGACACGCCGCGAAGGGGAATCCCAAGCAGGCCGCCTCCGACCTGGCGGTAGCCGAGAGCCTGATCGGGCGGCTGAAGAAGGGGATCCCGCTGCGGCGGCTCGATCTCAGCGCCGATGAGGCGCTGCGGGCTCACGAACTCTTCCTCCTGAGTCTCAAGCCCATGGTTGTCGTCGCGAACGTGGCCGAGGATGACCCGGAGGGGAAGTCCGCGGCGGCAGTGCGTCTGCGAGCCGCCCTCCAGGGCGAGCCGATCCTCCCCCTGGCGGTCCGCCTGGAAGAGGAACTCGCGGAGCTCGATCCCGAAGAGCGTGAGTCGTTCCTCAAAGACCTCGGTCTCCCCGCGCGCGGCCTCGATCGGCTTCTCTCCATCTCGAGGGACCTCCTTCACCTCATCACCTTCTACACGACCGCCAACGAGAAGCTGCAGGCCTGGCTAATCCCGCGCGGGACGAAGGCCCCCCGGGCGGCCGGCCGAATCCACTCCGACATGGAAACCGGGTTCATCCGGATGGAGGTGATCCGCCTCGAAGACCTCGAGGAGTTTCCAACGCGCGCCGAGCTGCACAAGCATGGCCGCGTCCGGGTCGAAGGGAAGGAGTGTGTGATCCGGGACGGCGATGTCTGCCACGTCCTCTTTCACGCCCCGTAGGGCCCCCGGGCGGCCCGAGTGTTTCCGTCCAGAAAACCTAGCGTTAAGCTAATATTCACGAAAGATCTTCTGAAGAACATCTTCTAGACACATTCCCGCACGGTGGTAAGCTCGCGCTGGCCGCTTCCGCGTGGGGAGGCTTGGGGAGGTTCTGATGCCGCAGAAAGATGTCGACTCCGGGTTCGATCGACTCGCAGAGAGGATTGTAACGGCGATGGCCGAGCTCGACCCGGTCGGGGCGTCGTGGCTCGGGATTCATGGGCCGAACGATGCGCGGCTTCCCGATCGTTCCAGCGATGCATGCCATCGGGAACTCGCTGTCGTGCAGGATTTCCTGAAGGAGCTTGGTGCCGTCCGGGAGAAGGACCTAACGATCGACCGCGCGGTCGACCTCCGACTCGCCAAGGGAGGCCTTACGGCGCGCCTCCTGCGGATGCAGCGGCATCCCTGCTGGAGAGAATCCCCGGGATCCTACGTCGATGACATAGTCTTCGGACTCTACTCGCTGATGCTCCGGAACTTCGCGCCGGCGCGAAGGCGCGCCCAGTCCCTGCTCGGGCGTCTCAAGGAGGTCCCGCGGATCCTCGAGCAGGCGCGGCAGAATCTCGACAATCCCTCCCCGATCTTCACGGAGGGCGCGGCGATGACCGCGAGAGGGGCGCGGGAGTTCATCGAAACATCGGTCAAGGAGTTTATCGCCCGGCTCGATGAGCCGCGTCTCGTTTCTCAGCTCGATCGGGCCGCCGGCGATGCGCGCGACGCGATCGAGGCCTATCGCGAGTGGCTCGAGGGGACCCTGATGCCGCGCAGCCACGGCGACTTCGCGATAGGCCGTCCGCTCTATGAGCGGCTTCTCCAGGAGCAACACGCAATTCAGTGGGACGCGGACGAGCTGATCGCCGTCGGCCAGCGGGTCTATCTCGAAGCCATGCGCGAGATGAAACGCGTCTCGGCCCGAATCGACCCCGGCAAGCCGTGGAGCAAGGTCGTTGAGAAGCTGAAGGACGAGCATCCCGCGGCGCCCGATGTTGTACGGACCTACGCCGCCGAGATGGAGAGGGCGCACGCGTTCGTGCAGAAGAAGGGACTCATCACGCTTCCCGAAGGCGAGTCGATCGAGGTCGTCCCGACCCCCGAGTTCGCGCGCCCCATTCTGCCCTACGCGGCCTACGTTCCGCCCGCGCCCTTCGAATCCGAACAGAAGGGGACCTTTTGGGTCACGACGATCGACGAGACCGCTGATCCCGCCCACCGCGACGCCCAGCTTCGCGGCCATGCGACCTTCGGCATCGTGGTGACCGCCCTCCACGAAGCCTATCCCGGCCATCACGTCCAGCATGTGCTCGCCAATCGAGTGAAGGGGCACAAGCTCCGTCACCTCTTCCCGTCGAGCAGCTTCGCCGAAGGCTGGGCCCTCTACTGCGAGGAGATGATGTATGCGCAGGGGTTTTACGCGGACGATCGAGCGCGCCTTCTTCAATTGAAGGATCTCGTCTGGAGGGCCTGTCGCGTGATCATCGACGTCGAGCTACAGACCGGCAGGATGGGTTTCAACGGGGCGGCCGATTTCCTCGTCCGCAAGGCACACATCGAACGCTCCAATGCGGTCGCCGAAGTCCGCCGGTACTGTGCCTCGCCCACGCAGCCGATGAGCTATGTCGCGGGCATGGTCCAGATCCTCGAACTCCTGGAGGACTATCGCGCCGTCAAGGGGGACAGCTTCGATCTGCGCGAGTTCCACGATGAGGTTCTCTCCCACGGGACGATTCCCATCGAGCTGGTTCGAATGGAGATGGGAATCCCGCGACGTGAGCCGCCCGAGCGGCCAAGACGCCACAGCCGCCGCGCCGGACGCGCCAAGATGGCACAGGAAGCCGAGAGGGTCGGCGCGGCGTAGCAGAACCCCGGCGGCGACCCTCTCTTCCCCCATCTTGCGACCCGCGGAATCCTCGTTCCTGTCAAGCTTCCTCCCCTGACGGCCGAAATCACGAGAGAGGCGCCGGCGAACGCGGCGCCTCGGGGAGGGAATGCGTGGAAGCACGGCGAGAGCGAACGATCCGACCCATCGCCGTCGTGGCCCTGGGCGACCCCGCGATGGGGGACGATGGCGTGGCGCTCCGGGTCATGGGGCGGGTCCGCCCGCTCCTGGCGGAGATCGCCCTGACCGGTCAAGGAAAGACGGCGCTCGGGCGGCGGCAAGGGACGTGGGGGGGCTCGATCAAGTCCGAGCCACCTGCATGGCTGCAAGCGGCCGCCCAGATGGCGAAACAACCCCAGTCAACCCGGACGAGCCCTTCCCGCAGGATTTCCGCCATTCGCCCCGATTCCCTCGTCTCGCTCGTCGATTGGATCGAGGGTTGCGCTTCGCCCGATCTCCTCGCGCCCGTGCTTGAAAACCGCCGGCGCGTCATCCTGATCGATGCGGTGATGCACGGCGCGAGCCCGGGAGGCGTGCAGCATTGGCACATCGAACGCCTCGGGGCGACCGACCTGCATCTCGTGCGCTTCTATCGGCCGATGGCCGAGGACTCGCTCGATCACCTGCCGTTCTGGATCGAGGACGATCTGCCGGAGCATGGGACCGACCTGATCGCGATCGAGCCGTACCGCATCGAGCCGGATCACGAGCTCTCGCCCGTGATCCGCTCGCGTCTGGCATCGATCACCTCGCAGGTGGGCGGCCTCCTTCTACGGATTCTCGAGGAGGAAGGTTGGCGCGTTCCCCGGTCGGGGCAACGCCGGGCGCGCCGGGGAGACGGCAAGGCCGCTTGAGCGGCGCGTTCAGGAGCAATCGAAACGGTCAGCGCACCCGCACGAACTTCCGATCGATCCGCTCCGCCCCGATCCTCGCGCTTAGGCAGTAGATCCCCGACGCTGCCTCGGCTCCGTCCTCCGTCATCCCATCCCAGAGAATCGGATGGTCTCCTCGGGGGAGATCCCCATCGAAAAGCGTCCGCAGGCGCCGTCCCTGGATGCTGTAGATGTCGAGGCGAACGGGAAGCGCGCGGGCAACCCATACGAGGATCGCGGCGTGCGCGGGCAGGGGATTGGGGAGGGTCAACCCGTAGTCCGCGGGATGAGCGCCCAGCGTGGGATCCGGCGCGACGATCAGCTCCTCGCCCGACGCTGGGAGCACTCTGAGATCCGCGGTCACATGGAGGGCATCCGCGATCGCGATCCGAGCTCCCTCGATGCGGGCCGGCGCGAGGATGTCGAAGAAGATCTCTCCGAGCGCACGGGTGCCAGCCAGGGGGATCTGCATTTCCAGGTCCGCTACGAAGCCTACCCGAATCGAGCCGGCGGTCGGGGACGGCCGGGCCGAGAAGTAGTCGACGGCGAGCGGATCGCGCTCGACCCTGCGGAATCGCAAGACGGAGGGGTCGAAGTGCATGTCGAACTGAAGGCCGATCGCGGGTTCCTCGGTAGACGCCTCCACAACGATCCGCAACAAGTCGCCCGACAGCGCGGGGGTGCAGCGCAGGTGTGATGCCGCCGACATGCCGCTCCCGGCGAATCGTCCTGTGGGGCGTACGGCGAAGGTTCCGCAGGGGGGGAAGCTGCCGCAATCGAGGGGGTCCTGATTCGTGTTGTCTGGGCCGCAAGTCCCGTAGGGGGGAGGCGGGTCCGCGCAGCCGGCGAACTGCCTGCAGAGATTTGCGATGCAATCCGACAGGTCGTAGCGTCCCGAATCGTCGAAATCTCCTGCGTCCATGCAGGGCGGCGCGGGGCCGCCGCCGTATTGATGGGCGAGGCAGTAAAGCGGATCGGCGATGTTCGTGGCGCCGTCGCCGTTGTCGTCCCCTCGGCGAAACCGCTCGGGCAAGATCTCGATCGTGCCGTCGACCAACAGGGGCGCGAAGGCCGGGGCGTCGCACGGGGTCAGTCGGTTCACGCCGCCCTGCGAGTCCGCGAGATCGATCGACGTCGGTCCGAGAGGGGCATCCGGCTTGACGCGGAACACGACCTTGAGGATCGCGCCATCTCCCGGGGCGATCTGGGGCGGACACGATGGGGAGTAACTGACCGCGGCCTCAGCGCACCCCTCCGAGCAGCTCTTCTGCAGAGATGCGGCGCCTAGACCCCTCGTTTCATCCAGCGTAAGGTCCAGGCATTCGAAGACCGCGCTGTCGAAGCAGAGCCGGACCGAGTATCCCTTCAATCCCTGAGCGTTCTTCCCCTGGATCAGAACCTCGGCGGTATCCTGTCCGATCGTGAACTCGACGCCCCCCGGCACCGAGAAGACGTCGTCGCAACCGATGCAGAAATCGGCGTCGCTGTCATCGTGGAGCCCGCTGTCGATGTCGGTGACTCGGATCCGATATCCCGATGTGCCATTGCACGGCTGAGCCGTCCATGGGATCGAGCCGTCGTTGACGGTCTGTTCCGAGATCGTCGCGCACGGCGCCCCGTTTTGCAGCAGTTCGACCTTCACGTTCTCCCCGCAGCCCGAGCTGTTCCAGGTGATCGTCTGGGCAGTCCCGGGGCTCCATCGCTCGCCGCCGTTCGGGGCTGCCACCTCCACGGTGCAGGGTCTGATGCAGAAGACGCCGTCGCTCTCGTCCGCGTGGCTGGAAACTGCGTCGGTCACCCGGATCTTGTAGCCGCACTCCTCGACGCCGCAGGGCTCGACCGTCCATGAAAACGACCCGGTGTTCGCCGTCGCGTCCGAGATGGTAAGGCAGACACTGCCGTTCTTGACGAGCTCGATCTTCACGGTCGAGCCGCATGAGGTCGAGCCCCACGAGATCTCGAGGGGCGAGCCCGTCGAGAGATGTTCACCGCCGTTCGGGCTTGCGACGGCGATCTGGCATCCGAGCGAGGGTATTGAGAAGGTGGCGTCGCTGTCGTCGCTGTTCCCGGCGTCGAGATCGGTGATCCGGATTTTGTAGCCGGCGGATGCGCCGTTGCACTGCTGGGCGACCCACCCATAGCTCCCGTTATTCGGGGCCTCCGCCGCGATCACGGCGCACACGACATCGTTCAACAGGATTTCAATCGCGATCGTGGCCCCGCATTGCGACGAGTTCCATGTGATCTCGTGGAGGGTTCCCTGCGTCCAGCTCACCGCCGTTGTGGGAGAGGTCACCGTGATCGCGCACGTGGACGGCGCCGGGCAGTTGTTCGATCCCTGTTCATACCAATGGACCTGCCCGAAGCGGCTGCAGCGATCGGTGACGGGCGGCGCGCTGTCGTCGATGAATGCCGCGTACCCGGCGAGAGCGTTGACGGCGGTTCCGAAAAATGCGCCGGGCGCGCCTCCATCGATCCGGAAGACGTAGAAGGGGAAGAGCGTGTCTCCGACGATCGGCGTACCGAAGGCGACTGTGTTGCCGCGGCCGGAATAGGGCCAGTCGCCGTCGGGGAGCTCCAAGGTACCCGCCGGTCCGCATGCCTTGAACGCCACGCCCGGATCGAGAACCAGATCGTCGTACTCGATTCCGAAATAGATGCCCGCGACGCCGGGGCTCGCGGTGGAGAGGAACGAGGCGAGCAACCAAACGACTGTCCCACTCGATTTGTCGCTCCGCGTGATCGCGGCCGAGCACGTCCCAGGATCTCCCAGCGTGGCGCTGCAGACAGTCTGCGCCGAGAAGAGATAGGAATCGTTCGTGTGGACGATCAATGCGCCGTTCTTGTTTTTCCCCGCGTGAGCCGGCGCCACGAGAACGAAGGACAGTACAGCCGCGGCGGCGAGGGCCGCCCAGACGCCGTATGCCGCCCTTCCCTGTGCGGGAGCCGCCGCCGCGCCCGTTCTTCGCTTCATTTCTCCCCCTGACTTCCGGAGGTCGATCTCGCGGCGGGGCAGATCTGCACGGTCCCATCCCACAAGACCGGATCGAGGGACGCGCCGTTGCAGAGGGTCATCGTGTTGTAGCCCGGCCCGACGTTGGTCAAGTCGAGCGGCGTGGCCCCCGCGGCGGCGCCGGGCTTCACGTTCACGATCACCTTGAGGAGGATCCCCTCCCCGGCCCCGATCTGGGGCGGGCAGGCCGCGGAGTAGACGAGCCCCGCCCGTGCACAGCCCGGCTCGCAGAGCTTGACGAACTCGCTTCCGCCCTCGCCCCGGGTACCCTCTTTAACGATATCGACGCACTCGAAGACCGCGGGGTCGAAGCAGAGGCTGATGCCGTATCCCTTCAAGGCTTGGCTGTTCCGTCCGTAAACGGGAATCACGACGCCTTGCTGACCCGCGCAGAGCTCGAGGCCTGACGGGAAGTAGAGGAGGTCCGGGACCAGGGTGATCGAGAACGTTCCATCGCTTCGGTCCTTGCGGCCGCAGGTGACTCCGGTGATGCGGATCCTGTAGCCGGTCGACGCCGCGCCGCATCTCTCGGGCGTCCACGTGAAGCTCCCGTTGTCCGGGGCGCCCGCGTCGAGCGTGCGGCAGACCGCGTCGTTCAGTAGAAGCTCGATCTTGACGGCGGTGTCGCATCCCGGGGGACTCCACGAGATCGTCCTGGGAGTGCCCTCCTGCCAGATCTCGCCGCCGTTCGGTGATGTGATCGCGACCGGGCACGAGGGGCAGGGGACCGTGAACGTCCCGTCGCTCGCGTCGTACGCGCCGCTCATGCGGTCGGTGATCCGGATCGAATAGCCGGCCGTGTCGGCCCCGCAGCGCTGCGCGGTCCATGCGTGGACGCCGTCGTTGGCCGTGCTGTCGGCGATCGTCCGGCAGACGGTTCCCATCCGAAGCAGATCGATCTTCACGGACGTGCCGCAGGAGGCGCTGTTCCATGCGATGTCGCGCGGCACCCCTTCGATCCACCGTTCGCCGCCGTTCGGTGCGGCGATCGTGACGGCGCACGGCGGTTCGGGGATCGAGAACCCTCCCGATGTTCCGGAGGATCCAGTTGTGATGTCGACGACGCGGACCTCGTAGCCCGTCTCCAGGGCGCCGCAGTTTGCCGCCGTCCAATCGAAGCTCCCATCATCGGGTGTGCCTGCGGATATCGTGGCGCACGGGAGGCCGTTTCGCAGAAGCTCGATCCGAACGGTGCCCGTGCAGTGGGACGATGTCCAGGCGAGCCCGTGCCCCGTGCCCTCCTGCCACGTCTCTCCTCCCGCCGGCGCGGTCACAGCGATCTGGCAGACGGGAAGTGAGAACACCTGATCGCTCGCGTCCGTCGCGCCGCTGGCCGGCTCCGTGACGCGGATCGAGTAGCCCGTTTCGCTCGTGCCGCAGCGTTCGGCGACCCAGGCGTAGCTGCCGTCGTTCGGCGTCGACGCCGCGATCGGCAGGCAGACCGAGCCCTCCCGCAGAAGGTCCAGCGCGACGAGTTCTCCGCACTCGCCGGTCGGGTTCCAAACGATCTCGTGGCTCGCTCCGACGGTCCAGCTTTCTCCCCCATTCGGCAAGGCGACGGCGATGCGGCAGGGCGGGGGAGTGATCTCAAACGGTAGGTCGCTCTCGTCCGACTGTAGACAGGAAACACCGGTCACGCGGACCGTGTAGCCGTCCGTCTGACCCTGGCAGCGCTGGGTCGTCCAGGCGAAGCTGCCATCGTTCGGCGTCGAGGGGACGATCGCTTGGCAGACCGAGCCGCTCCGGACGAGCTCGATCTTGACCTCCGCGTCGCATCCGGGGACCGGATCCCAGCGGATCTCCTGGACCGTTCCCTCTTCCCACGATTCACCCCCGTTCGGTGAGGTGACCGCCGGAACGCATGGCGGGCAGATGCAGAAGGCGGCAGCGCTCTCCTCGATCTTGTTCGTCTCGAGATCGGTGATCCGGACCTTGTAGCCGCAGCCGACGGCTCCGCAGATCTGGACGGTCCAAGGAAACGACCCGGTGTTCGAGGTACTCTGCGCGATCGTTTGGCAAAGCCCCCCATTCTCCATCAGGCTGATCCGAACCGCGTCGCCGCAGTTCGACGAGTTCCAGGTGATCGTCTGCTGGCTACCCGGGGCCCAGTGCTCGCCGCCGTTGGGGGAGTTGAGCGAAAGGACGCATTCGGGGATCGAGAAGGTCGCGTCGCTCGTGTCGAAGGCCCCGCAGGGACCCGTGATGCGAATCGAGTATTCGCCGGGGGGGCCGCAGTTGTCGGCCGTCCACGAGAAGCCGCCGTCGTCCGGCGTGCTGTTCGCGATCACCTTGCAGAGTTCGCCGGTCCGGAGAAGCTCAATCTTGACCGAATCGGCGCAGTCGGTCGAGTTCCAGAGGATGTCGTGCGGGGTATTCTTGAGCCACGTTTCGCCGCCGTTGGGGGAGGTGACGGCGAGCTCGCACGGAGGGCAGATGCAGAAGCTCTCGGAGACGGCATCGCAAGAAACGCCGCCGGTGGTCAGGTAGATCCGGTATCCGCATGCGGCGTCGCACGGAAGCCATGACGTCCAGGTGAAGGAGCCGTCGTTCTCCGTGCTTTCGACTAGCTCGTAATACTCGCCTTCGCCGCAGATGAGGACGATCTGGACGTTCCCCTCGCAGTTGCTCGACGTCCAGGTGATCGTCTGTTCGCTCCCGACCGCGTAGTTCTCGCCGCCGGCGGGGGAGAGGATCGTGAGCCGCCGGATCGGGATCGTGAAGGGGGCGTCGCTCTCGTCCGATCTGCCCGTCCTCGTGTCGGTGATTCGGATGGTGTAACCGACTTCTTCGTCGCCGCAACCCCTCACGGTCCACGAGAGGGAACCGTTGTTCGTCGTGCTGAACGCAACAGTCCCGCAAGGGACTCCGTTTCGGAGAAGCTCGATGTCGACCGTCTCCCCGCAGCTCGACGGGCTCCAGAGGATCTCTCGCGCGGTCGCCTCCGTCCAGCTCTCGCCTCCGTTCGGCGAGATAACCTGGAGCCCACACTTGACGATGCGGAACGGATCGGGCGATGAGCCGGCCGAGCCGGTCGCTGTGTCCGTGATCCGGATCCGGTAGCCTTCCTCCTCCTCGTCGCACAGCGTGGGGTTCCAGTCCGCCACACCGGTGTTCGGCGCTTCCGCGGCGATCGTCGCGCAGACGGAGTCGTTCCTGAGTAGCTCGATCCGCACCGTGCCGCCGCACGAGCCCCAGCGCGTCCACTGGATCTGGCTCGACGATTCCTCCGCGAGCGCTTCGCCCCCCGCCGGGTAGGTGACGGCAAGCTCGCACTCTGGGCTGATCGAGAACGTTTGCTCGCTCTCGCCCGCTTCCCCGCTCTCGATTCCCGTCACGCGGACCTTGTAGCCGTCCTCGGTCGTCGCGCACTGCCGCGCCGTCCACGGGAAGCTCCCCGTGTTCTCCGTCGCGTTCGAGATCGTCAGACAGAACACGCCGGTGCGCAGGAGCTCGATGCGGACGGATGCGTCGCAAGTCGACGGTTCCCACAGGATCTCGTGCGAGGTTCCCTCCAGCCACCGCTCTCCCGCGGCCGGCGATGTGACCTGTGGACGGCAGGGGGGCGGCGCCGGGATCGAGAAGGTCGCGTCGCTCACATCCGAGTCGTCGCCGGAGAGGTCGATGATCCGGATCGCGTATCCGGTCTCGTCGGTTCCGCAGCGGACGGGGTTCCCCGGGAACCGCCCGGTGTTCGGCGCGTGTTCCGCCAGGGTCTCGCAGGGCAGTCCTTGGCGAAGCAGCTCGATCCGGACGTCCGTGACGCAGTAGGCGGCGTTCCATGTGATCTCGTGATCCGTCCCTTCCTGCCACGATTCGCCGCCGTTCGGAGAGACGAGCTCGAGATCGCAGGGAGGGAGGGGAATTGTGAAGGGCCCGGCACTCGCGTCGCCCGCGCCGCTGTCAAGATCCAGAACCCGCACAGAATAGCCGCTCTGAGAGACGCAGCCCTCGACGGACCACGAGAAGGAACCGTCGTTCGGCGTCGATCCGGCGATCACGAGGCACGGCGCGCCCCCCGCCAGCAGCTCGAGCCGGACGGAATCGCCACAGGCGGAGGAGTTCCAGGAGATCGGGTGAGTTGTTCCCTGCATCCAGATCTCTCCCCCGTCCGGGGATGTCAAATCGAGCGAGCATGGCGCGGCGGGTATCGAGAAGTCCCCCGCGCTCGATCCCGATGCGGAGGTTCGCAGGTCGGAAACCTTGACCCGGTAGCCGCTCTCGGCGCCGTCGCAGCGCGCCGCGAACCAGATGAACGTGCCGTCGTCCTCCGTGCTCGCGGCCAAGGTCGAGCAGGGAAGCCCTTCCCGCAGCAGGTCGATCCGCACGAGATCGCTGCAATCGAAGGAGACCCACCGGATCTCGTAGCCCGTCCCTTCCAGCCACTCCTCCCCGCCGGCGGGCGTAATCACCAGGATGGAGCACGCCGGAGGTGGGGGGGGGGAGATCGAGAAGCTCGTCGCGGACGATCCGGAGGCTTCGCTCTGCGGATCGCTCACGCGGATTCGGTAGCCTCCGTTCAACCCGTTGCACTGCTCGGCCTCCCAGACGAGGCTGTCCCCAACCGCCGCCTCTGCGAGCGCGAGGCACGGGACGCCGTCGACCAGGAGATCGACCCTGAACAGGCTCCCGCACACGCCGGCCGTCGTCCACCGTATCGTGTGCGGATTCCCGGCCTGCCAGATCTCGCCGCCAGATGGATCGATCACGGTGATGCGGCAATGGGTGGAGATGGCGAAGGAATTGTCGCTCTGGTCCGCCGCCCCGCTTGGGATGTCCGTCACGCGGATCCGGTAGGCGCCTTCCACGCCATGACAGCCCTGCACGATCCAGTCGAAGCTGCCGCTGTCCGTGGCGCCGGAAGCGATCGTGTCGCAGACGGCGTCGTTCAAGAGCAGCTCGATTCTCACCGGGCCCGTGCAGACGGTGCTCGTCCACGAGATTGTGAACGTAGACCCGGAGGGCAGAACTTCCCCGCCGAGAGGAGCGGTCAGATCGATCACACAGCGGATCGTGTAGCCCCCCGTCGCGATCTCGCTCGGCGAGAATCCCTCCTTCCACGCTCCGGCCCTGAGAGTGAGCGTCGTCGAAATCGCGAATGGATGAGAATAGACTTGGGACTCCTCGTCGGGCTCGGATCCGTCGGTCGTGTAGCGGATCGTCGCCCCAGGGGTCTCGGAGAGCATGGTGATCGTGACCGGCCGGTCGTAAACGCCCGGCGCCGGTTCGAAGGTCGGGGTCGCGCACGGATCGAGAGGGCGGCTGGGGCTGTCGTCGCCGCATCCTCCGAAGAGGATGACGAGCGATACGACGGCGAGAAGGGCTGGGTATCCAAGTCCCGTGCGACTGCCTCTCACTCATCTCCTCCTGGTTCGCCGCTTTCAGGGCAAGAACGCCTTCCCGGGGACCGCGCCGGCAGCAAGAGGTTGGCAAAGAGGCGGGGGGGCGTCCATCATTTTCCCGGCCGGACGAACCATCTGCTGGAATGGGGGCCCTCCAACGCGTAAAATCAGCCAAAGGGTTGCTTTGCAGGCCCGCCAATCCTGCCTCGCCCGAGCGATGCCGCGGCCGCGGTCACCGAGGGATGAGTCGAGGAACCGAAACCCGATCGCGGAGGGACGCAGCATGAAGGGGAAGATCGCGCGGATCATGGGTCTCATCGCCGCAGCGCTCGTCGTGGCAAGTCTTGCGGGATCCTCCGTGTCGGCGCGCCCGGCGCAGATCCTGCTCGATGGCGCATTCACCGACTGGGAATCCGAGACGCCGGTCTATACCGACACGGCCGGCGATGCGGGATCGAGCGGGATCGATCTGGGACGGCTCTGGATTGCCGACGACCCCGGGTCCTTCTACATCCGCTTCGAGGCGGGCAGAGAGATCCAGCTCAACAGCGGCCACAAGCTGACCCTCTATCTCGATACCGATCTGAACAGCTCGACGGGCATATCCGTGGGCGGAATCGGCGCCGAGCTCGAGTGGCGCTTCGGCGACAAGGCGGGCCGCTACAAGTACGGAACCGTAATCTCCACGATCGACCAATTCGACATCATGTTCTGCGGCATGCCCACCGTGACCGCCACTGCCTTCGAGGCTTCGATCCGCCGGGATGTGAAGCCGGACGGGACGCATTTCCTCTTCACCGGTTCGAGCGTGCGGATCCTCCTCGTCGACACGATCGCGGGCGGGGACCAGTTGCCGAACAGCCCGGAGGTCCTCACCTACCTCCTCGATGACGGAACGCTCCCGCCCGAGACGGGCATCGCACTAGGCAAGGAGCGCGCGACGGACTTAAGGATCATCACGAACAACGTCCTGAACGACGGCCCCTGGGGGAGCGGGAAGGGTGTGAAGTTCGGCCGCGAGCTCGCCGCGATCCAGCCCGAGATCATCAACTTCCAGGAGATCTACAACCACACCCCCCAGCAGACGGCCGCCTTCGTCGGGACCTTTCTTCCCTCGGGAGCCGGCGAGACCTGGTTCTCGGCTGGGAATGCGGACTGCAAGACGGTCAGCCGCTACCCGGTCATCCAGGGCTGGCCGATCTACAGCGGGAACTTGGCCGTCCTGCTCGACACGACCCCCGCCATCGGGAAGCAGTTCTTGATCATCAGCGTCCACCTCTATTGCTGCACGGACGACTCCGGACGCCAGGCGGAGGTCGATGCGATCCTCTCCTTCATCCGAGACGCCAAATCGGCGGGTGGGACGATAACCCTCGATCCCGACACGCCGATCCTGATCACGGGCGACACGAATTTCGTCGGGCTCTCCCAGCAGCAGACTTCCCTCCTCACGGGCGACATCGTCGACAATGGCACGTACGGCGCGGACTTCACGCCCGACTGGGACGGGAGCCACCTGGTCGACCTGATCTCGCGGCAAACGAACAAGCGGATGTCCTACACGTGGCGCAGCGACACGAGCGCCTACTGGCCGGGACGGCTCGATTACCAGGTCTACACCGACAGCGTACTCGGCGTGGGGAACCACTTCCTGCTCTACACCCCCGACATGCCGGCAGATTCTCTGACTCGATACAACCTGCTCGCCACCGACTCGCAGGTGACCGACCATCTGATCATCTGCGCCGACTTCCGCCCCGTCGAAGCCGCCGACACGGTTGAGCACGACCTCGGCCCGATCCCTTTGAGCCTGGGCCCGAATCCTGCGCGCGGGGGCGGCAAGATCTCGATCGACTTGGCGCAGGAAGGGTTGGTCCAGCTCGAGGTTGTCGACATCTCGGGTCGCAGCATTGCGCATCCGATAGGCGCCGGCTGGATCATCATGCGGGCCGGTTCGCAAACATTTCCCTGGGACGGCCGCGACGATCTCGGCCGAATCTTGCCCAGTGGAACCTACTTCGTGCGGCTGGATGTGAGGGATGGTTCGGGTAGCTTCACCCGCACCGAGAAGTTGACCTTCCTGCGATAGGGAGAAGGTGTCGTGCGGACTCGCAGACTCGGCTCCTCCGATCTCCACCTGACCGCGATCGGTCTTGGCGCGTGGGCGATCGGCGGCGGCGGATGGGCATTTGGTTGGGGTCCGCAGGACGACCGCGAATCGATCGCGGCGATCCATCGCGCTCTCGATCTCGGGGTCAACTGGATCGACACGGCTGCGGTCTATGGTCTCGGTCACTCCGAAGAGGTCGTCGCGCGCGCCCTCGCGGGCTGTCGCAAGGACGTGATCCTGGCCACGAAGTGCGGCCTCGTGTGGGATGAGGGGAGCACGACCCCTTACGGGCGGCTCAAGGCGGCGAGCATACGAAGCGAGGCCGAGGCGAGTCTCCGCCGACTCAGAACGGACTACATCGATCTTTACCAAATCCACTGGCCCGATCCCGATCCCGACATCGAGGAAGCCTGGAGCGCGATCGCCGATCTCGTGCGCGAGGGGAAGATCCGCTACGGCGGCGTCTCGAACTTCAACGTCGGGCAGATCGATCGCGTCGGCTCGATCCATGCGGTCGCGAGCCTTCAGCCGCCGTATAGCATGATTGCGCGCGGCATCGAGAAGGAAGGGTTGGCCCACTGCGCGAAGCACGAGATAGGGGTCGTCTGCTACAGCCCGATGCAGGCGGGGCTCCTGACCGGAGCGGTCACGCGGGAACGCCTCGCCGGCCTGCCCGAGGATGATTGGCGGCGAAGGAGCAAGCAGTTCCTCGAGCCGCTCCTAGGGCCAAACCTCGAGCTGGTCGAGGGCCTGCGCGGGATCGCGGAGCGATCGGGCCGGACCCCCGCCCAACTCGCGATCGCCTGGGTTCTGCGGCGTCCCGAGGTCACGTCCGCGATCGTGGGCGCCAGAAGCCGGCAGCAGATCGAGGAAACGGCATCCGCGGGGGACTGGGTCCTCACCTCCGATTCGATCGGCGAGATCGAAGCTCTCCTCGCCGAGCGCGACCGGAAGTTGCCCTCCTAGCGCCTCCGCTCGTGCGAAGATTCGCTTGAACACACGACCCCCAATCGATCACTATCATATGTTCGCGATCGCGCTCGGGATGCCGGGTGTGCCCCGGTCGCTTGTGCCTCCGAGCCGGCGGAATCGGATCCGAATCCACGAAGCGTGATCGGATCACTCAACCATGACTGTTCGTTGGAGGATCGATTCGATGAGGAGAATCAGGAGATCATTCGCGGAGCTTTCGGCCTTGCGTCGCGCTCTCGTGAGCGGACTTTCCCTCGTGATGGCAGCCGGGGTCCTCGCCATGGCGATGGGGGGCGGTGCTTCCAAGGGATCTGACGAAGAGACCGTGACGCGTCTCGCCGACGCGGGCCGGTGGATTGTCGCCGCGGGGCAGCCCGGAATCGCAAACGCTGCGCCTCAGGATGCTGGAGCGGTGAAGCGGGGCAAGTATCTCGTCATCGCGTGCGGGTGCAACGACTGCCACACGCCGCTCAAGATGGGGCCGAAAGGACCGGAGCCGGACATGTCGAGGATGCTCTCGGGCCACCCCGCGGGCGTCGCGATGCCCGCCCCGCCGAAGCTCGACCATCAGTGGACGTGGGCGGGCTCCGGCACGATGACCGCGTTCGTCGGACCCTGGGGGATCGACTACGCCCCAAACCTGACCCCGGACGAGGAGACCGGAATCGGCGCATGGGACGCGGAGCTCTTCATCGCGGCGATCCGAAACGGGAAGATCATGGGGGGCGGGCGCCCGATCTTGCCTCCCATGCCCTGGCAGGGCTATGCGCAGATGACCGATGATGATCTGAAGGCGATCTTCGCTTATCTGCAGTCGGTACCTGCAATCAAGAACCAGGTGCCGGAGTATGCGCCCCCGCCGAACGCCGGAGGCGGCGGCGATCACTGAGAGCCCGCCGATTCCGCAGGCGCCCTGGAGCGGGCGTCCGCTTCTTTCTTCCTTCCGCCCGGGAGTACAATGGAAGATCGCGATCCTGGCGGTCGATAATTCTCACAAGGATGGCCCGGAGTCCGCAGGCCGAGGAGATCAATGTCCATCGCGGCAGTTTGCCGGCCGGAGCACAACGTGGCGGTGATCGTCTGCGACGGATCGCGTCCAAGCGGGAATGGCCGCTAGAGAACACGAGAGGGGTCCCATGAAAGTCTTCCGTTTGATCGGGGCGGTTCTTGCCCTTGGACTGATCGCAATCCTCGTTCTGACGTTCCTTCCTCGGGATCGGGGCGAGCGCGAGATTCCTCCCGGGTTCACGAAGCTCCGCCTCTCCGATGAGGAAGAGAAGGAGATCGGCGAGGATCGCAAGGAGGAAGGGCACGCATATGAGGCATTCGAGTGGTGGTACGGAACGCGCGCCTTCCCGGACGAGCTAATTCCCAAGTCCGCCTTTTACGACGCCTACAAGTACTCGAAGGAGAACTTGGTCCCCGCCGAGAAGGATCGGACCGGGGGGCCGGCTTGGACCTCGATCGGACCGGACAACATCGGCGGTCGAATGCTCTCCCTTGCGATCGACCCGACCAACCCGAACGCGGTCTGGGCCGGCGCCGCGGGCGGCGGACTCTGGAGATCGGCCGTCGGCGGCGAGGGACCCGCGGCGTGGACGCGCGTCGATACCGGTTTCCCGGCCCTCGCGGTCAGCGGGATCGTGATCGATCCAACGGACCCGAGCGTCATCTACATCGGCACGGGCGAGATCGGGCGGTACGGCCGGGGCCAAGTCGGGACCCCGGGGGCGCGTTCGACCTACGGCCTGGGCGTTCTGAAGAGCGTGGACGGTGGGGCGAGCTGGCAGCAGACGGGGCTGACCTGGACGTTCGATCAGACGCGCGCGGTGAACGCCCTCAGAATCGATCCTCAGAATCACCTGGCGCTCTGGGCGGCCACGAGCGAGGGGCTTTACAAGACACTCGACGGGGGGGATAGCTGGACCCTTGTCCACTCGACCCTCATGGCGATGGATGTGGCGATCGATCCTTTCAACTCATCAAAGGTCTTCGTCTCCCACGGCCAGCTCAACACCACGCCGGACGCGGGGATCTATCGGAGCACGGACGGCGGCGCGAGCTGGACCCTCCTTGCGGGCGGCCTCCCCACGACGAATTTCGGGCGCACGCCCCTGGCCATCTACTCCATCTCCTCGACGCAGAGGACCCTTTATGCGGGCGTATCGGATGCTTCGACGCGGGCCGTCATTGGGCTCTTTCGGAGCACGAACGACGGCGATTCGTGGACGATGATCAACGGCACGAACTGGGCCGGATCGCAGGCGTGGTACGACAATGTTGTCGGCGCCTCCCCGCTCAATGGAACTCTCGTGCTCTGCGGCGGCCTCGATTGGTATCGGAGCACGAACGGGGGAAGCACGCTCAATCAGGTCTCCTATTGGTACAACGGCTACGGCGGCGTGATCCCGCCGGAGGGCCCCGAGGGATCGCCGGACTACGTCCACGCCGACCAGCACGCGATCGCCTTCCATCCGACGGATCCGCAGACCGTCTATGTCGCGAGCGACGGGGGAGTCTTCAAGTCGGTGGACGGCGGGCAGACCTGGGCGGGAAGGAATGGCGGCCTGGTCACGACCCAGATCTATGCGGGCTTCGCGAACGGGAGCACGACGAGCGCTCTGGCTGTCGGAGGACTGCAGGACAACGGGACCATCAAGTATCTCGGGACCCCCTCGTGGTCGAAGATTTTCGGCGGCGACGGCGGGTGGTGCGCGATTGACCCCATGAACGAGAACGTGATCTACGAAGAGTACGTCTACCTGAACATGTACAAGAGCGAGGATGGCGGAAACAACTGGACGGAGATCCACCCGTACTCGTCCGGCGATGCGAACTTCATCGCGCCGTTCGTGCTCTGCGAGGCGGATCCGATGGTGCTGTACGCGGGCATGAAGGCCGTGCAGAAATCGACGGACGGGGGCCTCTCGTGGATCTACCCGGACGGGAACGCCTCATGGAACGGCACCCCGATGGCTGTGATCGGTGTTTCCTTCACGAGCCCCGACACCCTGTGCGCGGCGACGGGGAGCTCGAGCACGACGGCGGTCTTCGAGGTCCGCCGGAGTACGAACGGCGGCGCGACGTGGACGAATGTGACCGGCGGCCTGCCGAACCGTTACCCGACCGACATCTCCTACGATCGACTCGACGGCCGGAATGTCTGGCTGACCTTCTCCGGATACGGAAGCCCGCACGTCTTCCGGTCGACGGACGCCGGGTTGACGTGGATCGACGCCTCGTCGAACCTCCCGGACCTGCCTGTCCAATCCGTCGCGATTGATCCGATTGCCTCCGAGTGGGTCTACATCGGCACGGACCTTGGCGTCTATCGAACGCTGGACGGCGGCGCGACGTGGATGGAAATGAACTCGGGATTGCCCCCGTCGATGGTTCTCGACCTCGTGATCAAGCCAGATGAGCGACTTGTGCGCGCCGCGACCTTTGGCAGCGGCGTCTGGGAGATGGCCCTCGCGGCGCCCGCCGGAATCGACGGCCCCATCGCGGGGACCGGCGGATTCGATTTGGGATCCCCGCAGCCCAATCCGTTCAGCAACCGCACCGTGATTCCCTATTTGTTGAGCCGTTCCGGGTCAATCGAGCTGGCCATCTTCGACGCCCGCGGCTGGCGTGTCCGGGTGCTCGCAAGCGGCGTCCGCGGCGCCGGCGCGGGAGAGGGAGTCTGGGACGGCCGGGACGATGACGGCCGCCGGGTCGCCCGCGGGATCTACTTCGCGAGGCTGACCGCGGAGGGGCGGACCCTCTCGACCAAGATCACGCGGGTCGAGTAGGCGCGGGCCTCCGTCCGCCCGCACCGGGGCCGCCTTGCGTGGTAGCCCGATTCACGGGGCCGTTTCGGACCGCCCGTCCGGCGGCCCAATGGACGAGGCGGATCAGCAGAAGCGCCGCGAGGATCGCGATGAAGATGAGGGGCTCGCGCCGATCCGCCTTGACCCGCCAGAGGAAGTGGATCGCTCCGAGGGTTGCCGCCGCATAGACGAGCCGATGGAGCCGTTTCCACTTCGCATAACCCATCTTCCGCACCGCGCGCTTCGTCGATGTCGCCGCGAGAACGGAGAGGGTGACGAGAGCGCAGAAGCCGATCAGGATGAACTTCCTTTTCGCGACATCTGCGAAGACGGCGGGCAGGTCGAAGAACTGATCGACCCCCAGATAGAAGGCAAAGTGGATGGCGCCGTAAGCGAACGCGAACAGCCCGAGCATCCGCCGGATGCGCAGCGGCCACTTGATGCGAAAGACGAGGTTGAGCGGCGTGCAGGCGAGCGAAGCGGTCAGGATGGTGAGAGTCCAGAATCCGAGGCGGTTCAGGACCTCGGCGATCGGGTCCGCCCCCAGGCCGGCTCCCCAGAATGCGTCCCTCCCGATTTTCAGGATGGGGAACAGGGCCGCCGAGAAGACGACGGGCTTCAGCATGCTCATCGCGGCATTCCGAAGCGGTTTGGTCACAGCTAGAAGTTCTTCCTCAGGTCCATCCCCGCATAGAGCCCCGCCAGATGATCGGCGTAGCCGTTGAACATCAAGGTATCGCGTTTACGGAACTCCCCGATCCGCCGTTCCTTCGCTTGGCTCCAGCGAGGGTGATCGACGCTCGGGTTGACATTCGCGTAGAAGCCATACTCTCCGGGGGATGAGATGTTCCACGACGTCGGCGGCTGATTTTCCGTGAATTGGATCCGCACGATCGACTTGATCCCCTTGAATCCGTACTTCCACGGGACGACGAGACGAACGGGAGCTCCGTTTTGGTTCGGCAGCGCCTTGCCGTAGAGGCCGACCGCGAGGAGGACGAGGGGATGCATCGCCTCGTCGAGTCTGAGCCCCTCGACGTAGGGCCAAGGGAGGACGGCGCGCTTCTGTCCGGGCATCTGTTCCGGGTCGTGGAGGGTCGTGAAGGCGACGTACCTCGCGTTGCCGGTCGGTTCGAGCCGCGCGATCAGATCTCCCAGCGGGAACCCGATCCACGGAATCACCATCGACCATGCCTCGACGCATCGCATCCGGTAGATCCGCTCCTCGAGTGGAAACCACCGGAGGAGGTCATCGATGTCGATCGTTCCAGGCCGTTTCATCGCTCCCCCGACCTCGATCATCCATGGCCGGGGTTTGAGCGTGCGCGCATTGGCGGCCGGATCTGTCTTGTCGGTTCCGAACTCATAGAAGTTGTTGTATCCGGCGACGTCCTTTAGGGCGGTCTGCTTCTCGTCGGTCCCGTAGGGACCCGGCGCGACGGGCGGCAGGTTCCCATCGACCCGCCCGCCGGGGCCCGCGGGGCCCGGCGCCGGATCCGCAGCGAGGGCGCGCAGGGGGGCCGTCGCCAGTGCCGGGCCGATCAAGGTCGCCGCGCCGAGGGCGAGGAAGTCGCGCCGGCGCATATAGATCTCGTGGGGTGTAACGTCGCGATCGGAGAGGCCGAATGTCGCTCTTTTCATGCCCGGACTATGGGCCCTCCGGATGGAAGTGGCAAGATCGGCGGCCATCCGGCTGCTGGAAAACGGGGCATGGATGGGATAACCTCGGCCGTTCACGCGTCGCGGCCGGGGCGGGCCGGTTCGCGGCGCCGACCGTCGGAATCATCCGATGCGCGGGGACAGCGTCAATCCCGAGAGGACCGGCAGGAGAACCGAATCATCATGCGATACCATCTCGCGAGTGAATCAGTCACAGAAGGACATCCCGACAAGGTCTGCGATTTCATCGCCGACTCGCTTCTCGACGCCCACATTGCCCAGGACCCGAAGTCGCGCGTGGCGTGCGAGGTCCTCTGCAAGAACGATCTCGTCGTTCTGGCGGGCGAGATAACATCCAGCGCCAAGGTCGACCACGATGCGGTCGCGCGGGCCGCGATCGCGGAGGTTGGTTACTTCGATCCCGCCGAGCCGTTCCATGCAGCCGGTGTGCGGGTCCAGCAGGTCATCACGAAGCAGGCCTCCGAGATCGCCTTCGGCGTCGACGCCGCGACGAATCCGACGGGCGAACAGGGCGCGGGCGACCAGGGGATCATGTTTGGATACGCAACCGCCGAGACTCCCGAGCTGATGCCCCTGCCGATCGTTCTTGCCCACCGGCTTGCTCGTGCGCTCGCCGATGACCGCCGCGGCGGCCGCCACCCCTGGCTCCGTCCGGACGGCAAGACGCAGGTCTCTGTCGAATACGACGAGAACGGTCCGGTCCGGGTCTCGAGTGTGCTCGTGTCGACCCAGCACGGCCCCGAGATCGATCAGGCCGCAATCCGGGACTATGTGATCGGGGACCTTTCGCCGCGCGCCTTGGTCGGCTGGAACACGGCCGAGATCGCATTCAAGGTCAACCCCGCCGGGAGCTGGCGCGAGGGGGGGCCGGGGACCGATTGCGGCGTCACGGGACGGAAGATCATCGTCGACACCTATGGGGGCGCGGCTCACCACGGCGGGGGAGCCTTCAGCGGCAAGGATCCATCGAAGGTCGACCGCAGCGCCGCGTACTTCAGTCGGTACGTCGCGCGCCAGATCGTCAAGGAGGGTCTCGCGCGGCGCGCCGAGATCCAGGTCTCCTACGCGATCGGAGATCCGCGGCCCTTCTCGATCAAGGTGGAGACCTACGGAACCGGAGATCCGCGGGCCGCGCGCGATTTCGTGAAGGACCGGTTCGATTTCCGTCCGGCCGAGATCATCCGGCGCCTCGATCTCCTGCGGCCGATCTACCGTCAGACGACGAACTACGGACACCTGGGGAAGCCCGGACTTCCCTGGGAAGCCTGAGGTTCGTCTACGGGATGCGGAGATTCGACCCGGGCAGGCGCGGAGCCGCCCGGCGGGGGGAGCGAAGGGACTATGTCACGCGGTCGGTCCGATGAAGCGGGGGGCGGCCGGAACTACCACATGAGCGGCGACGAGTTCCGGCGCCATGGCCGGGCCGTAATCGACTGGATCGCCGACTACTACGACCGGATCGAGTCTCTTCCTGTCCAGTCGAGGGTTTCGCCGGGCGAGATACGGTCCGCCCTGCCCGTCGATCCCCCCCCGGAAGGGGAATCGTTCGAGGCCATCTTGCGCGACGTGGAACGGTTGATCCTGCCCGGGATCACCCACTGGCAGTCCCCGAACTTCTTCGCCTACTTCCCGGCCAACGCATCGGGCCCGGCGATCCTGGGCGATCTGCTCTCCTCCGGGCTCGGCGTTCAGGGGATGCTCTGGGCGACGAGTCCCGCGTGCACTGAGCTCGAGACCCACGTCCTGGACTGGCTTGCGCAGATGCTCGCCCTGCCGGAGAGATTCAAGTCGAGCTCGACCGGGGGCGGGGTGATCCAGGACACGGCATCGAGCGCCTCTCTGTGCGCCGTCCTCGCCGCGCGCGAGCGCGCGACAGCCTACGCGAGCAACGCGCGGGGTTGCGACGGGCGGCTCACCGCCTACGCATCGACCCAGGCCCACTCGTCGATCGAGAAGGCGGTCAAGATCGCCGGTATCGGCCGGGACAACCTGCGGCTCGTCCCCGTCGACGACCTTTACGCCATGAGGGCCGATGCGCTCGCAGAACGGATCGCCGCGGACAGGCGGGCCGGACTCGTCCCGTTCTTCGTGGGGGCGACGATCGGAACGACATCCTCCAATGCGATCGATCCCCTCCCCGCGATCGGCCGGGTCTGCCGCGAACATGGAATCTGGCTGCACGTGGACGCGGCGATGTCCGGAACCGCGGCCCTGTGCCCCGAGTTCCGATGGATCCAGGAGGGCTTGGATCTCGCCGACAGCTACTGCGCGAATCCGCACAAGTGGATGTTCACGAACTTCGATTGCGACTGCTTCTATGTCGCCGATCGGGCCGCGCTGATCCACACGTTGAGCATCCTCCCCGAGTACCTTCGAAACCGCGCGACCGAATCGGGCGCCGTGATCGACTACCGCGATTGGCATGTTCCGCTCGGGCGGCGTTTTCGGGCGCTGAAGCTTTGGTTCGTGATCCGCCACTACGGGGTGGAAGGCTTGGCGCATCACATCCGGGAACACGTCCGGATCGCACAGGAGTTTGCGTCATGGGTCAAAGAGGATCCCCGGTTCGAGCTGGTTGTGCCGCCTCCGCTCAATCTGGTCTGCTTCCGCCATCGGGGAGGGGATGAACTCAATCAAGAGCTCATGGACCGGCTGAATCGAGGCGGCGAGCTCTACCTCACGCACACCCGGCTCGGCGACCGGCTCGTGCTCCGGTTCAGCGTGGGGCAAACCCATACCGAGGAACGCCACGTGGCGCGCGCCTGGCAGCGGATCCGCGAGACAGCCCGGGCGCTCGAAACCGCGTAGGCGCGCCGGCGCTACCTCGGGTTCGTGGATGCGGAATCGGGGTTCTGCCTGGCCAGCGCTTCCTCGATGAACTGGACGAACCTCGGGGGCGGCTGGAAACCCGCGATCCTGCTCGAATCGACGTCAGCCATCGCCTTCGCGTACTCCCCGAGCTGGGAATGGGCGATCGCCCGGTTGCTGAACGTGTCGCCGTGGCGGTCGATGCGAATCGACTGCGAGAAGTCATCGATCGCAGCCTGGAACAGCTCGCTCGGATCCATGTCGGCGGGCGCGGTGCCCTGCGACTGGCGCTGCTTGAACCGCAGCCCCAGGTTCAGGTAGGTCGTCCCGCGGTTGTAGTAGGTGATCCCCGAGTCGGGCTTCAGCCCCAGCGCGGCTGTGTGGCTCTCGACGGCCCCCTGGAAGTTCCCGATTCGCGCATAGGCGATCCCGAGCACATCGTGAGCCCGCCAGTTTCCGGGACGCTTCTCAATCGTGTCCTTCCAGATCGAGATCTCGGTGCGGTAATCCCGGTTGCGCAGGTGCGTGATCGTGCCGAAAGCGACGGCGATCAGCGCGGCCGCGATCAGGATCCGCGAGACCGCGACGTCGATTCCCCGCCGAACTTCCGCTCGAGATGCGCCCTCGTCGTGCGGCGCCCCAACCGCTTCGCCCGGCCGGCGGCGCATCAATAGCGCGTATGCGCCTATGACGAGGAGCGTCAGCACGGAGGCGAGGGGGAGGTACATCCGGTGCTCGAATGCCGCGTCGCGGATCGGCACGACGCTCGAGGTGGGCGCGAGGATCAGGAAGAACGCCGCGCCGAGGAAACCGAGCTTCGCATTGCGGCCCATGGCCCATACCGTGAGCCCCAAGAGAACGAATACCGCTATGGCGGGGAGGACGACCCCGGATGCCCGAGCGACGATCGGCCAATCGTAGTCGAGAACGAGCGGCGACGGCCAGACGGCCAGGCGCAGATAATAGAGGATCACGCCGAACTGGGTTCCCGCGTATTCCCACCACTTGGCGGTCATCCCGAACCCAACCGTTCCCCCCCGCGAGGCCGTGGAGGCCATCGCGATGGCGAGGATGATCCACGTGGCCCCAAGGCCGGCGTAGAGGAGTCCCCGCCTGCGGAATGCGTCGCTCCACGATCCAGAGAGGAAGATGCGGTCATAGAGCAGGACCACGATCGGCGCGGTGGCCATGGCCTCCTTCGTTCCCATGCCGAGCGCGCACGATCCGACGGCGCAGAGGGTCCACCGGAGATGCTGGTCGGACTGAGCGGCCCGGATCACGCAGTACAGGGTCAGGAGGTAGAAGAGCCCCATCAGCGATTCCGCCCTCTGGATGATGTAGGTCACCGATCCGGTTTGGATCGGATGGAGCGCCCAGAGGAGCGAGATCGTGAATGCGAGGGGGACCGAAGCGCGCCCGTAACGGGGGGCGAGGGACGGCAGCTCCAGCGTTCTCCGGAAGATTCCGAACAGCGTCAGCGCGGCCAGAATGTGGAGGGCGATGTTGAGGATGTGATAGCCGTGCACGCGGAGGCCGTCGACCGCGTAGTTGACCGCCAACGAGAGATTCAGGATCGGTCTGCCCGCAATCGTGCTCTGGCGCGGCGGAGAAAGAACCGTATCCAGCCGCTCGATGTTCCTGATGCTCGGGTTCTCGGGGATCGATTCCAGGTCATCGAAAACGAAGGCGCCCGGAAGGCTGTTCGCATAGGCGAGCAGGACGGCGATGCACAGGATCACCTTGGCCGCGGTGGCGCTTGCCCACCAAGGGGAGCGGGACACTGAGATCGCAGACTCGGGTGCAGTTTCGTTCATGACGCTTTCCTCCCCCGCCTTTCGGGACACGCGTGGCCGAGCATAGATGAGCGGGGGGAGAGAATGCCATACCGAGCGTCTCCAGGTCATTAGGCCGGGTAGCCGGGGTCGGTACGGAACAGGAGTCCAACTCATGGGTTCTCAGCGGGAACCATCGTGGCGTACCCTGTCCTGTCCGCGGCGCGCCCCGTGGGCAGGTCCACAGATCGCTCGAATCCGGCGAGGGCCGGATGACCGGGGAAGGGGACAAACCGTGCGGACCGTTCCTTGGCTCGTCGGGTTCTTGATCTGCTTCTCGGGGGTCGCGGCACGGGGAGGGGAGAATGCCATGACCGCGCCCGCCAACGCGGCACCCGCCGCTCCCGGCGATTCCATCGAGACCATGACACTCGGGGGAGGTTGCTTCTGGTGCCTCGAGGCGATCTTCCTCCAGGTGAAGGGGGTTCGTTCCGTCGAGTCCGGCTACTCCGGCGGAAACGACCCGGACCCCAGCTACCAGGAAGTCTGCGCGGGAACCACGGGACACGCCGAGGCCGTGCAGGTCGCCTTCGATCCGAAAACCGTGAGCCTCCACGACATCCTCTCGATCTTCTTCACCGTGCACGAGCCGACGACGCCGAATCGCCAGGGGGCCGACATCGGCAGCCAGTACCGCTCGGCGATCTTCTATCGGGACGAGGTCCAGAAGGCGGTTGCAGACTCGGTGATGAAGGAAATCGGGGACGAAAAGATTTGGGGTGGGCCGATCGTGACGCAGCTCGTTCCCTTTGGGGTGTTCTATAAGGCCGAGGGGTACCACGAACGGTACTACGAGCGGAACCCGGAGCAGGGATACTGCAGGGTCGTCATCGAGCCGAAGGTGCGAAAGTTTCGGGAGAAGTTCAAGGACAAGCTGGTCGGCCCCTAGACGCGGCTGCGCGATTCGGCGATTCGTATGACCCGCAGGAACGCAGGCGCCGGCGCACGGTCTTGCGATTCGTGCGGCCCGCGAGGGCGTGCGGCCATGCCGTTCCTTCACATTCCTGGTCCATTAGATTCGCTCCATCGCCCGCTTGTCATCAAGAAGCACTCCGTATTGTGCCTTTCTGAACTTGCCCATTGACACAGCTTCTAGACCCTCCCCATACTGACCCGTTCGGGGACTGATGCTGGTCTCACGCCGATCCGGCGGACCTCTCACTCGGACTCCCGCACGAAAACGGGCTTGGAGCATGTGAACCGTGCCGGAAAACCGGAAGGGCTACCGAGGGGAGCCGCCGCGCAGCTACTACGGCACGGTGATGATGTTGGCCTCGATCCCCTTCACCCTGGGAGTCGCGCCGGTCATCGGGTGGTGGCTCGGGCGGCTCGCGGACCGCAAGCTCGGCACGGATTGGGTGTTTCAGGTCGTTGGTCTCGTGCTGGGGCTCGCGGCGGCGGGGCGAGAGACCTATCTCCTGATCCGCCGTGTTCAGAAGGATCTCGACAGGCAATGACGGCAGCGGACGCTGCAAGGGAGGACGGGGTGGTGGCAGGGGAAGGGGCGGCCCGCTGGCTGGACCTTGGACCCACCTTCGTCCGCAGGGTGCTGATCACGACCGGTTGGGTCGGCGCGCTTGCATCCATCTGCATCGCCGTCTATCTCGGGCTTCCCCATGCCGCCGCCTGGACTGCCGGCGTCGCGCTGGGGGTTGCTGAGATCTTCCTCCTCGATGCCTTGATCCGCGAAGCGATCGGCGCGCGGCGTCGATCGGTGCTGGCCGTCTACGCGGTCCTGAAGTTCGCCGGCATCTACGCCGTGGGGGCGATCGGACTCTTCGTCCTGCATCTCAAACCCTGGTATCTCCTGTCCGGCTTCACGCTTTTCCTTGCGATCGCGCTGCTAAAAGTGCTCGGGAGGCTTCTCCTGAGCGCGCCCGCGCTGCAGAGGGAACGGAAGGGCCCCGGCGGGCATCTCTTGAAGAGCGGACCGCGGCCATGAATCGGCATCGGACAAATGAAGAACGCCCAGGCCGCCATGCCGCGACAGTGATCCGTTCGGCGACCCTTGCGTTCGCCATGCTGCTTTCGTTCGGGGTCGCCGCCGCGCAGGAGCACGCTCCGCGGCCGGTCGATGCCACCTCCCCCGCGGCCGGCTCGCACGTCGAAGCCGAGGGGCACGCGGAAGGCTCGGGCGGTCCGCCGATCGAGTTGCCCGACCTGCTCGAGTATCTGAAGGGGTTCTTCGGTAGCCATGGCGAGGCCCCGGCGAACTGGATCGACTTCCTCTTCGCTTGGCGCGGACCCTTCTTCGCGATCGTCCTCTTGCTGTTTCTCTCGACCCTGCTTCTGCGCGGGGCTGCAAAACAGGAGATGATCCCGGAACCGTTTCAGAACGCGGTGGAGTATGTCGTCGAGGCGTTCTACAACTTCATCTACGGGATTCTCGGCCCCGCAGCGCGCGAGTTCACGCCTTTCCTTGGCACGCTCTTCCTCTACATCTGGTTCATGAATCTCTCGGGGCTGATCCCGCTCTTCAAGGCGCCGACCTCGCTCTTCGAGACGACGCTTTCGCTCGCGCTGGTCGTCTTCCTCTACGTCCAGATCACCGGATTCCGGAAGCTCGGCTTCGCGGGGTATTTCCACCACCTCGTCGGGTCGCCCCAGGATGTGATGGGCTGGGCGTTGGTTCCGCTCATGCTGCCGCTTCACGTCATCGGCGAGCTCGCGAAGCCCGTGAGTCTCTCGCTCCGACTCTTCGGCAACATCATGGGCGAGGACGTTTTGATCGCCGTTTTCACCGGCCTCGGCGTTCTGACCCTGTCGGCGATCGGCTCTCCGATCGGCATCCCGCTCGAGTTTCCATTCATCTTCCTGGGCCTTCTCCTCAGTACGATCCAGGCCCTCGTCTTCACGCTTCTTTCGACCATCTACATCTCGCAGATGCTCCCGCACGAAGCGGAGCACGGACATTGAACGCACGCGGGTTCCATAATCCCCAAAGGGAGGTATCGCGGAATGACCGGTAGTCTTCTTCACCTGGCTCTGCCGCTCGGTCTCGGCCTGGCGGCTTTCGGCTCGGCTCTCGGCCTCGGCAAGGCAGTCGGCAGCGCGATGGAGGCGATGGGTCGCCAGCCCGAGGCGGCGGGCAAGATCCAGGTCGGCATGGTGATCGGTTGCGCCTTCATCGAGGCGCTCACGATCTATGCGCTGGTCACCGTCTTCGTTCTCCAGGGAAAGCTCTAACACTTAGCCCCGGGAGAGGGGAAACGAATGGCTGGCGAAGTCAATGTCTTGGCCCCGCACTGGCGGGAAGTGGCAACGCACGCCGTCGCCTTCACGGCGGCGGTCCTCGTGCTGCGCCGATTCGCGTGGAAGCCGATCCTGAACCTCCTCGACGAGCGGCGCGAGAAGATCGCGACCGAGTTCGACACGATCGATCGCGAGAAGGATGCGAACGCGAAGCTCAAGGCCGAGTACGAAACGCAGCTCAGGACGATCGAGACCCAGGCGCGCGCGAAGATCCAGGAAGCCGTCGGCGAGGGCAGGAAGGTCGCGGGCGAGATCCACGAACACGCGCGCCATGAGGCCCGCGAGCTGATCACGCGCGCCCGCGAGGAAATCGACATCGAGAAGGACAAGGCGGAGGTCGCCCTCAAGGAGGACATGGTCGCGATGTCCATGGCCGCCGCCGAAAAGGTGATCCGCGCGAAACTCGATGACCCGGCGCATCGGCGGCTCATCGCAGAGACCATCGAGGAGCTGACGAAGCTTCGGACCTCGGGACCTGGAGAAGTGACGCGGTGAGGGAGGGGGAGGCGCGGTGATCGACGCCGTCGTATCGAAGCGATACGCCCACGCCCTCTTCGGCGCGGCGCGGGCCGAGAACGTGATCGAGCCGCTGCTTTCGGATCTCGAATCGCTCGAGGCGATGACGACGGCGGATCCCCGGCTGGTGCGCTTTCTTGAGTCCCCGCGGGAGCTGGATGAGCACAAGCGCGCCATCGTGGAGAAACTCTTCCACGGCAGGACTAGCGAGCTCTTCGTCCGTTTCATGCTGCTCCTCCTCCGGAAGAAGCGGGTCGCCTATTTGTTCGACGTCCTGCGCGCGTATCGCGGGCTCGTGGAGGCACATCAGGGGATTGCCGAGGCGCGCGTCACGACGGCGCTGCCACTTGCGCCCGACCTGAGCGATCGGCTCCGAATCGAGCTGGAGCGGGTCTTCGGCAAGAAGATTCGCATCCGGCCGCGGATCGATCCGCGGATCATCGGCGGACTCTTCGTCGTGATCGAGGGGAAGATCATCGATCGAAGCATTCGCAGCGAGCTGCAGAAGTTGCGGGACGATCTGTTGGGCGCAGGGGTTCACTAGAGCGGCCCGGTTCCAAGGGGAATCTCTCGGAGCGCATCGGCGCAGAATCTGGGCGAGCAAAGAAGGAAGATGCAGGATGTCATTCCGACCTGAAGAAGTGAGCGCGATCCTCCAAAAGGAGCTCGAGGGGTACAAATCCGAACTCGAGGTCGCGTCCATCGGAACGGTCCTCCAGGTGGGCGACGGAATCGCCCGCGTATGGGGTCTGGCCGACGCGATGGCCGGCGAGTTGATCAAGTTCCCGCACGACGTGACGGGAATGGTCCTGAACCTCGAGGAGGACAACGTCGGCGTTGTCCTCTTCGGAGGCGACGAGGATGTGAAGGAAGGCGACCCGGTCCACCTCACCGGGAAGGTCGCGCGCGTGCCGGTTGGGCCGGCGCTCGTGGGCCGCGTCGTCTCGCCGCTCGGCGAGCCGCTCGATGGCAAGGGACCGATCGTAACCAAAACGTACTACCCGCTCGAGGGGAAGGTGCCGAACGTCGTCCAGCGCCAGCCGGTGAACGAGCCGGTCCAGACCGGGATAAAGGCCATCGACTCGATGATCCCGATCGGGCGCGGGCAGCGCGAACTGATCATCGGCGACCGCCAGACAGGGAAGACCGCGATCGCGATCGATACGATCATCAACCAGAAGGGGAAGAATCTCTTCTGCATCTATGTTGCGATCGGGCAGAAGGAGTCGTCCGTCGCGCGCGTCGTGGCGACCCTCGAGGAGCACGGCGCGATGGAGTTCACGACGGTCGTCTCCGCGACCGCTTCGACCCCTGCGCCGTTGCAGTACATCGCCCCGTATGCGGGCGCCGCGATCGGCGAGTACTTCCGCGACAACAAGCTCCACGCCCTCTGCATCTACTACGACATCTCGAAGCACGCGGTGGCGAACCGCCAGCTGTCGCTGCTCCTGCGGCTGCTTCCGGGGCGCGAGGCTTATCCGGGCGACGTCTTCTACCTTCACAGCCGCCTGCTCGAACGCGCCGCGCGCCTCAGCGACGACAACGGGGGCGGCTCGCTGACGGCGCTCCCGATCATCGAGACCCAGGCCGGCGACGTCCCGGCCTACCTCCCGACGAACGTGATCGCGATCCCCGACGGCCAGATCCTCCTCGAGCCCGACCTCTTCAACACCCGCCCGCGGGCGGCCGCCAACAACGCCCACCCCCTCCCCCGCGCTGGC
>CAZNRY010000020.1:0-32680 GCA_964575675.1 uncultured bacterium
CTCAACCTCGACGCCGGCCGCCGCGAGGTCCTCCTCCGGCGCCTTGTCCTCCTCGTCGAGCTTCTCGAGCAGGCGCTCGTCGGCTGTTTGATCGGGCTCGCGCGCGAGCGCCCTCAACTCGGCCCCGTCCTTCTTCGCCCAGCCGCGCGCCTGCAGCCAACGGAGAGCGCCCCCAACCTCCTTGGGATCGAGACCCGTTCGTATCGCGGCGTCCGAGAGCGCTAGGGAGCCGCCGTTCTCCGTGATTGCGCGCAGTACCCTCCGCTCGGGGAAACCCTCCCTTATCCATCGCCGTCCGTCGGGACGGAGCGCAAGCTCGCGATACGGCGACTCTTCGATCCGGACGAGACCCCGATCGCGCAACTGGACCGCGGCGGCCGCCACACGGGCCTGGTCGAGTCCTAGGCCATCGGCCAGCGCCTGCACCTCCCCGCCATCCGCAAGGCTCCCGAGGCGATCGAGTAGCCGCGCTTGTTCTTCCGGCAAACGCATCCCACCCCTCCTCTTCCTAGTCTGCCCTCACGCGGGCGCCCCCGCCCGGCGCAAGGCGCCAGCGAGACGGTGGCTGCCTACGATCGCCGCGGTCTCTGCCCGCAGGCGGTTGCTCCCAAGTCCCCAAAGTACGGCCCCCCGTTCGCATAGCAGATCCCGCTCGCCTGCCGCGACTCCTCCCTCCGGTCCGACGAGCAGGAGCACCGGTCGCGCCGCCGCAAGGCCCGGCCACGCCTCCCCGCCCGCCGGGTCGGCCAGCGTCGTCGGCCCGCCGCCACCCACAGCCGCGAGGGCCGCTTCCTCGTTCGCCAGAGAGGGCAGGCGCGCGCGCTCCGATGGCTTGCGCGCCTCGCGCACGATCCGCGCCCACCGCCGGCGGGCTGAGGCCGAGGTCCCCCTGATGCTCCGCTCCCACGCGATCGGTACGAAGCGGTCGACTCCTACCTCGACTCCCTTCTCGATGAGCCAATCGGTCCTTCCCCCGGTGCGCAACACCGGGAATCCCAGGTCAAGCCGCCGCTCGGGTTCCGCCTCGCGCGTCGACTCAAGGATGACGCCGATAAGATCCCTCTCCGATCCCTGAAGGCGAACCCTGAACCGTCCCCCCTGACCGTCGACAACGCGGCAGGTATCGCCGATCTTCAGCCGCACCACGCGCAGAACATGGTGCGCCTCGTCCTGTGGGAACCGCACGCCGCCATCCTTGTCGAAGCGGTCGGGGGCGACGAGAAAGGGATGAGGATCGCCCGGCATCCGGTCAACCTACGAATGTGTCCCGGACGCGGTCGAAGAACCCCTTCTCGGCCTTGGGCGGACGATTGCCTTCCAGGCGGCGGAGTTCCTCGTAGAGCTCATGCTCGCGGGCAGAGAGCTTCTCGGGCACGCGAATCTCGACCCGGATCAGCTGGTCTCCCGCATCGCGGCCACGAAGCGACTTCAGTCCCTTGCCGCGAAGGCGGAGGACCTTCCCAGCCTGGATTCCGGGCGGAATCTCGACAACAGCCCGTCCTCCAAGGGTCGGCACCTCGACCTTCGTGCCGAGAGCGGCAACGGCCGGCGTGATCGTGATCCTCGTGAGGATGTCGTCGCCGTGTCGCTCGAATACCTCGTGCGGCTTCTCTTCGAAGACGACGTGCAGATCGCCGGCCTGCGTCCCGCGGAATCCCGAATGCCCCCGTCCGCGCAGCGTCATGTAGTTGCCCTCCATGACGCCGGCGGGAATCTTCACCACAACCGTCTCCTGTCCCTCGACGAGCCCATCGCCGCCGCACGTCCGGCAGGGGTCCTTGACGATTCGCCCTTCGCCGCGGCAGCGCGGGCAGGCGGTGACATTCACAATCTGGCCGAAGAAGGAACGCTGGATCTGACGGACCTGTCCCGCGCCCTCGCACTGCGTGCAGGTCACGACGGTGCTTCCGGGTTCGGATCCCTTTCCGTGGCAATGTGAACAGGCGACACCCTTCTTCACGCGGATCTTCTTCTCGACCCCTTCCGCGATTTCCTCGAGGGTCAACTTGACCCTCACTTGGATGTCCGAGCCGCGGGAATCCCGACCGCGCGGGAAGGCGTCCTCCTCGCCGAAAGCGGACCCGAAGGAACCGAACTCCCGCATGAAAGCCCGCAGGGCGTCAGAGAGGTCGAAACCGAAGCCGCCGGCCCCGCCCGCCCCACCGGCGGCATAGGACGGATCGATGCCGGCGTGGCCGAAGCGGTCGTACTGCGGGCGCTTCTGGCCGTCCGAGAGGACCTCGTAGGCCTCAGTCGCCTCCTTGAATGCCTCTTCCGCCGCCTTGCTGCCGGGATTGCGGTCGGGATGATGCTGTAGGGCGAGCTTCCGGTAGGCTTTCTTGATCTCCTCGGTCGCGGCGCTCCGCTCGACGCCGAGGACCTCGTAGAAATCACGCTTCGCCACCTAACGCAATCCCTCATAGCGCTGGGAGGCCCCGAGCCGCCCAAGCTTGGTCCCTGCGGCGCCCGCTGCTCCCGCGACCCGATTTCTCATCGACATCATAGATAAGAGACGGTAAGGCTCGGGACGTGGAAGGGTCAAGCGCCGCAACCGAGCGACCCATTCCCCGGGGCGCGTTCCCGCACGGCCCGCACCGCCTTCAGCACCTTCGACGGCAGGGGGTGGCCGATCTCCCTCTCGATGAGGGTCGATGCCTCAACCACCTTGCCCAGCTCGACGCCGGTCGGGATCCCGAGGCTTTCGAGGAGGTAGATGAGATCTTCCGTGGCCAAGTTCCCTGCGGCCCCCGGGGCGTATGGACAGCCCCCCAATCCTCCCGCTGAGGAATCGAAGACGGCGACGCCCGCATTGAGAGCGGCCTGAACGTTTGCGATCGCCATTCCATAGGTATCGTGGAAGTGGAACGCGATCCGCGAGAGATCAAGCCGCCCCTTGCTCGCCTCGATGAACCGCTCGACATCCCGCGGCGTCGCCACCCCGATCGTGTCGCCAATGGAGACTTCCCCAACCCCTAGATCCAACAGCCGCAAGACAACCGCCAGGGTTCGCTCCGGCGAAATCGCGCCTTCGAAGGGGCAGGCGAAAGCCGTCGAGACGTACCCCCGAACCCGCATTGACTCCAGCCGGGCCATTTCGATGACCGGCTTGAATCGTTCGAAGTTGTCGTCGATCGAGCCGTTCGTGTTCCTTCTGCTGAAGGACTCGCTCGCGGCCGTGAAAACGGCCACGCTTCGGATGCCACAGGCGATCGCGCGCTTGAGTCCCTTGACGTTGGGGACGAGGGCCGTGTAGACGGTTCCCGCCACGGCGTCGAGCCGATCGACCACATCCTCCGTGTCGGCGAGCTGGGGCACCCAGCGCGGGCTGACAAAGCTGCCCACCTCGACCTCGGGGATCCCAGCGCGCGCGAGCCCCTCGATGAACCGCGTGCGGACGGAAGGACGGAGCGGGCGGGCCTCATTTTGCAGACCGTCCCTCGGACCGACCTCAACAACGCGCACACGCGCCGGCAATGAGGCGCTCATCAGCCCCTAGGCAATCCGCGGGTCCATGCCGGCGGCCGTCGCTCCAGAAAGGCGGCCATCCCCTCCCGTCCCTCGCTGCCGCCCCGCACCCGGGCGATCCACTCTGCGGTCAACGATGCCGTCTCACGCTCGGGACACCCAGGAAGCGCGCGCAGGAGATCCTTGATCTCGGCTTGCGCCCCCGGGGCGCCCGCGAGCAGCGCCTCGGCCATGCCCGTGACTTCCCGCTCCAGATCCGCATCCGCGCCCACCCCCTGGACGAGGCCGATCCGCAAGGCTTCTGCGGCGTCGAACTTCTCTCCCGTCAGGAAGTAGCGTCTCGCATCCCCCGGCCGGACCTTCCTTAAGACAAACGGCGAGATGACCGCCGGAATGAGCCCCAAGCGAACCTCGGTGAATCCGAATACGCTGTCGGGGGCGGCAAGGGCGATGTCTGAGGCCGCAACGAGGCCGCAACCTCCTCCCAGCGCCGCGCCGCGGACCGCGGCGACCACGGGTCGCGGGCAATTGGCGATCGCCGCGAACATGGCGGCCATCAGCAGCGCGTCGGCTCGGTTCTCCTCGAATCCTTCCAGCGCCTGACGCCGCATGTGGTCGAGGTCCGCACCACCGCAGAAGACCGCCCCTTCAGCGTCGAGGATCACGACCCTGGTTTCCCGCTCGGCGGCTGCGGCCTCGAAGGCTTCGCGGAGCAACGTGATCATCTCCCCATCGAACGCATTGCGCCTCTCCGGACGATTCAAGCGAACGCGGAAGAGCGGAGGCTCCCGAAGACAAAGAACGGCTTCACTCATGGCGTCAGCTTCCCTTCTGCACGATGACGGCCCGCAGGGTCATGAGAAGGATCCTCAGATCGAGCCAGATCGACCAGTTCTCCACATAGTACAGGTCGTAGCGCGTCCGTTCCTCGATCGGGACGTTCCCTCGAAGTCCGTTGACCTGTGCCCACCCCGTGATCCCCGACTTGATCCGATGACGCTCGTAGTAATCGGGAATCTCATCCTGGAACTGCCGCACGAAGTGAGGGCGCTCGGGGCGCGGGCCGACGATGCTCATGTCGCCGCGCAGCACGTTCCAGATTTGCGGCAGCTCATCGAGACTCCAGGTCCGCAAAAAGCGACCCGTCCACGTCCGTCTTGGATCATCCTTTCCCGCCCAGACCGGCCCCGTTCCAGTCTCGGCGTTGCTCTGCATCGACCGGAACTTGACGATCGTGAAGACCTTGCGGTCCCTTCCCATCCTCTCCTGGCGGTAGAAAACAGGCCCCGGGGAATCGAGCCTGACAGCGATCGCGCAGGCAAGAAGAACGGGCGAAAGAACAAGAAGAAGGATGCCGGCGAGGATCAGGTCACACGTCCGCTTGAGCACCCCGCCCCATCCGGCCAAAGGGATCTGGCGGCCCCGGACGACCGGCAAGCCCGCGATTTCCTCGACCTGGATCCCGCCGCGGAACGGGAAGCCGAGCTCGGGAACCAGATCGAAATCGATGTCGTGATCGCGGCAGGTCGCGGCCACCCTGTCGAGCAGATCGCTTCGCCCGGCGGGCAGGGCGATCAGGACGCGGTCGAGGCCGAGTCGCTCGGCCTCGACCCCCAATCGCTCGGGGGAACCAAGGTCCGCCACGCCTTCCGGCGCCGGAGGATCATCCGCGTCGCGGAAAAGTCCCACGAACCGATGCGGGACAACGCCCGATTGCGGAAGGGCCGCAGCGAGCCGCAGCCCCGATTGCCGGGACCCGACCAACGCGAAACGAATCGGCGGCACGGCCCCTGCCGCCACAAGGGCCTTGAGGGAAAGGCGACGGAGGCTCCGGAGAAGAATGAGCGTGAGGATCCAGATCAGAGGGGCGGTGATGCGCGAGAAACTCATCGAACGATAGAAGAACGCGACGGCCGCGTTCAGCAACATCCCCAACCCCGAGGCTCGAATGAGCGCCGGCGTCCGCACGCCCGCGCGCGTCCCCTCCGCTCGATAGAGACCCAATGCGTGGAACAGGACGATCCAGAGCGCGGCCGCGATCAACCCCGCGACCAGGTACAGGCCGGCGGGGGGGACATCGGGGCGGGCAGGAAGCCATCGAACAACGGGAGGCGAGAAGCGGATCCAGTGCCCAAGGAGAAACCCGCCGACAACCGAGACCGCGTCGGCCAGGTGCCAGATCGCTTGGATCCGGACTACGCGCTTGCGTCGCTCGACCTGTCCCACGTCCGCCGCACACCGCCCGGGGGGAGATGTCCTTCCTCCTCCAGCCAGACGTCGATTTCCCTCTCGAAGCGGTCGCGCCCGAAACGGAGGGCATGCTCCCGGATGATCTCTGGATTCCAGATCCCGGATGCCATCCTATCGATCGCCGCTCGAAGCGCGGCAGGCGTCGCCTCGTCGAACAGGACGCCGGTCCTGCCATCTACGACTGTCTCCAACGCTCCTCCCCGTCCGAGCGCCACGACAGGCTTCCCACATGCCATCGCCTCTACCGGGACAATTCCGAAGTCCTCTTCGCCCGGGAAGACCACCGCCCGGCAGCCCTGCACGAGCCGGACGGTTTCCTCTGCGCCGAGCCAACCGAGAAAACGCACGTTTCGCGGGGCCATGCGGACCAACCGGTCGCGCTCCACCCCGTTTCCGGCGACGACGAGATCCTCGCCCCGTCCCTCGTATGCCTGCAAAGCCAGATCGATCCTCTTGTACGGAACCAGAGCAGAGAGAATGAGGTCGTAGCGCCCTCCCCCACCGACCCCCGGCCGGAAGCGATCCGTGTCCACCCAAGGATGGATCACCCGCGCCGCCCGCCCGTACCACCGGCGGATACGCGCCGCCACGTGAGCGCTATTGGCCGCGAACGAATCGACGCGCGTGCAGCTCGCCACATCCCATGTCCGCAGGTAGGTGGAGACGACCGGCATCAACCAAGATGCGGGGGCGCTCAGGCGCCCCTCGCCGAAGTACTCCTCGTAGGCAGCCCATACGTACCGCATCGGGGTGTGGCAGTAGCAGAGATGCATGGCGCCGGGGTGGACGCGCGCTCCCTTCGCCACGCAGTGACTCGTCGAGAGGACGAAGTCATAACCGCGCAGGTCGAAGCGCTCGATCGCAGCGGGAAGAAGGGGTAGGTACCGCTGGTAGGAGCCGACGCCGCCCGGAAGCCGTTGAACGAAGGACGTGTGGATCGGGTGGGATTCGATCGCCCGGCTCACCGAACCGGCCCGATGGACGAGCGTATAAATCGGCGCGTCCGGAAAGCGCTCGCAGAAGGCTTCGAGGACCTTCTCGCCCCCGCGCATCCCCGTCAGCCAGTCGTGGATCAGCGCAACGCGCACAGAGACCCTCCGCCCCATGTCGAGCGAGTCCTACGCTACCGGCTCCCGAGGAGCTCCGCCATCACGGCGTTCGAGACAAAAAGCCCCTGCTCCCCCAGGCGCAGCCGGACCCCATCGTCCTCCAGCAACCCGTCGCGCGTCCAGCGAGCCGCCCGCTCTCTGATCATCCGCGCCCACGGGACGCCCCCGACCAGGTCCAATCGGTCCCCCGCGATCCCGTCTCGAAGGCGCAATCCCAGGAGCAGGGCCTCCTCCCGCCTGGTCCTCTCGTCGATCGGGCTCGTCTCGTGCGGCGCGTCTCCGCCATGCTCGAGGGCATCGAGGTACGGGAACAGCCCTGGGAGGTTCGCGCGCCGCAACCCGTCGTGGTGCCCGTGGGCCCCGGGACCCAGGCCGAGGTAGACTCCCCCTTCCCAGACGTTCAGATTGTGCCGACACTCCGAGCCCGGCCTTGCCCAGTTCGAAATCTCATACTGCTCGAATCCAGCGCTGGCAAGCAGGCGGCGCGCCGTTTCGTACTCCTTCCGCGCAAGCTGTTCCCCCGGCAACTCCTGCATTCCGAGCGCGCAATCGCGCGCCAGCGCGACGTGCGGCTCCAGATCGAGCAGGTAGCAGGACAGGTGCTCCGGAGCCTGACCGACCGCCACTCGCAGCGACCGCTCCCATGATCGTTCGCCCTCCGACAAGGGAAGCGCGTAAATCAGATCCAGGTTCAGGTTCTCGAAGCCCGCGTGGCGCGCGCGCAGAACGGCCTCCACGGCGCCGTTCGAATCGTGCAGCCGCCCCAAGCTCGCGAGTTCCTTGTCATCGAATGACTGAACGCCGAGACTCAACCGATTCGCCCCGCCGGCCAGGGCCGCGTCGAGCACCTCTTCATCCGCGGACTCCGGGTTCGCCTCGAGGGTCCATTCCGCCCCGGCAGCGATGGGCAGAGCATCCCTCAGGCCGGCCAGGAGCCTCCCGAGCAGCGCGGAACCGAGATGCGACGGCGTGCCCCCTCCGACGAAGACGCTGTCAAACAGGACGCCGCCCCATGCGCCGCCTCGCAGCCGCGCCTCACCCAGGATCGCGTCAACCGTCCTCTCCCGAATCCCGAGGCCCTGAACCTCCGCATAGAAATCGCAGTAGGAGCAGCGCCGCGCGCAGAAGGGGATGTGGACGTAGAGCCCGGCAGCCATCGCGTCAGCGGATGATCTTGAAGAACCGGCTGAAGCGGGGGAACTTCCTCTCCCCATCCCAGGAGAAGTAGATCACCTCCGCCTTTCCGCGTACGAGCTTCATGTCGAGGAACCCCCAGAAACGGCTGTCCTGGCTGTTATCCCGATTGTCGCCCATCATGAAGAGGCACCCCTTCGGCACCCGTAGCGGCCCGAAGGTGTCGCGACGCGGATCGAAGTTCGGATAGACGTGTTTCACGTGCGTCTCGTCCTTCCGGACGCCGTCCACGTAGAGAACCTTGTTCTTATACTCGACCGTCTGTCCCGCGACGGCGACGCAACGCTTGATGTAGTCCTCCTTCGGATTGACGGGATTCTGGAAGACGATCACGTCTCCCGGCCGCGGCTTTCGGAGCCCCGGCAGCCGCGTATGCGTGAAGGGTATGTTCGGACCATAGGTCAGCTTACTGATGAAGAGGAAGTCGTGGATCAGCAAGGTATCTTCCATCGACGGAGAGGGAATCCGGAAGGCTTGGAAGGCCAGGCTCCGGATGACCAGAAACAACACGACCGCCCAAAGGGCGGAGTTCACCGTCTCGCGGACCTGCCGCTTCCAGAAGCTCTCCTTCGCCGGTGCCTGTGCCTGGAGCTGCCGAACCTCCATCACTTACTCCGTGGTCTTCAGGAGAGCGAGAAATGCTTCCTGAGGAACCTGGACCGAACCGATCTGCTTCATCTTCTTCTTCCCCTCACGCTGCTTCTCGAGCAGCTTCCGCTTGCGCGACACATCCCCTCCATAGCACTTCGCCAGCACATCCTTGCGCAGAGCCGAGATCGTCGAGCGGGCGACCACGCGCGATCCGATTGATGCCTGCACGGCGATCTTGAAGAGCTGCCTCGGGATGAGTTCCCTCAGGCGGTCGACGAGGTCGCGCCCCTGCTCATAGGCCTTCTCCTCGTGCACGATGATCGACAGCGCATCAACCTTCTCCGAGTTGAGCAGAACGTCTAGTTTCACCAAGTGTGAGTCGGAGTAGTCGTAGAACTCATAGTCGAGCGTTGCGTAGCCGCGGCTGCACGACTTCAGCCGGTCATAGAAATCGTAGATCAACTCTCCCAGCGGAATCAGGTAGGTCAACCTCGCCCGCGTAGCGTCGAGGTAGTGGATCTCCTGGAAATCGCCGCGCTTGTCCTGGGAGAGCTTCATGACGTTGCCGACGTAGTCTACCGGCGTGATGATCGTGGCCAAAACGAGCGGCTCCTGGATCCGCTCGATCAGCGAGGAATCGGGCAGTTGGGAGGGGCTGTCGACCTCGACCCGCGTCCCGTCGGTCTGGAATACCAGGTAGGGAACCGTAGGCGAGGTTGCGATCAGGCTCAGGTCGTACTCGCGACGAAGCCGCTCTACGACGATCTCCAAATGCAGCGGACCGAGAAAACCCGCCCGGAACCCGAAGCCTAGCGCCAGCGAGGTCTCCGGCTCGTAGGTTAGGGCAGCATCGTTCAACTGGAACTTCGCGAGCGCCTCCTTGAGCTTCAGGTAATCATCGGTGTCAACCAGGAAGAGCCCCGAGTAGACCATCGGCTTCATCGGCTTGTAGCCGGGGAGGGGTTCCACAGAGACGCCGGCGTGGGCGACCGTGTCGCCGACCTTCGCGTCGGCCACGATCTTGATGCCGGCGACGATGTAGCCGACATCTCCTGCCTCGAGCTGACCGACCGGCACCATCTTCAGCTGGAATATTCCGACCTCGAGAACCTCGTACTCCTTCTCGGTCGAGAGAAGACGGATCCGTTCCCCCTTGCGAACCGTTCCCTCCATGACCCGCACGTAGGCGAGCACGCCCCGGAATGGGTCGAAGGACGAATCGAAGATGAGCGCCCGCAGCGACGCCTCGGGGCTTCCTGTCGGGGGGGGGATCCCGCGGACGACCGCCTCGAGGAGCTCGGGCACGCCCTGGCCATCCCGCGCGCTGACCAGATGCACCTCTTCGTCCCTTTGACCCAGGAGCGACTGGATCTGACCGCGCACCTCGTCAATCCGCGCGTTCGGCAGGTCGATCTTGTTCAGTGCGGTCAGAATCGTCAGGTTGTGGTCCATGGCCATGTAGAGGTTCGAGAGCGTTTGCGCCTCGATTCCCTGCGATGCATCGATCAGAAGGAGCGCCCCTTCGCATGCATTCAAGCTGCGCGAGACCTCGTAGGAGAAATCGACATGCCCCGGCGTGTCGATCAGATTCATCAGGTACGTCTTGCCGTCCTTCGCATGGTAGAACATCGTGATGGCGTGGGCCTTGATCGTGATCCCGCGCTCGCGCTCGAGATCCATGTCGTCGAGGACCTGATCGCGCATCTCCTTCTTCGTCAGCGTTCCCGTGGCGTCGAGGAAGCGATCGGCCAGAGTCGATTTCCCGTGATCGATGTGGGCGATAATGCAAAAGTTGCGGACGAGCGCGCGATCAATCCTCAAGGTTGGACCTCGTAGCGAAGTAGGACGGCGGAATCCTCGTCGCGGAACTCGACATCGAAGCCGTGGAGATGGGCATCAACATAGGCGTCCCCGAGACTGAGAAGGACGGTGAAGGCGCCCCACCAGAGGTAGTCCCTCTTGATCGACCCGTGCCGGTCGGCTGAGAGGAAGTCCCCTTGCCTCTTCGCATCCTTCGCCAGTTGATCCTCCTTCCAGATCCCATAACCGAATCCGAGCTCCGCCCCTCCGAAAACGACGGCCTTCAGCACGCTGCCGTTGTGGAGCTGGCCCCACCCCGGCGCGGCCGCCGACCGCATCATGACCCAGAAGGGCGCCCGAAACCCGCCTGCGCGCCCCACACTCGTCGAGTCGACGTCCACCCTTCCCCGAACCGCGCGGGCCGGTCCGCCGATCAGTAGGCCGAGCAGGATGAACGCCGCCGCGCTCTTGAGGAGGAATTGGCGGGAACGTGTGGGAATCGAACCCACCCCGGACACAGAGATGCCCGACAGAGGATTTGAAGTCCTTGGGGCCCACCAGAACCCATGCGTTCCCGCACCATGATCTCCATGCACTTGGCGAGGATACCCATGCTTAGCAGGCCGGGTCAACGCGAGGCTCCGCGGCGCGTCAGCGCCCGCCTCCGGTCCCCGTCGCGACCTGGCGGGCCCCCCGGGCGCCTTCTGGGCGATCGTCGCCGGTGTCCTGAGCGGGCCTCAGGGCGCCGGTCGCACTGTCGCGATCAGATCCATCTCGACGCGGGCGCCCTTGGGGAGCCGCGAGACCTCCACCGTGCTCCGCGCCGGTAGCGGGGCGCCGATTCTCGCGGCGTAGATCCGATTCGCCGCATCGAACTCCCCCAGGTCGATCAGGTAGAGCGTTGAGCGAACAACGCAGTCCAGTCCGGAGCCGGCCGCGGCGAGGACCGCCTCGAGGTTGTCGAGGACGCGGGCCATCTCGGCTTCGATCCCCCCATCGACGATCCGACCCGTCTTGGGATCGAGCCCGATCTGGCCCGACGAGAAGACGAGACCGAGCTCGGGCAGCACAATGCCTTGGCTGTAAGGACCGAGCGCGGCGGGCGCCCCATCCGTGCCCACGATCCTGCGCTCGCCTTTCATCGCGCCGTCCTCATCATCCCGGGCTGTTGCTCACTCAACCGTGACGCTCTTCGCCAAGTTGCGCGGTTGGTCGACGTCGCATCCCCGCAGCACGGCCATGTGATAGGCGAGGATCTGCAGGGGAACCACCGAGAGAAGCGGCGTCAGCGCATCGAGCGTTCTGGGGATGTAGATCACGTGGTCGGCCTTGCCCTCCAGGTCCGGGTCCCCCTCGGTCGCGATCGCGATGATCCTGCCCTTGCGCGACCTCACCTCTTCCATGTTCGAGAGGATCTTCTGATAGGCCGAATCGCGCGTGCAGATGAAGACGACCGGCATGTTCTCATCGATCAGGGCGATCGGCCCGTGCTTCATCTCCGCCGCGGGGTAGCCCTCGGCGTGGATGTAGGAAATCTCCTTCAATTTCAGGGCCCCCTCGAGCGCCACGGGGAAGTTGTACCCGCGCCCGAGATAGAGGAAGTTGTTGTGCTTCGAGTAGACCGAGGCGATCTCATAAATGCGATCGCTCCCCGCGAGGCACTTCTCGACGTGTCCGGGGATGTCGAGCAGGCTCGTCGCGAGAACCGACCCACCCGACACGGGTCTTCCGCGCATCCGCGCCAGATGAAGCGTCAGAATCATCAACACAGCGACCTGTGTCGTGAACGACTTCGTCGAGGCCACGCCGATTTCGGGGCCCGCGTGGGTATAGATCCCCCCCTGCGCCTCCCGTGCGATCGTGGATCCGACGACATTGCAGATTCCCAACACCCAAGCGCCCCGCCGCTTGGCCTCGCGTACGGCGGCCAGGGTGTCGCTCGTCTCTCCGCTCTGACTGATCGCGATGACCAGCGTGGAGGGATCGATCACTGGGCTTCGATATCGGAACTCGGATGCGTATTCCACTTCCACGGGGATCCGGCAGAACTCCTCCAGCATGTACTCGCCGATCATCGCCGCATGCCACGAGGTGCCGCAGGCCGTCAGAATGATCCGGTTGAATCCCTGGATCTGGTCGGGGGTCAGATTCAGCCCCCCAAGGTGGGTCTCCCCCGTCCCCTCGGTGATTCGGCCGCGCATCGCATCCTTGAGCGCCCGGGGCTGCTCGAAGATCTCCTTCAGCATGAAGTGGGGGAACCCCCCCTTCTCGATCTGCGAGAGCTCCCACGTGATCTCTTCAACGGACTTCTCGACGGCGACCTCGTTCAGTGTCTGGATCCGGTAGCCGTCGCGGCTGATCACGACCATCTCTTCGTCATCGAGGTAGATCACCTGCTTCGTATGCGAGAGGATTGCCGCCACGTCGGAGGCGATGAAAAACTCCGTCACACCGACGCCGACCACAAGGGGACTGCCCCGTCTCGCCCCGATCACCTTGCCGGGATCGAGGTCGCTCAGGACCGCGATGCCGAAGGTGCCCTCGACGAGCTTCAATGCCGTGGCGACCGCCTCCTCGAGCTTGCCCGCCCAGGACTCCTCGATCAGATGGACCAGCACCTCCGTGTCGGTCTCCGTGGTGAAGCGATGCCCGCTCCGCGCGAGGCGCTCGCGAAGGGCCGCATAGTTCTCGATGATTCCATTGTGCGCGAGGGCGAAGTGCCGCTTGCAGTCTTGGTGCGGGTGAGCGTTGAGTTGGCTGGGAACGCCGTGCGTCGCCCAACGCGTGTGGGCGATGCCGATCGATCCCGCTAGGGGGTTACCGTCCGCCAGCGCCTCCAGTGCGCTGATCTTGCCTACATCCTTGAGGACTTGCAGTCCCTGCTCGTCGATGATGTCCATGCCGGCCGAATCGTAGCCGCGGTACTCGAGCCGCTTGAGACCGTCGAGGAGTATGCGCTGGCACTGCTGCGCCCCAACGTATCAGATGATTCCGCACATAGTCACTCCCTGCCGCCGCGGCGGCACGCATCGACCACGCGGTCGATGAGCGAGCTGGCCTCGGGTTCGGACGACGCCTCCGCGATGACGCGGACGACCGGCTCGGTCGCCGACGGACGAACGTGCAGAAACCCGCCCGGGAAGGACCACCGGAACCCGTCGCGCCGGTCCTCGGGCGGACCAAACAGCCCCTTCAGGAGTTCCCCATAGTCCAGCTCCCTTCCCCCTTCGGGAAGGTCGAGCTTTGTCTTGAGAACGTACCGCGCCGGAATCCCCGAAGCCAGCCCGCGGAGGCCGTTGGGTGCCGACGCCTGCGCCTCCAGCAGCCAGGCGGCGGCCACCGCGGCATCCCGCCCGAGGTGGATCCGCGGATCGATCACCCCCCCGTTTCCCTCTCCGCCCAGGACCGCATCCGTTTCGCGAATCCTCGCCACCACGTGCGCTTCCCCCACGGGGGTTCGTTCTACCCGCGAACCTCGCGCTTCCGCTACCGCGTCGAGCCGGGTCGACGTGCTCAGGTTCGTCACGACGACGCCCCTGCGGCGTTCGAGAAGGTGCGCCGCGACGAGAGGAAGGGTCCACTCCTCGCCGATGACCTCGGTTCCGGGCAGGGCGATTGCGCAGCGGTCCGCGTCGGGATCGACGGCAAGGGCGAGATCGACGCCCCTGCGAGATCCCTCCTCAGCCAGGGCATCCATGGCGGGGCCGGTCGGCTCGGGCGCCCTGGGGAAGCGACCATGCGCCTCCTCGTGGAGGACCTCGACCTCGGCGCCCATTTCCCGGAGCAAGCCGGGGAGCAGCACTCCCCCCGCGCCGTGCACGCAGTCGAGGAGCACCCGCGGCGCACGCCTGCGGATCAACCCAACGTCGATCTGCCGCAGAATCCACTCGCGGTGCAGCGCGAGCGCCTCTTCACCCCGCGGCGACCGCATCCCCCAATCCTCGAAGGCCCGGCCGGGGTCCGAGCCGCTCGCAACGCGTTCCCGGAGGGCGGCAAAATCGGCCGGCGAGAGGAAGGAGCCGTCTGCGCCGACGAACTTCAACGCGTTCCATTCCGCCGGATTGTGGCTCGCGGTCAGGATCAAGCCCCCCGCCGCACTCCATCCCTCCACCGCCACTTGAACGGTCGGGGTCGGCACGATTCCAACGTCCCAGACGATCCGTCCGCATGCTTGCAGGGTATCGGCGGCGACGCAGGCTAGGCGCTCTCCGCTGGGGCGTGAGTCCCTTCCAAGAACGATCGGGCCTCGGCCGAGACCGGCGGCGAAGGCAGCCGTCCAGCGGGCGACGAGGACGGGGGTGAACTCAGGTCCAACGATTCCCCGCACTCCCGAAACGCTGATCATCAGGGGACTCATCCCCGCCTCCTATCGCAAAGAAACCGGCCCCCCCCCACGCGAGCCGGGAAGGGCCGTATCGAAGGGGCCTCGCCCCGTGCTTCCAGGCTCGGGGCCAGAGGAGTGGAGCTGGTGAGCGGAATCGAACCGCTGACCTGCGCATTACGAATGCGCTGCTCTACCGGCTGAGCTACACCAGCATCCCAGATCAAACACGGTGCGAACCGTCCGGTTCGCGCGATCGAACACCCCCTCACCCGGCGTCGGGAAGAAGATTTGGTGCGGCCTCGCAGAGTCGAACTGCGGACTTCCAGATTTTCAGTCTAGCGCTCTACCAACTGAGCTAAGGCCGCACCCAGGCCCGTTATGTTCCTTGATGGCGGCGGTTAGGGTCAAGCCGATTTTGGGCCTCATTGGGACCGTGCCGTCGCCGGACCGTCCCCTGAGCCCCGGGCGGGTTTGCCTTCCTCTTCACGCGGCGCGTCGGGCCAGCACTTCCCGCACCGCGGCCTTCAACTCCGTCAGGTCCGAGGATTTCACCACGTACCGGTCGGCCGACCAGCTGGCGAAGTCCGACTTGAACGACGCATAGGCGGAATTGACGACGACGGCGACGCCCTCTCCGCTCGACAACATGCGGCGCATCGTCTCGAGACCGTCGATTCCCCCCAACTGGATGTCGAGGATCACGGCGTCGACTCGGCGGCCACGGATCGCTTCGATCGCCTGCTCGCCCGACGCCGCGAGGGCGACATCGTACCCCTCCTCGCGGAACTCCTCCTCGTACAACAGTCTCAGGTTCGGATCATCCTCGACGATGAGAAGCTTCTGCATGGTATCGGCTCCCATGGAGACCCGCGTCGGATCGCTCAGGCGGCCCGTCTTCGGTCTCGCACTCTCCTGCGCTCCGGATCCTTCCGCCGGTCCGCGTTTCCGAGGATCGGCAGGCTTACAACGAACAGAACGCTCCACTCCTCGCTCGAGCGAACCCGTATCTCCCCGCCGTGCTCCTTCACGATCTGATCTGCGACCGCCAACCCCAGGCCGCACCCGCGGTTGCGCGCCGTGGCAAAGGGTATGAAGAGGGAATCGAGGATCTCGCCCGGCAGGCGCTCCCCGTCGTTCGCGATCTCTATCTGGGCCCACCCCTCGGTCGAGCGCGTCGCGAGACGGATCCTGTTGCCCTGCCGCGTCGAGGCGATCGCGTTTTTCAGGATATTCAGGATCACCTGTTTGACGCGGTCGCCGTCCAGCAGCATCGGTTTCACGTTCCCCGGGTACTGCTCGATCAAACGGACGCCCTTGGTTTCGGCTTCCTCCCGGACCAGATGGACCGTCTCGCGCACCAAGGATCCCAAGTCGACCGCCGAGAGGCGGGGATGCGACCGCTGGGCGAACAGGAGCTGCTCATTCAGAATGCTCTCCAGCCGCGCGATCTCGCGGACGACGATCGAGGCATACTGGCGGTTCGGATCGTCGGACCCTAGTCCCTTCTCGATCCTTCGAGCAAAGCCGCCGATCCCGGAGAGCGGGTTCCGAATCTCATGGGCTACCTTCGCGCTCATCTCGCCGAGGGCGGCCAGGCGTTCCGATTGCAGAAGCATCCGCTGAATCTCCTGGAGGCGCCGATCCGCCTCACGAAGCTCATTCGACAGCCGACCCTGCTGCATCGCCATCCCAGAATGCATCGCGACGATTCGCAGCAGGCGCCTCTCCTCGGCGTCAAAGGCTGCGTCGCCCCGCTCCGGAGTCCTCGTCCGCCCTCCGACCGCGATCGCGCCCAGGGGGCGGTCCAGTACCACGATCGGCAGGGCCAGGATTTCAAAACCGCCGGCCGGAGATTCGCCGCTCCAGGCCTGAACAGGCGCCATCTGTGCGAGCGCGCGCTCCGCGACGGCCGCCCCGAGCGCAACCGGATCCTCGCCGGAAACGGACTCCGCGCCGACGCTCGAGATCAATCGCAGCCGTTCTGTTTCTTCCTCGTAGATCCAGATCCAGCCCCAGCGGGCGTTCAGGACTTCTGCTGCCAGGCGAACCGCCCGGCGAAGAGTTTCATCCGGCCGTGGCGACGAGCACTGCGATTCAGCCAGGGTCTCGAGCCCCTCGAGCAGGGCGACCCGTCGCGTCCAGTCTTCCCGGGATGGGGATATTTCCTGCGGCCCGTTCTCTTGGGGTCGGATATACTCCTGGGGGCCGTGTCCGGCGGAGGCGTCCCCGAGGGGTACGAGGGGCGGCGGGAAGTTGCCGGTCATGGCGTGCGGTGGTCCCACGATTCTTCCCGAGGGGGGCTCCCCCCGGCCTTGTTGGTTGAGGGATGCAATTGATGCGTTGGCTGAACAAAGGGATGTCGAGAGCAGTGACAGAGAGGAGTCAGATGGACAAGCAACCTCCCCAGGGTCCGATGCCCCAGGGCCAGATGCAGGTGACGATCGACCCGCCCGTAGCGGAGGGGCTCTACGCGAATCTCGTTCTCCTTGCCCACTCCTCCTCCGAGTTCATTCTCGACTTCGCACGGATGCTCCCGGGGATCGCGCAAGCGAAAGTCCACGCCCGCATCATCATGACCCCCCAAAACGCACGCTCCCTGCTCCGAGCCCTCGAGGCGCGGGTCGAGTCCTACGAGTCTCAGTTCGGCAAGATCCCTGGCCAGGCCGAGCCGGTCCCTTCAAGAGATATCGGCTTCAAAACGGAGACTCCTTAAGCGATTCGAGCTCTGCTAAGAGATCGATGGGAGGTGCTGTGATGGCAGGGTTGACGGTCTCCCGCAGGGGCCAGTCGGTCCCCCCCTCGCCCATTCGCAAGCTGGTCCCCCTGGCGGATGAAGCGCGCCGCCGCGGGATTCACGTGCACGGATTGAACATCGGGCAGCCGGACATCCCGACCCCCGAGGTCATGTGGGAGGCCCTCCGTAGGGATCTCCCCCGGACCCTTGCTTACTCCCCCTCCGGGGGCATCCCGGAACTGCGGGAGGCGTTTTCGGGCTACTACGCGGGGCATGGAATCCGCTTGGGCTCGGAGGAGATTCTCGTCACGGCGGGCGGGAGCGAGGCGATCCTATTCGCCATCGCCGCGGTGGCGGACCCCGGGGACGAGGTCGTGATACCCGAGCCGCTCTACGCGAACTACCTCGGGTTCTCCCGCCTGCTCGGGGTCGAGGTTCGGCCCCTCACATGTTCCGCCGACGAGGGATATCACCTCCCGAACTCCGAGGCTTGGGAAAGGGCGATCACGCCCCGGACCCGCGCCATCCTGCTCTGCAATCCCGGGAACCCGACCGGAACGGTCTACGAAGATGCGGAGATCGAGCGTGTCGTCGAGTTCGCGGAGCGCCACGACCTCTTTCTCATCGTCGACGAGGTCTATCGCGAGTTCTGTTACGATGGCCGCGTCCACCGTTCGGTCCTGACCTTGAAGGGGATCGACGAGCGAGTGATCCTGGTTGATTCGATCTCGAAGCGTTTCAGCGCCTGCGGGGCGAGAATCGGCTGCCTTGCCACCCGCAACCGCCAGGTCTTCGAGACCTGCATGCGATTCGCCCAGGCCCGGCTTTCGCCGCCCGGCCTGGGGCAGATCGCGGTCGTTCCCGCCCTTTCCCTTCCCAGGAGCTACTATGACGGCTTCGCCCGGGAATTTCAGACCCGCCGCGATCTCGTCATCCGCGGCCTGGGAGCAGACCCGCGGATTCGCTGCCGTCCGCCTCGGGGGGCCTTCTATGTGATGGCCTCGCTCCCCGTGGACGACGCCGAGACGTACGTCCGATGGGTGCTGACCGAGTACCAGAAGGACGGTGAGACGGTGATGGTTGCGCCGGGGGATGGGTTTTACGCAACGCCAGGGATGGGCAAGCAAGAGATCCGGATCGCCTATGTCTTCGAGGAGAAGGTATTGAGCCGGGCCGTTTCGATCCTCGTCGATAGCCTGCAGGCGTATCCCGGAAGCAACGATCGAAAGGAGACTTGAGATGAGCGTGACGATTCAGCCTGCCAAGGGAAAGCTCGGCGTTCTCATGCCCGGACTCGGCGCCGTCGCCACGACATTCATCGCGGGGGTGGAGGCCGCCCGCCGTGGGACCGGATCCCCATACGGAAGCCTCACACAGATGGGAACGATCCGCCTTGGCAAGCGCACCGAGAATCGTTCGCCAGCGATACGCGATTTCGTCTCCCTCGCCACGCTCGACGACATGGTCTTCGGCGGCTGGGACCCAATCCCCGACAATGCGTATGAGGCGGCAAGAAAGGCTGGAGTCTTGCGAGAGGCGCAGATCGAGGAGCTCCGCCCCGGGCTCGAATCGATCGAACCGATGGCCGCCGTCTTCGACAATCGCTGGGTCAAGAAGCTGCACGGCACGCACGTCAAGCAGGGCAAGACGTTGATGGAAAAGGCCGGGGCTTTGCGCGAGGACATCCGCCGATTCAAGTCGGAGAAGGGGTGCGATCGCCTCGTGATGGTCTGGTGCGCCTCGACCGAGATTTTCTTGAAGCCGTCGGCCGTTCACGAAACGATCGAATCCTTCGAGCGCGGGCTCCGCGAGAACGACCCCGAGATCGCGCCGAGCATGATCTACGCGTACGCGGCGATCATGGAAAACGTCCCCTTCGCGAACGGCGCGCCCAACCTGACCGCCGACATCCCTGCCCTGGTCGCCCTCGCCCGCGACCGAAACGTGCCCCTCTCGGGCAAAGATTTCAAGACGGGCCAGACCTTGATGAAGACGATTCTCGCACCGGGCTTCAAGTCGCGTTTGATCGGGGTCTCCGGCTGGTTCTCGACCAACATTCTCGGCAACCGTGACGGTGAAGTCCTGGACGATCCGGAATCGTTCAAGACGAAAGAGGAGAGCAAGCTTTCGGTACTCGACTCGATCCTGCAGCCGCACCTCTATCCGGAGCTCTATGGAGACCTCTATCACAAGGTGCGGATCAACTACTATCCGCCGAGGGGCGACAACAAGGAGAGCTGGGACAACATCGACATCTTCGGATGGCTCGGCTATCCGATGCAGATCAAGATCAACTTCCTCTGCCGGGACTCGATCCTCGCCGCCCCGATCGTTCTCGATCTCGCACTCTTCATGGACTTGGCCCAGCGGGCCGGCATGCGCGGGATCCAGGAGTGGCTGTCATTCTATTTCAAGAGCCCCATGCACGCGCCCGGCCTCTATCCTGAGCACGACCTCTTCATTCAGCTCATGAAGCTCAAGAACACCCTCCGCTGGATGAAGGGAGAGGATCTGATCACGCACCTTGGGATCGAGTACTACGACTAACCGGCCACGACGGGATTCTCGAGGACGCCAATCCGCTCAATTTCGATCCGGACTCGGTCGCCCGCCTTGAGGAACACCGGCGGATCGCGGAACACCCCCACGCCCGATGGGGTGCCGGTCGCGATGAGGTCGCCCGGACAAAGGGTCATTTGCCGGCTGATGTAGGCGACCAGATCGAACACGTTGAAGATCAGTTGATCGGTCCGGCTCTGCTGCATCATCGCGCCGTTCCAATCCGAGCGGATCGCGAGTCCGTGCGGGTCCGGCAGCGCTCTGGCCAGCACGATCCATGGACCACACGGACCGAATGTGTCGAAGCTCTTTCCCCGGATCCATTGCTTGTCCCCGTACTGCGCCGCGCGGCCTGACACGTCGTTCATGTTCGTGTAGCCGAGGATCGCGGCCCGGTCCCCCCCGGCGTCCACGTTGCGCGCTGTCGCGCCGATCACGACAGCCAGCTCCGCCTCCGCATCGGCCTTCCCCTCCTGAGGCGGGATCCGAATCGGATCTCCGTGGCCGATCAGGCAGCTCGGCGCCTTCATGAACAGAAGCGGCGCCTCCGGCGGCTTCTTGCCCTGTTCGAGCGCATGGTCGAGGTAGTTCAAGCCGACCGCGACTATCTTCGATGGGTTCACGATCGGAGGCCCGAACCGCTTCCCCTCGATCGCACGCCAGTCCTCGATGGCCGCCCCGGCGGCCGCTTCCATCTCATCGGCGAGGAACCCCTCCTCCAGCGCCTCCCTCCAGGAACTCGCCGATGCGTCCAGGTAGCGCGCACCGTCTTCCGAAATCCAGACCGGTCTCTCCCCTCCCGCCGGTCCGATGCTTGCCAATCGCATCAAGCGCCTCCTTTCGCGTTCGAAGGAAGCCCCGGCGGCTGCGTCTTCCACCTCCGGTGCATCCAGAACCACTGTTCCGGGTACTCTCGGACGTACTCCTCGAGCATCCGGCTCCAAAGCTCCGTGTAGGCCACGATGACGGCGGTCTCCTCCCTACCCGCCGGAACCAAGATCGGTGGGCGAAGCTCGAGGCGATAGCGCCCATCGGGTCCACGCAGGGTGAAGCCGGGAAGAATCGGCACACCGAACCGCTGCGCCAGCCTCACGGGGCCGACCGCCGTCGAGGCGGGCCGACCCATGAACTCGACGAAGACTCCGTCGCGCCCCGCGTCTTGATCCGCCACGATCGCGACCAGATCCCCCCTGCGAAGGGCCTTCATGATCCCGCGCAGATCCGTTTCGGCCGAGAGAACGCCGACGCCGGTCCCCCGGCGGATCCGATCCATGAGATCGCCGACCCGGCGGTTGTGTTGCCGGCCGACCACGACCTGAGTCGGGTAGCCGAGCGCGGGAAGCAGCGCGCCGCCCCACTCCCAGTTGCCGAAGTGTCCCGTGAGAAGAATCGCGCCCCGCCCCTGCGCGGCGATCCACTCGACGTGCTCCCTGCCCCGAATCTCTCCCATGCCGATGATCGTTTCCTTCGAGAGGTGCGGGAGCCGCGCCGCCTCGATCGCGGTCTGTGCGAAGTTGCGGTAGCACGATCGCGCGACCTGCAGGATCTCCTCCTCGCCTTTCTCCGGGAACGACTTCCTCAGATTGTCGAGGCAGACCGTCCGGCGGATGCGCACCAGGTCGAACAGGACGTCCCCGATGCCGCGCCCCATCGCCAAGGCGGCCCGCCGCGGGATCGAGCGCGCGAGCCGGAGGAAACTCGAGAGGGCGGCGTACTCGACCCAATCCGAGAACTCGCTCATCGCAACGAACCGACGCGCTCGAACCTCGCCCCATGGAGGCGCCTCACCCTCCCCGCGAGCTCGAGTCTCCCGAGCGACGCCAGTAGATCGGCCGGAGCGCGGCGGGTCGATCGGGCGAGTGCATCCAAGTGCCGGCTTCCGTGCCGCAGGGCCTGAAGGAGGAGTTCGTCCACGTCGCCGAAGAGCGATTCCGGCATCTGCCCTGCCGTCTTCGGTCCGGTTTCGGACCGCCCGCCGTCCACCCCGAGAATCGACAGGAGATCCGCGGCGGAGACCACCACCGCCGCACCCGTCTGCAGAAGGCTGTTCGGTAGAACGGACCCTTCGTGCACGGGATCGCGCGGAACCGCGACGACCTCCCGTCCGAGGGAGAGCGCGTGATCGACGGTTGAACGGGCGCCGCTGCGACCCTTCCCCTCCACGATCACCAGAACTGACGCGAGCGCCGCAAGGATTCGATTCCGCCGGGGAAAGTGGAGCGGCCGCGGCTCCATGCCTTGAGGAAACTCGCTGACGAGGGCGCCGGAGGCCGCGATGGCCTCCGCGAGCCCCGCATGGCTGGGCGGCGACGGCCGGTCCACCCCTCCCGCTAGGACGGCCACGGTGCGCCCCCCCGCGTCCAGGGCACCGCGATGGGATGATCCATCGATGCCCAGCGCGAGTCCGCTGACCACAGTGACGCCGGCGCATGCAAGATCTCGCGCAATCGAACGCGCGAGGGCGAGTCCGTTGTCTGAAGCGTGGCGCGCCCCCACGATCGCAACCGCGGGGTCATCGGGACGATGAAGCCGACCATGGACGTACAGCGCGGCCGGAGGGTCGTGGAGCTCGGTCCAAAGCCGGCCGAGCCACCCTCCCTCCTCGGGGGTCTGGATCGAGAACCCCCGAGCTTCCGCCGAAGCTTCCGCGCGTGCGGCGGCCTCCACGCCCGGCTCGCGAGCGAGGAGCCATGCGAGGTCGGACGGACGCAAAGGAAACTCCGTCTCGATGTCCGCGCGCGCCGCGGGCAAGGGCGGGGGGGAGCCGCCCCTCCGTCTTACGACCTCCGCAAGGGCGAGCGGCCGCAGGTGAGGCCGAAGAGACCACGCGATCCAGCGAAGACGGCGGTCTCGCGCGGTCTCATCCATCCGCGATTCGTTCCTCCCTTGGCCCCCCATGCCCGACATACCAGCGACGGGGCCAAGGGGTCGCCCCGAGCTCCTCGCCCCGATCCAGGCGCTCGCCGAATGGAAGCGGCGATTCGATGGCATCGGAGGCAGGCTCCGTCAGCGCCGGTTCGGCGGGCACTGCCTCAAGGAGCTGGCGCAGCCGCCCGAGCAGATCCTCCACGCCCTCGCCCGAATGCGCCGAGAAGACGACGCTGGGGGACCCGGCCGCGGCAGGAGGGTTCCAACCCTCGCCCACGAGATCGGAGCGGCTGAAGGCCACGAGAAACGGCCGCCGCGCTAGGGCGGGGCTGAAACTCATGACCTCGTGCCGCAGGACCGTGAGATCCTCTTCCACCGAGTCTGAGAGGCTGTCGATCATGAAGAGGAGAACGCGGGTCCTCTCGACGTGTTTCAGGAACCGGACGCCGAGCCCCTTTCCGGCACTCGCGCCCTTCACGAGACCGGGAATGTCCGCCATTACGAAGCTGAAAAAACGTCCCACGGCGACAATCCCAAGATTGGGCTCGAGGGTCGTGAACTCGTAGTCCCCAATCTTGGGACGCGCGTTCGATACCCGGGCGAGAAGGGTCGACTTTCCGACGTTCGGCAGGCCAACGAGGCCGACATCCGCGAACAGCTTCAACTCGAGGGCGAGCTGGCGGTTTTCCCCCTCGCCGCCCGGCGTCGAGATCCGCGGGACTCTCCGCGTGGAAGACTTGAATCGCGCGTTCCCCTTTCCCCCTTTGCCGCCCTTCGCAACGAGGAAGGAGGCGCCCGGCACGGTCAGGTCAGCGATCCACTCTCCGGTGCGGGCATCCCGGACGATCGTTCCGACGGGAAGCGGGATCAAGCAGTCCCCGCCCCGTCTTCCGGAACACTGTTTCCCCATCCCGTGGCCGCCCCGTCCCGCATCGAACAGGGTTTGGTGTCGCAGATGCAACAGGGTCCGTAGGTCGGGATCGACCAGGAGGATGACACTGCCCCCGTCTCCCCCGTCGCCTCCGTCGGGTCCCCCTTTCGGGACGTACTTCTCGCGACGGAAGCTGACGCAGCCATTTCCCCCGCTGCCCGAAACGACCCGGATTCGAGCCTCGTCAACAAACATGGGGCCTCAGTCCTTTTTCTCCGGTCCGTGCGGTCCCTTTTCGGCGGGGGCCCCGCCGTCCTTCCGGCCGTCCGACTTCCCCTCGGACGCGGGAGCCACTTTCGGGCCGCTCTGCTCGTCCTTCGCTTTGCTCTTGTAGTCGGCGGAACGGTAGTCCGTCGCGTAAAACCCGCTCCCCTTGAAGAGGAGCCCCGACCCCGCGCCGATGCGCCGCCTGATCGTCGAACCGCAGCGGGGGCATCGCTTGCGGGGCTTGTCTGTCATCTTCTGAACTAACTCGAACTCATGACCGCAACTGTCGCACACATAATCATATGTGGGCATAGGCGCTTACCCCTTATCGCAAAGATAGCCTACTTCTGCGGGGCAGGTCCGAGCCGCACGAGAGCATCTCGCATGAGCCCCAACCCCTTCTCGAGGGACTCGTCCGAGGCTGCGAACGAGATCCGAAGGTGTCCCGGCGCGGCGAATGCAGAGCCCGGCACCGTGGCAACGCCCGTCTCATCGAGAAGCCATGAGACCAGTTCTCCATCGTCAGAGATCCCGTCCGAGCCTGGGCGGGGCCCCAGGAATGCCGAGACCCGCGGGAAAAGGTAGAACGTCCCTTCGGGGGCGAACAGCTCGAGCCCCGGGATGCGATCCAGGCATCGCAGGCAAAGATCGCGCCTGCGCTCGAAGGCGGCCCTCATCGGCTCGATGCTCGCACCGCCGGCCCGAAGCGCGAAAAGGCTCGCCTCCTGCGAGATCGAGCAGGGATTCCCGCACTGATGGCTCTGGATCGCGGAGGCAGCCTGAATCCAATTGGCGGGGCCCGCGGCGTAACCGATTCGCCAACCCGTCATCGAGAAGGCCTTCGATACGCCGTTGACGACCGCAACCCGCGATCGCATCTTCGGCTCGAGCAGAGCGATGCTCGAATGCCGGCGGCCGTCGAACAGAATGCGCTCATAGATCTCGTCCGTGATCACCCAGAGACCGGCCTCGATCGCCGCGCGCCCGAGCGCGCGCAGTTCATCGTCCCCGTAGACCGACCCCGTTGGGTTGCACGGGCTGTTGAGAAGAAGACCAACGACGCGAGGCCCGAGCGCGCTGCGGAGGGCATCGGGCGTCATCTTGAATCCGCTCTCGATCGACGTCTCGACGAAGCGGGTCTCGCCCCCCAGAAGTCGAATCATCGGCGGGTAGCTTACCCAGGTCGGCGTCGGGACGATCACTTCTTCACCAGGGCTCAGGACCGCGGCCAGCAAGTTGTGGATCGAGTGCTTCGCCCCGCTGGAGACGAGGATCTCGCGCGCGGGATCGTAGACGATGCCGTTCTCGTCGCGGAGCTTTGCCGCGACCGCCTCCCTGAGCTCGATCGTTCCCATCGGCGACGTGTAGCGCGTCTTGCCCTGCCGGATCGCCTCCGCTCCGGCCTCGCAGATCTCGGCAGGAGTCGGGAAATCCGGCTGGCCGACCCCGAAATTGAAGACCTCGCGCCCCTGCCGGCGCAGTTCTCTGACCTTCTCATCGACGGCCCCCGTCTCCGACAGCCCGACCCGCGAAGCGAACTGCGACAACTTCATCTCCCCTTCCTCCCCTTCTTCCCAGTTGTCCTTGCCGCTTCGCTGCTCTTTCCCATGCACGCCGCCAGCCGTGCGGCTACGGCCGGCGTGGCTAATCCCTTCAGACTCCCGTCGTTTCGTGCGATCTCCTTGACGAGGGTCGAGTTGATCGTCGAGTACTTCTCCGTCGGCATCAGAAACACGGTGTCGAGACTCCGCCAGAGCTTCTGGTTCATTGTCGCCATCTGGAACTCGTATTCGAAGTCGGAGAAAAAGCGCAGTCCCCGCACGACGACGCGCACGCCTCGCTCTCGCGCGAACTCCACGAGAAGTCCCTCCAGACGCGCGACCTCAACGCGGGCGCGCAGGCTCCGCGGCACGGCATCGCGGACCATCTCCATCCTCTCCTCGACGGAGAAGAGGGGATCCTTGTGGTGACGGTCCGCGGAGGCGACGGCCACGATGACCCTGTCGAAAAGGTGCAGGGCTCGCGTCAGCACGTCGATGTGTCCAAGCGTGACCGGATCGAACGTTCCCGGAAAAATCCCCGTCTGTTCCTTCACGACCCCTCCCATCCGAAGAACTCGAGCTTCGTCTCCCCGACCTCGTGCGTCCGGCGGCGCCGGAGTGCGCCAAACCTCTCCTCAATCGCGTCCCGTTTCGACATCTCGAGGACCAAGGTGCCGCCGGCGGAGAGGATCCCTCCCGGCCCCGCCCGCTCCACGTGCGCGAGCCAAAGGTCGGCGCGCTGCCCGTAGGGGGGGTCCGCAAAGACCCACCGGAACGACCCTTCCTCCTCCTCGAGAAGCCGCAACGCCACATTCACAGAAACGCCGAGAACCCGGCTCCTATCGCCGAGCCCCATCGTCTCGACGTTCTCGCGCAAGAATTTCAAGACCGCCGTGTCCCTCTCGACAAAGAGCGCCTCGCTCGCCCCCCGACTCAACGCCTCGATCCCCAAGGCGCCGATCCCGGCGAAGAGATCGAGAACCCGCGCATCCGAGATCTCCTCGCCGACGACATCGAACAGCACTTGCCGGACGTGCCCCTGGGTCGGCCGGAGCACCCGCCCGGGCGGGGTCCGTAGGGTCCGGCCCCGCAGGTCCCCCGCGACGATCTTCACGGCCCCTCCCCTGCAGAGGGAAGGGAGAGGCGGCCCGCGATCTCCGCGGCGATGTCGCCCACGCTTCTCCCGTCGGTTTCGACGGGAAGGTCCGCGCCGCGGTAAAGCCCTTCACGCGCGGACAACAAGGGCGGCACCACGATGCGCGGCTCCTCGCCCGCCAGCAAGGGACGAGCGTCCGCTCCCGAGGATTCGAGGCGGCGAATCAGTTCCTCTGGTGAGGTTTTCAGCCAGATCGCAACGCAGCGCGTCCGCAGGGCCGCCCGATTCCGCGGATCGAGCAAGGTCCCGCCGCCGCAGCCTATGATCTGTCCCACCCCTTCGCAGAGCCCGCGAAAGACCCGCCCCTCCGCCTCCCGGAAATACGCTTCGCCGCGCAGTGCGAAGATCTCCACGATGGGCATCCGCTCCGATTCCTCCACGATCCGATCGACATCGTGAAAGGGAAGCCCAGTCAGGACGCCCAACGCCATTCCCACGGAGGTCTTCCCCGAGGCCATGAACCCGACCAGGGCGATGTTCGGCAGATCCCCCCCACCGTTCACGACTGCACACCCCCGGGACCTTCCTGAGGCGTGTCGGCCGGGGGCGGCTCGGTCCCCGACGGCCCAGGATTCTTCTCGGCGGGAGGTTCGGGTTCCCCCGGCCGGTCGAGGGATGTCATCGGCTTCCGCGGCGGGTAGATCTCCAGATCATCGAGATCGCGCGGAATCCGCGGGAGGTCTCCCCCGGCCCGACGCACGCTCCCCTCGATCCCCTCCATGGCCCGACGGAGATCCCCAAGCCCCTTGCCAAGCGCATGGGCGACCCCGGGGATATGCCTTGGCCCGAAGAGGAGAAAGACCAAGAGGAGGACGACGAGAAGTTCCTGGCTACCTACGTTGAACACCTTCCGCCCCGCTTTGGCTGCCGTATCGGACGTCCGCCCGATGCTAGCAGAACCGGCACGCTGTGCAACCGTCGCGGCGGACTCGGGCGGGGCGCCCAGGGCGGCTCGCCCCCCCCGGTCGCCGGATCAGGTGGCGTCTTTGGCTTGTCCGGCGCCGCAAGGCAGCGAACGGGGGCGGGATCGCCACGCGACCCCACCCCCTCGAGAAGACCGCTGGACGTCTAGAAAACGAACTTCAGCGCCAGCATCTGGTTGTCCTCGAAGTAGTCGGGAACGGTTCGAATCGCGTAGTCGACGACTATCTTGCTCGTCGCGCCGATCGGCAGCGAGAAGCCGATCCCGAACGACGGACCGAACAGATAGTCGTTGTTCTGCGTGAGAACGCCGCCCCCTCTCACGAAGAGGACTTCGTGATATCCAAACTCGAGGCCGAGCTTGAAAGAGTCGTTGTTGAAGTTGTTCGACTGGAAGGCCCCATAGCCAGCCAGTTCCCCAACGTTCTCGATCGGATGGGCGTAGCGTCCTCCCATCTCGAAGTAGCTGGGAAGCTCGAAAGCGGCCGATTGAGAAGCGAGCGACCGGTCATTCGCATAGGGATTGCCGGACGTACGATGGAAGCTCTCGAACTCGCTCCCCGAGAACTTCATGTTGGGTCCGAAGTTCTTGACGGCGATCCCGATCCAGACTCCCTTCGGCCCCGGCCGGTACTGAATCCCCGCGTCGAAGGCGAGACCCGTCGAGCGGATCTGGAAGACCGATTCCGAGACCACCTTGGCCGTCAGCCCGAGCGTCACCTGGTCCGTCATGTACCGGGCGTAGCTCAGACCCAGGGTCGAGAAAGTCGGGGAGAAGATCCTCCCCGTCCCCTCGGGATTCTCCTCGGTTGTTTCTTCGATGTCGCCCACGGACAAAACGTCCGCGCTTACGCCAATCGTCCCGAAGGACGTCTTTGCGGCGACCGCAATGTAGTTCTTCTTCATGTCCGCGAGGTACTTGAGGTTGCTGAAATATGCCTCGACGCCGGTCACGCCGGCGATCGCGGCAGGATTGTAGAAAAGCATCTCGACGCCGCCAGGATCCGCGACCAGGCCACTCCCCAAGGCGAGGCCGCGCGCGGAGTTGGGGATCAGAAGTTCCTGAGCCCCGGCGGTGCCGATTCGATCCGGGTTGCCGGCGTCTGCGCCTCCCGCGACGGCGAGGAGCAGAACGGCCGTGCAGCAAAGAATCCGAACTCTCATCTCGATTCCTCCTTCCACGGTTTCCTCTCCCGCCTTAGAAGCGGTTGAGCCGCTCCTTCTCGACGAAGACACCGATCTTCCCCGTCTTCTTGCCAAGTCCCTTGACATCGACGTGGTAAAGGTAGATCCCGCTCGCGACGGGTATCGACTCCTGGTTCTGCAGATTCCAGATCACCTCGCTGTTGATCACGTTCGTCTTCTCGATCGTGCGGACCAGATCCCCCGCGAGGCTGAAGATCCGGATGGTCGCCGGTCGGGCCGGCAGGTTGGTGAACTTGATGATCCGGTCGAACTGGTTCAACTCGTACGCGCTCTGGTTCAAGTACGGGTTGGGGACGACCCGGATCTGGCTTAGGTCGTTGCCGACAACCGTTCCGGCTGCGCCTCCCGGGGCGTGCGACTTGAACTCGAACTTGTCGGCCGGCGTGTTCGGCTTCGTGGTCGAGAACTGGACGACCGTCCCCTTCGCCGGCAGAATCGGCGTCTCGCCTCTCTGCACGACCACGAGACGGGCGAAGAGCTCTAGATTCGTCGTATCGTTGTCGAGCGTCCCGTCCGCCTCCACGTCCGCAACCAGGGCGGGCCAGTCGCCGTCGAACGTGTAGGCATAACACCAATCCGCGCTCGGAAGGGCGTAGTGGCCGTCGACGAAGTCGGGACCCTGGATGTCGTAAACGCCCTCCGTCCCGCCGGCGGCCGTGAAGAGCGGGACCACGCGCGTTTCGACCTCGGTGACCGGATCGCGGAGATAGAGCCCGAAGGGGATCTTCGCCCAGACACCGCTATCGAGCGCCCACCAGCCCCAGTTGTCGTCCGCGTAGTCCCACTTCATCAAGATGTCCGACGAGGTGAGGTTGGCGTTCAGCGTGCCGTCTCGCGTCAGGCGGGCTTCGCCGCCGGCGCCCCCTCCGCACGAAAGCGACCAATCGCCGGTCGAGTTCCTCGCCCAGAAGCACGCCTTGCCCGGACCGCCGTAGCCGTCCGGTTCGACGGGCGATCCTCCGCCCTCCCCGTCGCCTGCGATGATCTCGTCGATCATCAGGTCGGGCCGTTCGTCGTGCTTGAAGCCGGGAGCGGGTCCCAGAACGCGAACCATCATCCCCTGGACGACCTCGTAGCCGTAATCGTCGGGTTTCGAGGACTGATAGGTCTGCGCCTTGAGCAACGTGTCGTGGGTGGCCGGGTTCTCCAGATCCCAGACGATCGTCGGCGTACCCGCAATATCCTTTTCCCGGAAGGTGACCTGGTAGGTAGCCGTCTTGACGCTCTCGGGCACGACGAACGCCACCTGTACCGACCCGTCGCTCGTTCCCGCGAGTCGCTTGCCCACAGCATCGAGGACCGCCGCGGACGACTTCGGCCGCACAGCGATCCCGGCCTTGGAGTTCTCCAGGGTCGGCGTGATCCAACCGACCTGGTTCGGGCCGACCATGTACGGTTCCATGTGGTTCACGTCGTAGGAGTAGGCGCTGACCGCGTAGTAGTAATTGAAGTCGTTGTGGAGCGGCCCCCCGAGGATCTCGTCCTGCGTCAGGCGCGCATGGAACTGAAGCCCGTTGTTGGTGCCCTGCTCTGTGATGATTCTCTCGTTGCCGGCCAGGACGGGATCGAGCACGTCGGCGTAAGTGTAGCCGACGTCGTTCGCGACGTCCCACGTCTTGACCTTCTTCCACGGCCCCACGATCGACTCGCCCTGATAGAGGTTGTACCCCTCGTGGTGGTACTCCTCATTCAGCGGCAGGCTGATCTGCACGTCTCCGACGGCATCCATCGACCAGCTCAGATCGATCGCACGGTCGTAGGGACGCGCGTACAGGATCGGCCTTGGGGGCGGGGGGGGCAGGTCGAAGTTTGCATCGAAGACCTTCTGGGCCTGATCGTCGTATGCCTTCAGGAGGGTCAGACTCGATAGCCGGTCGCTCCCTTGCGCCACGATGAGGGCGACGACGACCTCCTGCTGATCACCGGGCTCCATCGTGAAAGGGCCCGACGAGAGCATGATCCGCTTGTCAGCCTGGGCCTCGTCGATCCACCCCTCTCCCAACACCGGATCGCCCGCGAAGAAGTAGTGGGTGACGGGTTGCGCAGGGTCCTCGTTCACGTGCAGGGGTGCGCCGTTAATTGTGAGCCCCCTCATGTAGTTGTATGTCGCGAAACGGCTGTCGGGGTCGGTCCCGTTGATGTAGCGGTTGTAAGAGGTCATCGGCAGGTTCTTGTATCCCGGCATCCGCTCGCCGCTCACCAGCGCCGTGTCGGTCGCAGCGCCCGGCACGATCGGACCCTGGAAGAAGTCGAACCCGACGGCGGGCGGAACCGCCCCGTAAATCTCGTCCTCGTTCGAGGCGTTGTAGACGTATCCCAGGGACAGGAGCGTGTCGCACCCGGCCATGTCGTCCGTCGCGCCGCCCAGGTCCACGTCGGACCACATCGAGACGTAGCAGCTGTCCAGGGTCTCGTTCCCGCGGTTCGTGAAGTTGAACTTGACGAAGATCATGTTCCCCAGCGGACCCTGGCGGTCGAAGGCAAAGGTCGTCTGGCGGATCTCGATGTTCTGCGGAGTCGAGCCGCCCGCGTCATTGGTATGCCTCGCCGGATCGCCGTCGTTGTAGACCGCCCAGCAGGTCTGGTCCCCCTGCCAGAGAGGCCGCCCCCGCGCATCAACGGGAGCGCCGTCCGCGACCGGCCAGTCCAGATAGTCCGCGTTGAGCGTGTCCCCTTTGACGATCTTGTAGACCTTCAGGCGGGCGTCTCCCGCATCGTCCCACGTGATCTCGCCCCCGCTGTTGTAGATCAGGCCAGGCGTGTACTCGAGGTCGTACTCGGCAACCGTGACCCGGGTTTCCACGCTGTCGGGACTGACGCGGACCCGCGAGCCGAACCAGAGGCCAGCCGCGTAGACGGCCGTCTTGTCCGTTCCCCGCGGGAAGAAGAGCCCCGAAGGCCCCCCGGCCGATTCCAGATCGCGAGCGAACCCCCCGCGGTTCGTCACGAACATGGCGATGTTGTTCACGTCCACCATGACGTCGTTCGAGATGATCATGGGAGATCCGAACGTCCCCGTCTTCGCGACGGGAAGGCCCGCGGCAGCGCCACAGCATGCGAGCAGGGCGCCAAAGGCCAGCCAGGCAGGAATCCTCCAGATCCTCCGATTCATAGAACCTCCTTGACGGGGCGTCCGCGGACGCGGCTGCCCCGGGCAATTCCTGCACCTAGAAGCTGGTCTTGAGTCCAAAGCGCACCACCCTCGGGACGTCGTAGTTGTTGGGGTTCGTCTGCGCGAGGCCGTACCGATCGCGCAACTCCGCCGTGTTGTAAGCGCGGGCGCCGATAGGATGGGTGAGCCAGCCGGTATCGCCGCTCACGCCGCTCGAGGAATAGACGCTCGCCGGATTCCTTCGGTTCATCACGTTCAACACCCAGATGTATGCGCTGATGTTGAGACCCCCGACCTCGAATCCGCGGTCGGCCTTCAGGTCCACCCGGTAGGTCCACGGACCGTAGCGGCTGTTGATCGGCCCGGAGGGCTCGATGTTGACGGCGGCGAGGGTCACCTCGTCGTACGGCTTGGTCGGCGTGTAGGGCGAGCCGCTGCTCATGTTGAGGAGCACGTTCAGGCCGAACCCTTCCAGGGGATGGATCCCGCCCAGGAGCGGCCCCTGCCCTCGCGCGAGCCGCCAATCGACGTTTACCGCCATCTTGTGGCGCTGGTCGAAGTCGAGGGGGGCCGTCTGCTTCGGGGCGATCCCGCCCGTCCACGCGATGTTTCTCTGCGTGTTCGCCACAGACCCCGTGCCGTTCGCGAAGGAGAACGTGTAGTTGACCGTGGCCGTCGCGTTGTTCGTCCGCCTCAGATCAAAGCTGAAATC